>JBAYMW010000026.1:0-14516 GCA_041663405.1 Candidatus Omnitrophota bacterium | reverse complement strand
TGACATATAATTGATCATGGCCTTCTTGGCCCTGAACTCGTCCTCATAAACCCTTACAAGCTTGCTCTTGTAGCCCCTGTCCAGCTTATTCCAGATATCTTCCATGGCCCTGACGTTCTCGTTGAGCCTGTTGAAGTCGTGTATCATTACTTCATTGCACAGTTTGCCCAGGTACACCCTGTCGTCGCTCGTATGTTCGACGTTCAAAATAAGCATGTACACGGATTCGATCGCTGCGATGACCCATATCCAGTTGCTGTAGAACCTATGGTCAAATTCCGAGATGAAATAGAGCAGCAGCGTAATGACCAAAGTGGAGATGTAGACGGCCTTTGCCCTCACGAGCGTCCTATTATACTTGAGCTCCGCCAGCCTGTCACCCTGTATGAGCTCCTGGTGCGCGAAGTATACGTCATCCAGGAAGTCGGCCTTCTGGGCCGGAGACACTTTATTATATGACGGCAGGTTCTGCTTGAACCATTTGTCCAGCCTCGCGTATCCGCTGAGCTTCCATTTCAGGAGCGCCCACCCGATCAGCATAAGGATGCCCAATAACGTATAGACCAGGGATTCGGGCGATGCCGTAGCGGGGCCCGATACGATCGAGACTATGCCCAGCATGACGCTTGCGGCCAGCATCGGTATCACCGCGTAATTCCAGAACCTCGATAACGTGATCTCCTTGAACAGCGCAATGGGCTGCGAATGGGCAAAAAGCGGCATTATTATGAACGACAAAGTCGTGCTTATGTACAGCACGGAGAATACGAAGAGCGCCTTTACCGCCAGGGATGAGAATATAAGGCCCCACATCACGAACCCGACGCCGGTAAAGACGAGAAGCACCATCGCATAGATCATCTGCAGCTTTATCACCGACATCTTTCCGATATCGCCGTCCGGGACTATCTCGTCGCGCCAGTTCTTCAGGTACGGGCGCCCCAGCTCCTTCCATCTCACGCCCATCGTATACATCAAGGCAACGACGGCGAAAGGCAGGAGCGGTATGAACGGGCTGATCCATAGCGGCACTGTCTCCGACGACACCAGGACATATGCGAGCGGGAGGCCGATTATCGTACTGAACAGGGTCGCCTTGAGTATATCCCTCTTCTCTCCCCATATCATCTTAAGCGGCAGGTGGCCGAGGTTCCATCCCTTCGCGCTTATTATGAAGACCGCTTTTCCTTTAAGGCCGGCGAGGAAACCGAACGCATACGCCGGTATGACGGACGCGTAGAAGAAGTGGTTCTTCGCAACGAGCCTCATATATGCCGAGAAGGACCTCCTGAAACCGTAATGCTCTATAAGGTACGCGATCCCTGTCGCGGTTATCGCCTGGTTGAACAACAGGCCCAGTATACCGAAGACGATCGGGTACGGCACCGCCATAAAACCGTTTATTCCCCAGCAGATCATCAGCCACAAATAAAGGAAATTTATTATGAACATCAACGGGGTCTGGTAGAAGAAAGAGAACCCGAACATAAGCATGAACTTCTGGGCAACATGTATGTTTTCCGAATCGAGGATACCGCGTATGACCCTGCCAATAGCGGCGTCCGAGGAACCCATCGCCCATTTCGTCAACGGGACGAGGCTCGTGAAGTACGAGGTCTCCCTTCCCTTTCCGAACGTTATGTACTCCTTATGGGTGGTCCTGAAGCCCTTCTTCCATAACGCGGTGGCCAGCAGTATATCTTCCGATATATAATCCTGGGGAAGGCCGCAGGACGCGCTGACCATGTCCGTCCTTATTATCGCGCTGTGGCCGTAGAAACCGCAGGCCTGGAACATGTTCATCGTGCGCTGGGTCACGGATACGAAGGTCTCCTCGTTGAAGCCTATGGCCTGCGATATCCACGAATAATTCTTGTTGAATATGTACTCGGCGAAAAGGACCTCCCCAAGCCCGGGGTCGTTCCTGAATTCCGAAAGCGCTACGGGCAGTTTCACCGCATCTTCGATCCTCACCGAGCAGTTCGCATCGAAGAATAGGATCGTCTCGCCCTTAACGAAAGGCAGCGCCTGGTTCAGCCCGCTGGGTTTGCCCTTCTTTATCGGCGCTATGAAAGGCGCGACCTCTATGAGCTCTATATTTCCCGAAGATACGTTGAACCTGTGCAGCCCGCGGTCGCTGCCCTTGACATCGGCATCGGCGGCGCCCCAATAGACTTCCAGAGCTGGCATATCCTTCATCAGCCTGTTCAGCGCTTCCCTGTCGGAATCGCGCGTTGCGCCGCTGTGGTATCCCTCGTAGTTCAGGAGTATCTGGACCTTGTCGGCTACGAGTTCCGCGATAACCGCGTCGGACGCTTCCGGATAACAGATCCTCGCGTATGCGGCAAAAGCATCCCGGATCCTGTACACTTCGACAGAGGTCTTCTCGACGCACTGCACCGTTAGGTTAGCCCATCTGCGTATGTCTTCCTTCAGCTGCTCAGGCAGCCCGTCGGGAAGTTTCTTCAGTCCGAAGAGCAGCTTAAGCTGTTCCTTTGTAACGAATTGGCCCATTTCGGCGTCCCGGAGCCGCCCGACGAACTCTTCCCATTGCGGCCTGTAAAACCCGATAAGGTGGTTAAGCCTGGTTACCTCGGCGCCCCTGTCGCAGCCGTTAAGTTCATCGAAGGAAAAACTAACCGGCTCGTTGAACGCCGTTATCATAGCGGTGAACGACGGAAGGTCGGTCCAGGATTCCGCCTTCGGCATCTCCATGAGCCAGCTGTTAACGTAGAGGCGTATCCTCTCCGACGCCTCCTCCGCGCGCGGAGGCTTCTCGAGTTTAAGCGAGGGGTTCTTATCTGAATACAGGAGCGCGTCCCTCTCCTTCCCGCTTATGACATAATAATCATAGAGTTCCGTTATCATGGAGTTCCAGTATGTCTTCCACGGCGCATCGGAACCGCCGCCTACCTTTGCCGGGCGCAGAGGCATCATGACTTCGCCGAAACGCAGCTTAGACGCTTCGAACTTCCTCCTTAACTGGTCCCATGTTATAACCTGCCCGATGCCTTCCCTCTTGCCGCGATAGAAACCTATCAATGCGATTATTATATAAAAGAGGGAGAAGAAACTTGAAAGTATGAACGTCATCGTGAGCAGTAGCGCGCTCGCATTGATGAAGAATCCCCATCCGAAATTGACGAAAGTGAGCTTCGCGATTATACGGACAGTCCAAATTATGACGAAGATGCTGAAGAGGCCCCACAGGTACGAGGCTGACCCGAACATGATCCAGAAGACCCTTATCGACCTCCTGAGGTCCCTTCTCTCTGAGGCAGCGAAAGCGGCCGGCCTGTAATTTCCGAGCGTGCCCTTTATCAGGGCCATCGTTATTGCGACGCCTATCAGGATCAGGACCGTCACCTCTATGAACGTCGCGCCGACCGTGCCCGCCATGCTGGTTAACCGGCCGGAGAACGGCACGCGTTTCAGCGCTATCGCGATCCCGCCCAGCATGACGGCAGTGAACATCGGCACAAGGAACTGCCAGAACCTCTTGAGGTTATCGATGAACTGCGGTGTGCCCGCGTTATCGGGAAATGTCTTGAGCCATGCGAAATTCTTGTGAGACTTGATGTCGGCTGAAGAGTCCTTTCCTTCCCTTGAGGCAAGATAGGAAAGTTTCTCTTCGCCGCTCCTGCCCGACAGCTTCGCGAACGAAGCGATAAACCCGGGCCGCTTGCCCTCGAACAGGTCGTTCAGGTCGTCGTATGTGAATATAAATTCCTTTGTCAGCCCGAGCTTCTTGTCGTAACCCGGCCTCAGCGCCTCCAGCAATACCCATGTATCGCTGCGTATCTCCTTGATCACCGCGTCCTTCTGGCCGGAGTCCAGCATGCTAAGGGACTTATCCAGCAGGTAATTCCTGAAACCTGTGGCGGCCGCCCTGAACTCCATGGATTCATCGAATATGAGCTTGAACAACACGACGACCGTAAGCTCATCCATGCCCGGTTTTGCTGCGGTAAGACTTATGCCGTGGCCGTTCTTCCTGGACCATGCCTCAAATTCCTTCGCCTCGACCGGGAAGAGATCACTCAGGCGGATATCCTCCCTGCCGATCCTGCAGGCGATCCTGTCCAACAATACGTTAATGCTGGCCGTATGGTCCGAAGGATCAGCCCCGAACCCGCGCAGACGCTCCTCCAACAAGGGCCTGAACACCTTCGCTGACATATCATAGAGCGCGGCGGGCGGCTCCGACCCCTCGTATACCCTGATACAGGCAGCCTTAAGCTCTTCCGGGGCCTTCAGCCGGCCGAGGACCTCCCTGCTGAAGGGCTTGATCGCGCCCGCAGGGATCGCCTGCTTCCTGAATTCTTCCGCGGCAAGGGCTATCCTGGCCTTCCTTCCGACATGGAGCCTCCTCCTTGAGACATATCCCGCGAGTAAGAATAATCCGGCGGCGAACACCAGCAGGGTGAGCGGTTTCCGCCAATTCGTCGACTTCATCAGGTATATCGAGCTGCTCTCGATATGTTCCTTCTTGAACTTATAGACGCCGTTATCGTCAAATTCATAATCGGAGCGTATCCAGTGTTCGATATCGAACGGCCTTCTCTCGAGGAACGTCTGCGTCTGCCAGCCATTGCGATGGTAGATGCTCGCATCTCCCACGAAGACCGCCACGATCTGCCTGCCGGGCAGTGTGCCCTCGGGCTGCATGCCCGGCGCAAATTCCCTTTCTATCTTTATCGGCCTCAAGTACGAATACGGTACAAGCGGATCATAGAATTCAGTCTGCCTGCCGCCCTGTATAGGCAATATGTTCATCAGGCGCAGTATGATGAAACGGCGCTCGAGGACAATAAGCTGGCCGCTTAACGAATGCACGTCGTAGAACGCGTAATCCGAATTAAGCACACCGTACTTTACGCCCCTTATCGGAAGGCCGTCGGGAAGCTTGAACGGCACGACCTCCGTCTCATAAGGTATCTTTACGCCCGGATGGCTGAACACACTTCGCTGGTATTCCACGGTACCGGAGAAATATTTTATCTCGCCTATGCTGCCGTTCGGCTTTATCATAAGGTACCCCGGCAGGGTGCCGAACGGGGCCGCAGCCGCGCTCTTTAACGCCTCATCGAGCGCCTTGCGCCTGACCAGCCCGCCGTAGTCGGATTTAAGCTGGGCGCGGAGTTCGTCCTCGTTGAGCCCTTCCTTATACCACTCATATATGACGGTATCTTCCTTCTTAGCTATAGCGCGCGTGTGCTCCTCGTCCCTGTCGTTCTTCCAGGACTCAAGCACCGTCTCACCGCCGAAGAAATTCCGTTTCAGTTTCAGCGTGCTGCCCTTATGCAGCGTAGTCTCGTCGCCAAGCATGACGAACTTGACGGTCACGAGCTCCCGTCCGAGGACATCGTCGGGTATCATGTAGCTTACGGTAGTTATCGCGACGGTATTAGTGAAATGCGGAAGGCCGTCCTCGCCCGTCACCATCCTGAATATCCTCTTCTTCATCTGCGGCAGCAGTGTGTCGGCGTATATGCCGAGAGGGGCCATCTTCTTTAAATACTTCGGGGGCAGGGCCGAATCTGCCCGGACCGCATTATCCACGTCGCTGATCGACACAAGTTCCCCGGCGAGGTTGAAGGTAAGCGTCTTTGACGGTATATCGCTTTCGACGATCCAGTCTACCGGGACCTCTATCGTGCCGCCGCGGACGATCATCCTCTGACGCCCGAGGCTGTCTCCCGGTTCATAGAACACGAAATACGGCGCTTCTCCGGGCGCGCCGGGATCTCCGGTAAGGTTGTTGGTCACGATGTTCTGCTCCAGCATCAGCATATCGCTGACCCTTCCGACCTTCTCGGCGCCGAGCCTGTTCAGTATCTGCACGGCGGACATTTCCCTGTCCTGTTCGGGCAATGACGTAAGGGACTGCGTCAGGGCCTCCTTAAAATTCATAATGCTGCTCGTCGTCTTGTACCTGCGGACCCATGCGAGCCCCTTAGTAAGCTCCTCGAGGTTCGTATTTTCCGCGGAGACGGCTTTCCCGGGGGTATCAAGGAAGACCTCCTTGACCACCTCGCGGTCGGGTCCGTATTTCACTATAGTCACTATATTCTTTACTATCTGCGCGGATATGTCGCCTTCAGGAGTATAATATTCGAGCTTCTTCGTATACCTGGCTTTGCCGTCCTCGAACAGGACCCTGCCGTTCTCGTCCCTGGCAAAGATATGCACCTCCGAGATGAAATATTTCTTGTCAGGAGTATATCCCTTGAATATGCTCTCCGATATATCCGACACCCAGTCCCCGTTCTCATCGGTACGGTATGTATGGCTCCCTACGACCTGCAGGGTCTCCTTGTCGTATTGGAGGTCGGTCCTTAGGTCAGACGTGACGGCTTTCGTGAGCGGGTCTATCTTTATGTTCTCGGAATATATCGTCTCGAGGTTTCCCGACATGTCATAAACCTCGACGTATAACACGCGGCCGGTCGCCTCATTTATGACCTTAAGCCAGACACGCCCGTACAGGTCACGCAGGTCCCTTCCCAATTCATCGCGCCCGAGGATCGATTCATATTTCTTCAGGCTAGACTCGGCCCTTACCTTGGCTGTCTCAAAATCTCCGAGCCTGCTTTCGGCCGCCTTCGCGCCGTAATAGATGACATGAATGAGCCCATTATCGTCATACCAGGCAAGCTCTCCTGACAAACGGTCATACTGCTCTATAAGCTCGAGGCGCGTCTGCGCGTCCTTTTCGGATTTGATGCGCTTCAGCAGGTCCAGCAGCCTCTTCGTAAACTCCTTGGTCTCGGCTGCAAGCACATCCTCTCCGAGGTATATCCACAGCGGCTGTGTGGGGGAGGAATTGCCGCCGGTGAACTGCTCGCGCGGCTTTATGACCATGCCTTTTATGAGCCCGATCTCATATTTCACGGCGTTCGCTTTCGAAGCCTCGCCGACGCGCCAATTTGTCAGGCTGAACCTGGTGCCCATTACTATCTCGCGGCCGCTGGCAACGGAGACGCCTCCGACGCGCAGCCTCCTGGTCTCGTCAAGTCCTAGGACCTTCGCGTAATATATCCCCCTCTCCTGGGTCGCGAGCATCCCTTTTTCGTCCGGGATGATACCGGCAGATATCAGGTCGCTCCTCTCCCAGTCCTTCGCCCTGGTATACCTCCTGTACTCATCCTCGCTTATCGGGACCTTGGAGACAAGGCCGGGCAGGTCTTCAACCGAATCGTAATACCTCGTTATGTTCATCTCGTCGTCGACCTCGAGCGCGTTTAAATACCTGGCTATCAGATGGCCCTCGGCAAGCTCCCTGGAGGATTGGAACTGGGCCTTCGGGTCTTTCAGGTCGTCCCTGTTGGCTTCGGGGACATCGCTCTCGGATGAGAACTGCTTTACGATATTGTAATCCCCGTCTATTTCGAAAGCGTAATACGGCTTATACTCGCCGTCGAGGTCGAGGTTATACTTCGGGGCGATCCTCCACTTGATGCCCGTAGAGTCGTCCACATAGGCATACTCCGACTGCACCGCTTTCCTGGTCTTATCGGGAAGGTCCTGAAACTTCTTATATAATATCCTGTAATCCCTGTCTACGCCGATCACGTCATAATCCCGGGACTGCGTATCCAGCACGCCGTTGAACCAGCCGTTATAGCTCGTCATCAGGACGGCTATGACCCTTTTTCTCGCGATACCCGCGTCCTTGTAGACCTGGTCGTAAAGGGCCTTGTAGTATACGATCGGCTTCCTCATCGACTCTTCCCTTGCGGCTTCCTGCTGTGCGATGAGTTCGGCCTCGGATATTATCTTCTCGGTTTCGGGGATCACTACCGCCTTGGCGGGCTTTATGACCTCTCCCGGCTCGCCCATCCATTTTGCGGTACCGCTAAGGGCATCACGCAGCTCGAAGCCCTCCAGCGAGAACGGATTATAACCAGCCAGCGGGAATGATGCCCACATTGCCGACGCATCCGATTCCGCCTGCGGGGTCAACCAATTGTCGAATGAGAACCGCCTTATCCCCTTCTCCGACGCGTACGGCAAAGACGCAGATCTCCCGGTCCTCGCCGCCATCCTCCCGAGGTTATAGAGGTAACGGCCCGCCTCTTCGATCAATTTAGCCGAGTATTCGGCATCTCCCTTTTCGTTAGCATATTTCGCCATTACAAGATATGCCAATACCGCCTGGGATGTGAACTCCGGGCTTAGGACGGGCTTCCTGCCGGGCCTGCCAAATTTGTCGGTATAATCGAATCCCTCGAGGCCCTTTACCACGGCACCGGATGGATGGAGATAATCAACCTTTACTTTGGCCTCATCAAGGCTATCCAATATCCTGCGGCTGGTTCCGGCCTCCCCGAACTGCATCTCGCCTTCGGAATCCAGAATCTCCGGGCCGAGTATTACTATCGCCAGCGCGTTCGCGTCCGTGGCATAAACGGGGTTTACCTCGTCACTGGATGTGCCTGCGGTAAAATAACCGGCTTCCTTATTATACACGCCGCTTTCCGCGAGCCATTTCAGCACATCGGACGCGGCGGCCTTATACTTGTTCTCTTTGGTAATGCGGGAGAGCATGCTAAAAAGCGCATAGCAGTCGAGGTTCTCCTCGGTCGATTTCGCGTTATATTCCGGGTTGCCATGGAAGGGGCTCTTCCTTATGCCTCCGTCGCCCGTCTGGAGCTTAAGCAGGAAATCGGCGCGCCTGCCGGCAGCCGTAATCCACTTCTCGTCGCCGGTCAGTTGGTATTCCTTTACAAAACTTATGCCCCAGTATGCGTTGGGCCCGGCAGTTATCAGCGGGTCCTCGCTCAGACCGGTCCGCACGCTGAAACCGTTGGGTATCTCCCTTGTCTCACCCCGGCTCCTGAACAACTCCGCGGTCTTCGACGAGCGGTCTAGCAGGCCCGCCAGTACAAAGTTCTGGTGGACGACCGCCTGCGCATACGTGTAGGACATATCGGAGAAAGGGTTCTTATGCCCGCTCTTGGATATTATAGTGGGGACCAGCCCGGTCTCCGGGTTGGTCCATTCCAATATGAAGGATACTAATTCCCCTGCATTTATCGCGGAATCCCGCTGCCTGGGATGGTCGAGCGGGTTCGCCGCGCGCGCAATGCCGGAGGCGCCGCGAAGGGCCTGCCTGCCGGCGGGACCCCGCACTTCCGCAGGACGGCGATGACACGAGCGCACCACGATGAACATGGCCGCAACAACTATCAGCACGATTGCTATCTTTTTGACGCTTTTGGTCATATCCCTGCTCATTTATCGACGAACGTTATATACGACTCGATGCCTTTTGCCGTATATCTTATCAGATAACGGTCCAATTCGTTCATGAATTTCATCATGCGATAGAACGCCTGGATCTTCCTTACCTTGACGTTAAGTATGGTCTCTTCCAGCTCCCTCTGCCTCACGAGGGCGGTGTCCCCTGTCGCCTCTTCTATCTTCATCTTCTCCGCCATTTCATCCTCAAGCGCCGACTCGTTCTTCTCGTAGTTCGCGTAGTCGGCCACGGCCATCTGGTAATCGGTAAACCTCCTAAACGCATCCTGGACCACGAATTTCATATAGGACTCGGACCTCAGCGCCGTTATCTTCTCGGTTATGACCGCTATCCTCGCCCTGGTACCGGTGGTGGGGTCAAATATCTTATCGAGGGAATTTAACGAAAAGAACTCCGACAAATTATCATAACGCGAGAAGGCGGCTTCATCCTTCGTCAGTAATCCCATGAAATCCGTAAGGTAGTTATACTCCAGGTTGAACGAGAGCTTCTTGATCTGTTTGGATATGGCTTCAGTATCAAGCCTTGCCGCGCTTATATTGAGTTCCGCGCGCTTGAGCAGGTCATCCTGCAGCGGGCCCTGAAGGGCTTGCCTCGCCGATACGAGCTCGCCCAATAGCCTCTCCTTGATCTCATAGTCTTCGGTAAGCGCTATGCGCTTGGTGGACTTATCGTATATTTTAGTGTTCACGACCGAGAACCGCGGGTCGAGGCCTCCCACGACTATGCCGAGGTTATTCCTGTGGCCCTCGGCGTACTTATTTATATCTATATACTTCTGCAGCAGGCTTTCTACGAACTCCCTCTGCTTCAGCAAGTCCACATGCGCTATCGCTCCGGCCTTGAACAGCTCATCCATGCCCGCCATGACCGTCTTCTGCTTTTCGTATTCCGCATTTACTTCCGAGGCCTCCGCGAGCGAGCCAAGGTAGCTCGAGTACGCATCCACGACCTTTATGATCAGGTCGAACCTCGCTTGCTCAAGGTCCTTTTCGGCAAGCTCGACCTTTCGGTTCTGCCTCTTGACCATATATTTATTCACGAGGTCGATATCAACGGTCGCCGTGACACCCGTAGACTTGAGTTCTTTCTTCTTGATCCAACCCTGGTTGTCTACCCTGTAGTAATCCTCACTGACGTCGCCCTTTACCCTGACCGTCTTGTAATATTTGAGCGCCTCCTTCTCCAGTTTAAGGAGCTCCTCAAATTTCCTGACCTCGCGGCTATTCTGCAGGGCAAGGTCTATCGCTTCCTGCAATCCTGTCAGCAGTATCTTCTCGCCGACCTCGGGCCCAAGGTCTTTCTCTACGAACAACATCTCCCTCGAGCAGAAATAATAGTTATCGTAGGCGGCCTCCTCATAGCTGTTTAACGCGACTATATAATCCAGCTTCGAATCGACCATCTGCCTCTTCGTCCTGCCGCCGAACCTGAAGAGCTCATCGGTCATCTTGTACTGGAATTCCATATTATCCCTTCTGTTACGCAGGTCATCAAGGAGCGCGTTCGATGAGTCATAAGCTGTTTTGACGGACAATTTTTCTTTTTCATAGTTTTCCATGCTCTTGATATATTCTATCTCGGACCTTATGCGGCTCCTCGACGCGTCGGACTCGGCCAATTTCTCTCCGCGGTCGCCCCAAGGCACGGAGACGCTTAACGCCCACTGCCTGTCGGGATCATTCCATCCTTCATATTCCATGCCTTTTGTCTCGTATTTCACCTGGAGCAGCGCGCCATCATAGGCAACGGTCTGGGCCTCCCCGGCCCTGTTCTTTTCTACGGTGCTCAACGCCTGTTTGACCGGGGCCTTGCCGTCGAAATACGGCGCAACCCTTGACTTGATGAGCGCCATGAACCCGGAGAACCCTTCATCCGTCCCGAACATGGGCAGATCCCTGACGCTAATTGTCTCATTGAGCGGTATCCCGGTCCATTTCTTAACGTTATATTCGACGACCGCCAGGGAGAATTCTACATCGGACATTACCCTGTCGAGCTCCATCTGCTGCAGGACCAGCGGCAGCACATCCGAATTGCTGTATTTCGGGCTCTTGCCTTCCATATCCCTGAGCATATCCCGGATGACCTCGTCCTTTATGGCCTTTATTTCACTCAGCCTTTTTAATGTATTCTTGCTCCTCAATATGTACAGGTAGTTCTTTATAATCTCATCCGCGACCACGTTCTGCAGGGCAGCTCCCTGGTACCCGACTTCCCTCAGGCCCGCCTGCGCTGCCTTGACAGCCTGCCCGGTCTTGCCGCTGAAGATCCTGGCCTCCAGCGCGAGGTAAGCCCTTGTGCTCTTTGAGGGCATCCCGTCTATATTGGAATTCTCGAGCACCGCCGCCCCGGTGATCTTCGGCAGGTAGCCGGCCTTCATAGCCCTTACCCTCACCTTCTCCATCCTCGTCTTCTTATCGGCTATCTGTTTGGCGGTCAGGATATCGTTCCTTTCACCCCTGGCAAGCAGGTCTTCGAGGCTCATATCCTGGAATTGCGGGCTTGTATTCTCGGGTTTTAACTCAACGCCCTTAAGGGTAGACAGCATGACCGCGTAATCAACGAGCGCCTGCTGCAGGCCGAACCTGGCCTTATACAGGTTATCGCTCATCCTTATTATCTCGATGACCGGCAAAGACAACCGCTCCCTGAACATCCTGAGCGTATCTTCCGTCTTCGCAATATATTCCCTGTAATTGTCTATCAAGCCGCTCAGCTCTGCCAATTTGCCGTTGGTCACCAGGTCCGCATACTCGAGGTCCTCCTCAGCCTTCATGACCTCAAGTTTCGCTACCTGGGCCCTGATCCTGCTGATATCGTCCAGCCCGCTGGAATAGCCGAAGTCGGTTACATACAGTTCCACTTGCGTATCGGTTATCACCCTCTTCTGGAATTTCGTGAACCTCCCCTCGGAGATACCCACGAGGGTCGAGGACGTGAGCCTCAATAACGGCGACGCGCTGATGCGGGAGGCCAAGACGGCCTCCCGTTCCCTCTTTTCATACATAGCCAGCGTATAATCGCCGGGCTTAAGCAGCGGATTTTCCGCGAAGGCCGGGTCCTTGT
Organism: Candidatus Omnitrophota bacterium; assembly: GCA_041663405.1. Lineage (GTDB taxonomy): Bacteria > Omnitrophota > Gorgyraeia > Pluralincolimonadales > Pluralincolimonadaceae > UBA6215. The sequence goes on along the minus strand of JBAYMW010000026.1, from coordinate 2,182 downwards.
TTATATTATCCGGAAGCTCCCCAACAGTTATGTCAATATCCTCCCTGTATTCGAGCCCGAGAAGCCCTCGAAGGTCCCTTCTCGTATTGATCAGCGTGTTCAATGCGCCCAGTTTTCTTTCAACAACTACGCCGAGATAGTTCTTGAGCTCGAGCCTTTCGACGTCCGTGTACTCTTTACTGCTTTCAACCATCTTCAGGATCTTCTCGACCGTCTCGATGTTATCGCAGCTCGCCCTGTAATCCTCCTGGGCCCTCGCGACGGCATAATAGACGGTGATAAGCTTACGGCTCTTTTCGGCGACAGACTGTTTCAGCTCCAGGAGACTCGCCTCGTAATACGTCCTATCCTTTAAAATATGGTTAAGGCTGTTGGAGGTCACTACGAAGTCGATGATGAACTGCTGCTCGAAGAACATTTCGTCGGACTGGTCGAGTTTCGTGAAGATATTGATCGGTTTTACTATATTGGCGCCGATGCTTAACTTAGGCAGGAAAGTATCGAGCTTCCTTGCTTTTATTTCGAGCTCTGCCGCATCGCATGCCAGTTTGTCTACCTGTATTCCGGGGTCTACTTCATACATCCTGTTCAGTGCGGCTTCGAGCGAGAGGTTGCTATAATCTAATTCCCGGGGATCGAGCAACGGCACGTCCGGGGATTCTTCCGCGCCGCCCGGAGACGAGGCGGACAGCAGCAATATCGCCATGGCGACAGATAAAGAGATTAAATACCTTTTGAGACCTTTAATTAGCATGACCCCTTTACTTAGTAAAAGTCAGGCGATGCTACTTCTTTGCCCTGATGCCCTGCGAATGCAGCTTAAGCCATTCCTCAATATCCTGCCTATTGAACAGGTATTTTCTCAACACCTTGACGTGAGGAAACCCTTGTTCCTTAATAAGCTTACGGACGCTTCCCTCGCTGAGGCTTAAGTAATCCGCAACCTCTTCCATCGTTATGTATTTCGTGCCTGTCTCCATATCGACTCTCCTTCCCTCATATTTCGTATATAATTATATTACTCGTATGGGGGGTCGTCAAGGATTTTTTGAAAAAAGGGGTTAAAAGGCGGGGTCGCTCAGTCTGGGGTCTTTTCCGTATCTCTCGGATCGCCGTTCTCGTCGAAACTTGTCTTTGAACCTTTTGAGATTATATACTTAAGCGTGCCCGATTCGCGGATACCGACCACCGTCCCTTCGGGGCATTCTACATTGCCTATCTTGTGGTCTTTTGCCAGGGTGGCGTACTGCAGGTTTCCCGACTCGTAAAAGTCGACCTTTGTTCCGCTCGCGCAGGGTATGCCGCCTATCTCACGGCCGGCGCTGAGTGTGGCATACTGCAGTTTCCCGGTCTCATAAAAACCCGCGACCGTTTTTTTCGCGGCCGGAACGCCTCCGATGATCCTGTCGGACGCAAGCGTCGCGAACTGTAATTTGCCGGACTGGTAGAAACCCGCCTTGGTGCCTTTCGCGCACGGGATATCATTTATATCCTGCTCGTCCGACAGCGTCGCGTACTGCAATTTTCCGCTCTGGTAGAAACCTATAGTCGAGCCCTTCGCGCAAAATACGCCCTGCACCTCGCCTATCCTCCCGAGGACGGCCCAATCCAGTACGCCGTTCTCATAGAAACTCGCGCTCGGCCCGTTCGCGCAGGTGACTCCCATGATATCGGTCGGCGCAACGAGGTATGCGTTCTTGATATTCCCGGACTCATAAAAAAGCAGGTAGGTGCCTTTCGCAAATTTGATATCCTGTATGGGAAAATCCGACGACAACGTCGCGTACTGGAGCTTTTCGGATTCATAGAAGCCGGCTATCGAGGCCTTCGCGCAGGATATGCCCTGGATGACCTGGTCCTTCGCGAGCGTTACGTATTGCAGCTTGCCTGATTCATAAAAACCCGCCTTGGTGCCTTTCGCGCAGAGAATGCCGTTTATATCCTCGTCGTTGGCGACGATTATATACTGGAGCTTTCCGCCCTTAGTGAAATATATCGGGGTGCCCTTCCTGAAACATACGCCCAATATCTGCTGGTCGGCGCTTAAAAATACGTACTCGATCTTTCCGTTATCGTAAAAATATACCGAGGAACCTTTTGCGAGCGGTATGCCGCTGACTTGCTGGTCGGCGCCGAGGCAGGCGAACTGGAGCTTCCCTGATTCGTTAAAATAAACGGATGT
>JBAYMW010000025.1:0-14675 GCA_041663405.1 Candidatus Omnitrophota bacterium | reverse complement strand
GAGGGAGTATTACATAAACGACGAAGGCGTCCAGATAACTATACTAGGGCAGTCGATATATGCCAGATACCGCGAGTCTCTCGGTGATGAGTATGCTTTTCCCGAGAACGGATATAAGGGCGGTTATATCAGGGATATGGCCGAGGAGTTCCGTAAGGAGCATGGCGATAAATACAAGCAGGAGACGCCCGGGAACCTGAAAGTATTTTCCGAATGGGGATGCGATTACCTCCTCAAGGAGATAAAGCAGGAGCTCTTGGATTTCGGCGTGAAATTCGACGTATGGTTCAGCCAGAAAGCCCTCGGCGCTTCGGGAAAGATCGAGAAGACGCTCGCGACGCTCGGGGATAAAGGCCTGCTCTATGAATCGGAAGGCGCGCTGTGGTTCAAGTCGACGCAGTTCGGCGACGACAAGGACAGGGTCGTAAAAAAGAGCGACGGCGCATACACATATGTCACGCCGGATATCGCGTACCATAAGGATAAGTTCGAGCGGGGATTCAAGAAGGTCATCGATATCCTTGGGCCGGACCACCACGGCTACATAAACAGGATAAAGGCGGCCGTCCAGGCGCTCGGTTATCCCGCGGATGCAGTGAATATCATAATAATCCAGCTCGCGACGCTGTATAAGGACGGCCAGCCGGTGAAGATGTCTACGAGGGCGGGCGAGTATATAACCTTAAGGGAAGTGCTTGACGAGGTCGGCAAGGACGCCGCCAGGTTCTTCTTCCTTATGAGGAAAGCGTCCGCGCACCTTGACTTCGACCTCGAGCTCGCGAAAAAACAGACGCAGGAGAACCCGGTATTTTATGTACAGTATGCTCACGCCAGGATCTGCAGCATAATATCGGCGTCGAAGAAACCCTGGACGGAGATATGCAAGGCCGATGCCGGGCTGCTCTCGGCGCCGGAAGAGCTGAACCTGCTCAAGGAGTTGAGGCAGTACCCCGTTGCCGTCAGGTTGAGCGCGCATGAATCGGACCCTTACAGGATAATAACTTACCTTCAGGGGCTCGCGGCTTGCTTCCATAAATTCTATGAGGCCAATAAGGTCATCACGGAAGATGCGGAGCTTACGAACGCAAGGCTTTACCTCATTTCATGCGTAAGGCAGGTCCTGGCTAACGGGCTTACGCTCCTCGGAGTCTCCTGTCCCGTAAAGATGTAACCTATGTTCGAATCATTAAAGTTATACAAGGACGAAGAACTCTCTTTTGACCATGTGCACGGCCGGCTTGTCGACCTGGGTTACAGGCGCCAGGCGAAGGTCGCCGAAGAGGGGGACTTTGCCCAGCGCGGAGGCATCCTCGATATATTCCCGATGACATTCGACGAGCCGATCCGCCTTGAATTTGACGCGGACAGGCTTGCCCGGATAAAGTCATTCGACATCGCGACCGGCTCTTCCTTTCTCGACCACCAGATGGCGATAATCCTTCCGGTCAAGGGCGTGCTGCCGAGGAGGTTAAAAACCCACAGGGCGGCCGAAGGCGGGCCCGGCATCTCCGAAGACCTGCCGATTAACAATTTCATAGACATTTCACCGGGCGACTTCGTCGTGCATGTCAAACACGGCATAGGCCGGTACAAGGGCATAGAGAGGGTAAAAGAAAAAAAGGGGATAGTGGATTATGTAGTCCTCGAATATTCCGAAGGCGCGAAGCTGTACGTGCCTATGGACGACATGAACCTGATCCAGAAATATATCGGGTTCGAGGGCAGGCCGCCCAAGCTCTACAAGCTCGGGAGCAGGGCCTGGGCGCTCGCTAAAGCGCGCGCGCAAAGGGGCATCTATTCGCTCGCGCTCGAATACGTCGAGATACAGGCAAAACGCGAGGCGCTGAAAGGCTACTCGTTCCAGAAGGATACGGAATGGCAGGGTTCGCTTGAGAGGTCGTTCCCCTTCAAGGATACCCCCGCGCAGGCCAGGGCCGCGCTGGAGATCAAGCGCGATATGGAGAGCGCGAAGCCGATGGACAGGCTCGTCTGCGGTGATGTCGGATACGGGAAGACCGAAGTGGCGCTGCGCGCCGCGTTCAAGGCGGTCATGGACAACAAGCAGGTCGCGATGCTGGTGCCCACGACAATACTCGCGGAGCAGCATTATTCGACCTTCAGGGAACGGCTGAAAAAACTGCCGGTGAATGTCGAGATGCTTTCTCGTTTCAGGAGCGGCGCGGAGCAGAAACGCATAATAACGGGCCTTAAGGACGGCTCGGTCGACATCATAATAGGGACGCACAGGCTCCTTTCGCATGATATAAGCTTCAAGGACATCGGGCTCGTCATCATAGACGAAGAGCAGCGCTTCGGCGTGAAGCACAAGGAGCGGCTGAAGAGGATGAGGCTGCTCGTGGACGTGCTGACGCTTACCGCTACGCCTATTCCGCGCACGCTTTACATGTCGCTGATGGGGATAAAAGACATGAGCGTGATCGATACGCCCCCGAAGAACAGGATACCGGTCGCGACAAAGGTGGCGGAATTCGACGAGGGAGCGATCAAGGCGGGCATCGAACGGGAACTTAAACGCGGGGGGCAGGTCTTCTTCGTAAACAACAGGATACAGGGGCTCAGCAGGCTTGCGGAGCGGCTCAAAGCCATCGTCCCGAAGGCGAAGATAGAGCAGGCCCACGGGCAGATGCCGCCACACGAACTCGAGAATATCATGATAGGCTTCATAGGGGGCAAGATCGATGTCCTGGTCTCGACCGCGATCGTCCAGTCCGGCATCGATATACCTAACGCGAACACGATCTTTGTCAACCGCGCCGATATGTTCGGCCTCGCGGACCTGTACCAGCTAAGGGGCAGGGTCGGCAGGTATACCGTGCAGGCCTATTCGTATTTCCTTTATCCCAAGGGATGGCAGCTTCCTAAGGATGCGGAGGCCAGGCTCAAGGCGATAGAGGAGCACACGGAGCTGGGTTCGGGTTTCAAGATCGCGATGGAGGACCTTGAACTGCGCGGCGCGGGCAACCTTCTCGGAACTGAACAGCACGGGTTCATACAGGCGATAGGGTTCGACCTGTATTGCAGGCTGCTGCGCAGCACTATAGCGGGGCTAAAGGAATACAGGATTAAAGCTCTTGCTTAGCCGGAAGCCCTTGTGGTAGTATATCATACAACTTACCAGGAACAGGATTATGCCAAATAAACCGATCAAAACCTTATGTATCCCGGCCCTTATATTCGCGGCCCTCGCGGTATCTTTCGTATCCATTTCCGGATGCTCGGACCCGAAGTCCAGGACCCTTGCCAAGGTCAACGGGAAAGCCATAACCGTAGGGGAATTCGAGACCAGGCTTTCCAAGATGCCGGCTTACTATAAGGCCCTCGCTTCCCAGCGCAAGAAAGATTTCCTCGACGATATGATCAGCGAACAGCTCATGTATAAGGAGGCCGTAAAGAGGGGCCTTAACAGGGACAAGGAAGTAAAGGAATTGATTGAAGAGGCCAGGAGCAAGATACTCGTAGCGAAGCTTCTCGAGACGGAAGGCAAGAAGACGGCGGTAAGCGAAGAGAAGATCAAGGAATTTTACCAGATACATAAGGACGATTTTGTCACTCCTCTGAAGATGCGCGCGAGCCATATAATGGTCGATACGGAAGCGGAAGCCAAAGAGGTCCAGCAGAAGCTCAATGCCGGCGGGGATTTTGCGCAGCTCGCGAAAGAATATTCGAAGGACCCTTCGAAGGACCGCGGCGGGGACATAGGCTATTTCGTTAAGGGCCAGCTTATGCCGCAGATCGAGGAGGTCGCATTGAATCTTCGGGTCGGTGAGACGAGCGATATAATAAGGACGAAGTTCGGGTATCATATAATCAGGATGACAGAGATCATAGAGCCGCGTACGGTGGAGTTGCCCGAGGTTAGGGATGCGATAGAGAAAGAGCTAAAGGACCTGTCGCAGAAGCGCATGATGGACGAGATGATCAAGAACCTGAGGTCGAAGGCGCATATCAAGATAAACGAGAAGCTGCTGGACGGAGGGGTTAAATGACCCGCAGGGCGGCATTATTTATAGCGGCCGGATGTACGGCCTTAGCGGTTTTTTGCGGCGCCGCCTCCGCCGAGAACGCAGGCGCGGCGAACAAGATATTGGCGGTCGTCAATGACGAGGTATTGACGCAGGCCGACCTCGATATAGCCCTGGGCCAGATAAGGGCCGATCTCGAGAACGAATATTCCGGGGCAGAGCTGACGGCCAAGGTGGAGGCAGCAAGGAAAGACTACCTGAACCAGATGATCGAGGATAAGCTTATCCTGCAGGAAGCGAAGAAGATGGGCGTGGCGGTGGATGATACGGAAGTGGAGGAGCAGTTCAAGCAGATCAAATCCAAGTTCCCGTCAGACGATGTATTTTATTCCGAAGTGCAGAAGGCCGGCATATCCACCGAGGTGCTGAAGAAACGGTACAAGGAAAATATCATGATGGGCAAGCTCGTCTCGCATGAGGTCAGGGAGAAGGTGGTGGTGACCCCCTCCGAGATAGATGAATATTATAAGAAGCATTCAGAGGAATTCAAAGCGCCTGAGGCAGTGCACGTCAGGGTCATAATGCTTCGCTTTGACGGCGAGCAAAGCGAACCGTCAGCCAAGCAGAAGGCCGATGATGTCATGAAACTCATAAAGGAAGGAAGGGACTTCGGCGAGCTTGCAACGCTCTATTCGCAGGGCCTTAAATCGGAGGAAGGCGGGGATTTTGGTTTCGTCGAAAGGGGCCAGATGCGCGAGGATTTCGATAAGGTGATATTCGCCATGAAGGCGGGCGAGGTGTCCGAACCCGTCAAGGCCGATACGGGTTATTTTATATTCAAGATCGAGGAGAAGAGGGATACCAGGCCGCGTACGCTCTCCGAGGCGCGCGATGATATCGAAAATGTCATTTACAGGGAGAAGGCACAACAGAGGTATCTGGATTGGATGGCGAAATTAAAACGCGATGCCTTCATACAGATCAAGTAAAAGAGCGGCCCCGGGCCGGACGCGGGTCGTAATAACTACGGGCGACCCGTTCGGTATAGGGCCGGAAGTGACGCTTAAATCGATGGCAAGCCGGGGATTGCTCAGGCTTGCCGATTTTATTGTTGTCGGGGACCTCTCCGTGCTCTCCGAGGTCTCGAGAAAGCTGAAGATACCGCTGCTCGCCGGCGCGAACGTAAAGCTGGTCGACGCGGCCGCAGTGGATCCCGGCCGCGTAAGCATAGGCCGGCAATCGGAACTCTCCGGTAAAGCCTCCCTGATATATCTCGACCGCGCCCTCGATATGATAGAGGACGGCGAGGCGGACTGCATAGTCAACGCGCCGCTGAGCAAGGAAGCCGTGGCGTCCTCGTGCAGGAATTTTACGGGGCATACCGAATATATCGCGGCAAGGTTCGGGGTCAAGAGGTTCGCGATGATGCTTGCAGGGGGCCCGTTGAGGGTGGCCCTCGTGACAAGGCACATACCCGTCAAGGATGTCCCCCGCGCGATAACAAAAAAAGATATAGTGGATTGTATCAGGCTGAGCCATGATGCTATGAAGGGCTTATTCGGTATCCCGAAGCCCAGGATAGGGGTCGCCAGCCTTAACCCCCACGGCGGCGAAGGGGGAAAGATAGGTACGGAAGAAATAAGCGTCATAGGTCCGGCCGTCAAAGCCGCGAAAAGATACTGCCCGGGCGTGATAGGGCCCGTATCATCCGAGGCGCTGTTTTATTCGGCTTACCGCGGCAGGCTTGATTGCATAATCGCGATGTACCATGACCAGGGATTGACACCGTTGAAGATGATAGCGCGGGATAACAGCATAAATGTCACGCTCGGGCTTCCTTTCCCTAGGACATCCCCGGGGCACGGGACCGCATTCGATATCGCGGGGAAAGGGATCGCGGACGCTGGGCCGATGATAGCTTCGATAAAGCTTGCCGTATCGATGGCCGGCACGTCCCGCGGGAGGCGCAGATAATGTACCTCCCGGAGCTCAAGTCCGCGCTGAGGAAATATAATATCGTCCCGAAGAAATACCTCGGACAGAATTTTCTTGTCGACAGCGACGTGGTCGAAGATATAATGATGGCCTGCGGATTTACCAACATAGACTGGGTCATGGAGATAGGCGCCGGACTCGGCGCGATGACGACCAGGCTCGCGCGCGAGGTAAAGAGCGTGCTGGCCATAGAGAAGGACAGGACCGTATGCCTCGCCCTTAACGACATCATGAAGGGATTCAGCAACGTGAAAGTCCTGTGCGACGATTTTCTTGATGTGGACATCGAATCCGTGCTGGTCGAGGCGCCTTTCAAGGTCAAGGTGATAGGAAACCTCCCCTATTACATAACGACGCCGATAATAGAGCGTTTGATAGATAACAGGAACAATTTCGAGACTATCTTTATCATGGTCCAGAAGGAGGTCGCGGACAGGATATGCGCAAAACCGGGAGGAAAGGATTACGGGTCCCTTTCGGTCTACGTGCAGTTTCACACAAAACCGAAGGCGCTTTTGGATATAGGCAGGCATGCTTTTTACCCGCAGCCGGAGATAGACTCGACATTCATCGAGATGCAGGTCCTTCCGAAGCCTTCCGTCCAGGTCAAGGACCAGTCTAAATTCTTCGCGGTCGTCAAGGCGGGCTTCGGCCAGAGGAGGAAGACGCTGCTGAACTCGCTTCTTTCAAGCGACGCGATAACGCTGGATAAGGCGGGCCTCGCGGCGCTTCTTATGCGTATCGGGATAGACCCCGGTATACGAGCGGAACAGCTTTCGCTGCAGCAATTTGCGATTATAGCCGACGCTATTTAGGCCCCGGATTGACATCGGGCATGACTTATGATAGGTTAACTTATTAATATGAGCATAAAAGACGATAAGGTGAAGTATGTAGCGCGGCTTGCAAGGCTCAAGCTGACCGACCGGGAGGTTTCCCTGATCGCGCACCAGCTGGACGGGATACTCGGTTATGTCGACAAGCTGAACGAACGCCTCGACATATCCAAGGATGTCCCGCCGATGAGCCATCCCCATGCCGCATCCAATCCGTTCAGGGAGGATAAGGCAAGGCCGTCCGCTCCCGGCGAGGCGGTGCTATCGAACGCTCCCCAGAAGAAAGGGAATTTTTTCAAGGTCCCCAGGATAATAGAAGAATAACCGGTAAATATGGATAACCTATATTCCCTGACAGCGAACGAGCTCTTGGCCCTTCTGGATAAGCGATCCGTGAAGCCGGAGGATATCATAGAGTCTGTCTGTTCCCGCGCGCAGTCTGTTGACGGCAAGGTCAAGGGCTACCTGGGCATAGACAAGGAGGGGGCTTTAGGCCATGCGAAAGCGCTGCCCGCATCCGGGAAGCTCCGGGGTATTCCCGTAGCGATAAAGGATAATATCTGCGTTGAGGGCGAGCTGACCACATGCGCTTCGAAGATCTTGAGCGGCTTCAGGCCGCCGTATAATGCGACGGTCGTCGAAAAACTGAAGTCGGAAGGGGCGGTCGTCCTCGGCAGGGCAAATATGGACGAATTCGCGTTCGGCTCCTCATGCGAGAACTCGGCATATTTTCCCACGCTGAACCCCTGGGATACATCGAGGATACCGGGGGGTTCGAGCGGCGGTTCCGCGGCGGTCGTGGCCGCCGATGAAGCGGTCATGGCGCTCGGTTCGGATACCGGAGGTTCTATCAGGCAGCCGGCTGCGCTTTGCGGCGTTGTCGGGATGAAGCCGACGTATGGCAGGGTATCGCGTTACGGCCTGATCGCGTTCGCGTCGAGCCTTGACCAGATAGGGCCGCTCACGAAAGACGTGTGCGACTCGGCCCTGCTTCTCGGGGCGATAGCGGGCTATGACGAAAATGATTCCACGTCGGTCAACATACCCGTGCCGGATTATCTATCGTGCCTTACCGGCGATGTAAAGGGGATGAAGATAGGCATACCCAAAGAATATTTCGTGGACGGTATGGACAAGGAGGTTGACGCGGCCGTAAAGGAAGCGGTCGCGCTCCTGAAAGGCAAGGGAGCGCAAGTCTCCGAGGTATCGCTGCCGCATACTGAATACGCTGTAGCCGTATATTATATCCTCGCGACCGCAGAGGCATCGTCCAACCTCGCGCGTTTCGACGGCGTCCAGTTCGGGCGCCGCTGCGAGGACCCGCAAAATATCCTCGATATGTACGAGAGGACGCGCGGGGAAGGTTTCGGCGCGGAGGCGAAGCGCAGGATCATCCTCGGCACGTACGTGCTGTCGAGCGGATACTACGACGCGTATTACCTGAAGGCGCAGAAGGTCCGCGCCCTCATAAAGGACGATTTCGACAAGGTCTTCAAGGCCGGGCTCGATTGCATACTGACCCCGACTTCCCCGACGCCCGCGTTCAAGGTGGGAGAGAGGTCATCGGACCCGTTGTCGATGTACCTGTCGGACATATTCACGATATCGGTAAATCTCGCGGGTGTACCGGCCATATCGGTGCCGTGCGGTTTCACGAAGTCCGGGCTGCCCATAGGGATGCAGCTTATAGGCGACTTTTTCCAGGAGGGAAAGATCCTCAGGGCCGCCCACGCGTACGAATGCCATACCGACTGGCACAAGAGGAGCCCGAAACTTTAGATGGATTACGAACCCGTAATAGGACTTGAAGTGCACGTGCAGGTAAAGACCGCGTCGAAGATGTTCTGCGGCTGCACTACCGAATTCGGCGGTTCCCCGAATTCGCATACGTGCCCGGTCTGCCTCGGTTTCCCCGGTGTCCTGCCGGTGCTGAACAAGAAGGCGCTCTTCTCCGCGGTAAGGACCGCGCTTGCGGTCGGCTGCAAGATATCCGCGGAAGTTAAGTTCCACAGGAAGAATTATTTCTATCCGGACCTGCCGAAGGGTTACCAGATATCGCAGTACGACGAACCGCTCTCAGAGGACGGGAAGGTGGATATAGATGCCGGCGGCAGGGTCAAGACCATACGCGTAAAGAGGGTGCATATGGAGGAGGACGCGGGGAAGCTGATACACGAGGAGGGAGAGAACTCGAGCCTCGTGGATTTCAACCGCTGCGGGATGCCGCTCTTGGAGATAGTCAGCGAACCGGATATCAATTCGCCCGAAGAGGCTTACCGGTACCTGACGAAACTGAAGCTGCTGCTAAAGTATCTCGATGTCTCCGATTGCGACATGGAGAAGGGCAGCCTGCGCTGCGACGCGAACATATCGATAAGGAAGAAGGGCGATACCGGCCTCGGGACGAAGGCAGAGGTCAAGAACATGAACTCCTTCAAGGGGGTCAAGTCCGCGCTGGAATACGAGATCGAAAGGCAGGTAAAGTGCGCGGAGACCGGTGAGAGGATCGTCATGGAGACGAGGCTCTGGGACCCCGACAGGTGCGTTACCATCTCGATGCGCTCGAAAGAGGAGGCGCATGATTACAGGTATTTTCCGGAACCCGACCTCGTGCCGTTCGCGCTCGACCCGTCCGTCGTCGAATCCGAAAGGAAGTCACTGCCGGAATTGCCCGAGGCGAAGAAGGCCAGGTTCATCGGCTCGCTCGGGCTCCCGGAATACGACGCTGAAGTCCTGACCCAGGAAAAAGCGAATGCAGACTATTTCGAGGCCTGCCTGAAATATTATGATAAGCCTAAGGTAATAGCCAACTGGCTCATGGGGGACATATCGGCATATATGAATTCCAAGAACATGGCGATCGAGGAACTCAAGATGGGGCCCGCCGCGCTTTGCGGGTTATTGAAGGAGATAGATTCCGGGAAGATAAGCGGCAAGATGGCGAAAGATATCGTCCTGCGGATGTGTGAAACGGGCAAGGACGCTTCCGCGATAATATCGGAGAGCGGGCTGTCGCAGATATCCGACGCCTCGCAGCTGGAAAAATTCGCCGATGAGGCGATAGCGGAGAACGTCAAGACCGTGGAGGATTTCATGAAGGGAAAGGATAGCGCTCTGATGTTCCTGGTGGGGCAGGTCATGAAGAAGACTAAGGGCAAGGCGAACCCCGCCATGGTCAACGAAGTATTGAGAAAAAGGCTTGCGGCAAAAAAATAACAAGGGGAGGAGAAGAGATGTTCAAGAAAAAGATATTGTTACTGGTCTTGGCGGCGGCCATCGCGGTCCCGAATTGCCTTTACGCGGTCACCGATGAGAAAGCTAAGGACACTAAGGCTGCGCCGGCTGCGCCTGAAAAGGAAGAGGATATATATAAGCACCTCGAGCTGTTCTCCGACGCGCTGACGCTTGTCCGCTCGGAATACGTGGATGACGTGAAGTCGAAAGAGCTTATCTACGGAGCGCTCAAGGGCATGGTGCAGTCGCTCGATAAGTTCAGCGAGTTCATGGACCCCGAGACCTACGCGGAGATGAAGGTCGAGACCGAAGGCGAGTTCGGCGGTATCGGCATAGAGATAGCGGTAAAGGACGACCTGCTGACGGTGATCGCCCCGATAGAGGATACACCGGCATTCAAGGCCGGTGTCAAGGCGGGAGACAGGATAGTCAAGATAGATAAAGAGATAACCCGCGGCATAACTATCCTGGAGGCCGTCAAGAAACTGCGCGGGAAGCCAGGCACTTCCGTATCCTTAACGGTATTGAGGGAGGACGAGGGCAAGGTCCTCGATTTCGACATAGTAAGGGATACGATAAAGGTCAAATCGGTAAGGAACGTGAAGATACTCGAGGAGAAGATAGGTTATGTCAAGCTCAGCGTATTCCAGGAGAGGTCGGCAAAGGACCTTGAGGACGCGCTGGTGGACCTCGAAAAACAGGGAATGGACAGCATCATCCTCGACCTGAGGAATGACCCGGGCGGGCTGCTGAACGTCGCGGCGGATGTAGCCGGGAAGTTCCTGCCTGCAGGGGAGATGATAGTATATACGAAGGGCAGGGATAACAGGCAGAATATGGAGTTCAGGGCGAGGGATAAGAGGCCGCGCACGGATATACCGATGGTGGTCCTGGTCGACCAGGGTTCGGCTTCTGCATCCGAGATAGTCGCGGGCGCGATGCAGGACCTCAAGAGGGCGGTCATAGTCGGGGTGAAGACGTTCGGCAAAGGCTCGGTCCAGACCGTGATACCTTTGTCCGACGGTTCCGCGATCAGGCTTACCACGAGCAAATATTATACGCCGGGCGGCCGTTCAATACACGGGCAGGGCATCATGCCGGACCTCGTCATAGAACGCGAGAAGCTCAAGAAGGAAGAGGCCGACGGGAAGAAGGACCCCGAGGAAGTATTCAATAAGCTCGAGCAGTCGAAAGACGCCAAGACTTCCGTGAAGAAGGAAGAGTATGACAACCAGCTGCAGAGCGCGGTCGATGTCATAAAGACGATAAAGATCTACAGGTCATTTTCCGCTAAAAAATGAAAAAAACGAAAAAGATAAACCCTCTCTACATTGTGGTCGCGGTCGCGGCGGCGATAATCGCCGCGTTCGTGTATAACGTCGCCGTCAATTACCTTGGGGACAGGGCGGTCAACACGGCCGTCGACAGCGAGCTGTCAGCGGCCAAGGTCACGGCGAAGGACCTCGTGGGGAAGGTCAAGCATTTCTATATAGAGAAGCGGTATTGGGTCAGGGATGATTTCCAATTCGGAGATTTCCGCCGCAGGCTCGAGAAATCGCTGAACAAGGCCGGGTTCGCGATCGGCAGTGAATTAAAGAGCATCAAGCAGATGTCCGTTAAGGGCAAGGACCAGGAGAGGGAAGAGATATCCTATCTCATCACCGAACGTAATTCCGGCGTACCGATCCTGCGGTTGACGCTGATACATAAGCTGGCACGTGCCGCGGCACAAGTCGTGGTGCCGGCGCCCCCAAAGGCCGTGAGGCCGAAACTCGCGATAGTCCTCGATGACTGGGGCTACAATACTAAAAACGTGGATGGAGTGTTGAAGATCAAGGCCCCCCTGACGCTTTCCGTGCTGCCGGCGCTTCCATATTCGACGGTTGTCGCGGAGAAGGCCAGGGCAAGAGGCTTCCAGGTCATAATGCATATGCCGATGGAACCGAAGGCAAAGATGCGGCTGGAGCTTTCCACATTATGCACTTCGATGAGCGAAGATGAGATAAGGGCGTCTTTTAACAAGTCGCTGCAATCCGTGCCTTATGCTTCGGGGATATCCAACCATGAGGGCTCTAAGGCCACGGAGGACCTGCGCCTGATGGGCGTGCTGTTCGACGAATTGAAGAAACACGATATGTTCTTCCTCGACAGCCTCGTGACCAACGACTCCTCGGGCGAATACCTCGCGAAGAAACTCGGGGTGAAATTCGCGAAGAGGTCGATATTCCTGGACAATGAAAGCGACCCGTCTTACATAAAGAAGCAATTCGAAAGGGCGGCAGCAATCGCGCTGAAGAACGGAGAGGCCGTAGCGATAGGCCACGACAGGCAGAACACGATAGCCGTCCTCACTGAACTCGTCCCTGGTCTGGACGGCAGGGGAATAGACGTCGTGCCGGTGTCGGAATTGGCGAGGTAGGCGGTGCTTGTCCTCGGCATAGAGACATCATGCGACGAGACCGGAGCGAGCGTCGTAGTGGACGGCAGCCGGATCCTGTCGAGCACGGTGGCCTCATCCCTGGAGTTCCATAAAAGGTACGGGGGCGTGGTCCCTGAAATAGCCACCCGTTACCATGTCGAAGTAATAGATTATGCGGTGAGGGACGCCTTGGTTTCCGCGGGTGTCAGGCTGACGGACATAGGGTTGGTCGCCGTGACCAAGGGCCCCGGCCTTGTGGGCGCCCTTCTTGTCGGGGTTTCGTTCGCGAAGGCGCTGAGCTATTCTCTCGGAGTGCCGTTGATAGGGGTGAACCATCTGTGGGCGCATTTATATTCCGGGCTGATAGGGCGCCCGGAGATCAAGTTCCCCTTCATAGGGCTTGTGGTATCGGGAGGCCATACGAGCCTCGTATTATGCAGCGGCATAGGGAGGTTTAAACTTCTCGGCCAGACAAGGGACGATGCGGCCGGCGAAGCGTTCGATAAGGTCGCGAAGGTGATCGGCCTCGGTTATCCGGGCGGTCCCGCTATTGAGAAGGCCGCGCAAAACGGCGATCCGGATGCGGTAAAGCTGAAGCCCCCGTTCCTTGGCGACGGCTCCTACGATTTTAGTTTTAGCGGGCTCAAAACTGCGGTATTATATCATACGAAGGGCAGGAGCATCGGCGCAAAAGCCGCAGCCGATATCGCGGCGTCCTTCCAGAAGGTCGCGGTCGGTTCGATTGTCGAAAAGTCGGTATACGCGTGCCGGTCTAAATGCGTAAACACGCTGATAGTCGGCGGCGGGGTCAGCGCGAACAGGCTGTTGAGGTCGCGCTTGTCCGCAGCCTGCGCCGATAACGGCATAGAAGCGGTCTTTCCCGAAATGAGGCTTTCGCTTGATAACGGAGCGATGATCGCTTCCGCCGGTTACCTGTTGCATAAAAAAGGCCCGTGGAAGCCCGATCTGGGGCTTACGGCCGAACCCGGCCTGGAAATATAAACAGGAGAAGAATATGGCGCTCACCGATTACGAAATGATCCTCAGGTTATGCATCGCGGCGTTGCTTAGCGGCCTTATCGGCTATGAACGCGAGATACACGGAAGGCTTGCCGGTTTCAGGACGCACATACTTGTCGGCGTGGGTTCCACGCTTATAATGTTGACTTCTATGCATATCTTTGAGATCTACAAGGGGGTGGCTGCCCCCGATCCCGGGCGCATCGCGGCGCAGGTGGTGAGCGGGATAGGTTTTCTCGGGGCCGGCACGATAATAAGGTTCAAGGCCTCGGTCAGGGGCCTCACGACGGCCGCCAGCCTGTGGACCGTCGCGGGCATAGGCCTCGCTGTAGGAGCCGGCGTATTCGTCCCCGCGGTCGCGACGACCATCATAGTCCTCTCGGCGCTATTCTTCCTCAACAGGATAGAGAAACTGCTCATAAGGAAGGACTGGTACAAATCCCTCGAGATCGTATGCAGCTCGGATGCCTCGCAGCTCGAGACTATCCGTTCCGTGCTTTCGGAATACGATGTCGAGATAAAGGATTTTGACGTCAAGAAGTCCCACTGCGCCGATGAGATGCTATTGCGCATAAATTGCAAACTGCTCAGCAACGAGAACGATAATGATATAACATCAAGGATACGCCAGCTCAAGGGCGTGTCTAAGGTCGATTGGAAGATCATGTCGGACAGCTGATCCGGTATCCGGAAGCGGAAAGGGGGTGCTTGGCGATGCTCGGTAAAAGCAGGAAGATCGAAGAGAAGGTTTTGGATGTTGACGCCAGCATGCAGGGCACGATGTCATTCAAGGACCCCGTTAACCTGCAGATAAACGGCAGGTTCGAGGGGACCCTCGACACGAGGGGGACGTTGTTGATCGGAGAAAAAGCCTTCGTCAGCGCGAACATAATCGGCGACGAGATCACGATCGCCGGAAGGGTCACAGGTGAGGTCGTTGCCAAGAAATCCCTTAAGCTTGTCTCGCCCGCGCGGGTTGACGGCAATATACGCACGCCGCTGCTCGAGATCGGCAAGGGCTCGGTATTGAACGGTAACTGCCAGATGACGTCCGGGATAAAGAGTGCGTCCCAGCCGGGCGCCGAACTGATCGGCCTCGACGAGGTCTCAAGGTATCTTGAGGTCGATGCGTCGGTAGTGAGGGAATGGGCCTCGAGCGGTAAGCTGCCGTCTATCAGGGAAGGCGAT
>JBAYMW010000024.1:0-15427 GCA_041663405.1 Candidatus Omnitrophota bacterium | reverse complement strand
GCGCCAGCTTTCTGTCGCCGTATACAACCATTACAAGAGGATAATAACACAGGCCCAGAACCGCGATGTCGAGTTCGAGAAGTCGAACGTGCTGCTTATCGGCCCGACCGGTTCAGGCAAGACCCTGCTCGCAAGGACCCTCGCGAAGGTCCTTGATGTCCCGTTCGCGCTGTGCGACGCGACGCCGCTTACCGAGGCCGGCTATGTCGGCGAGGATGTCGAGAATGTGCTTCTGCGCCTGCTTCAGGGATGCAATTACGACGTGAAGCGCGCGCAATTCGGGATAATCTATATAGACGAGATCGACAAGATAGGCAAGACGCAGGATAACGTATCCGTCACGAGGGATGTCTCCGGCGAGGGGGTCCAGCAGGCCCTGCTGAAGATACTCGAGGGTACTATCGCGAATGTCCCGCCGCAGGGCGGCAGGAAGCACCCGCAGCAGGAATACATACAGATAGACACGACGAACATACTTTTCATATGCGGAGGGACTTTCTCCGCGCTGAACAAGATAATCGAGCGCAGGGCAGGCAGGAAGACGATAGGATTCAGCGCCCAGGAAGAAAAGACAAAGAAGCTCGGAGATATGCTCTCGCTTGTCGAGCCCGAGGACCTGCTGAAGTTCGGGATGATACCTGAATTTGTCGGGCGCCTTCCGGTCATCGCGACGCTGAACCAGCTTGACGAGAAGGACCTCATAGAAGTGCTGGTCAGGCCGAGGAATTCGCTGGTAAAGCAGTATACTAAATTTTTCGAGATGGAGAACGTGAAGCTCTCGTTCCCGGACGATGCGCTTGCCGCTATCGCCAAGAAAGCGATACACAAGGGCACGGGTGCGCGCGCGCTGCGCTCCATCCTCGAGGAGATAATGTTTGAAGTGATGTATGATATCCCTTCTCAGAACGAGATAGCGGAGTGCGTCATCACGCCGGAATGCGTTACGCGCGGGGTCAAACCCATACTCATCACGCGCGACGAAGAAAAAGATAAGCGTAAGATAGCGTAGAAGGCGGTTCAATTGGACGGTTTCGGATGTGTAATCCTTGCCGCCGGCAAGGGCACGCGTTTTTTTTCGGATACCCCGAAAGTCCTGCATGACCTGCACGGTAAACCCGTCCTGCAGCATGTCCTGGATACGGCTAAGTCGGCGGGTTTTGTCCGCCCGGTCGTCGTAATAGGGCACAAGTCCGGTGAGGTGGAGCGGTACCTGGAAGGCAGGGCGGCCGTCCCCGTCGTCCAGAGGACGCAGCTCGGTACCGGCGATGCCGTGAAAGCCGCCAAAAGGCAGCTTTCAAAGTACCGCGATATAGCGGTCCTCTATGGCGATGTGCCGCTCGTAAAGAATGAGACCCTGCGGTCCCTCGTAGGTTTCCATAAGGCTTCGGGCGCTTCATGCACCGTGCTGACGGTGGATATGGAAGACCCGTCCGGGTACGGCAGGATCGTGCGCGGGCCCTTCGGCGGGGATGTCGAGGCGATCGTCGAAGAGAAGGAAGCGGCCGCGGAAGAGAAGAAGATACGCGAGATAAATGTCGGGCTGTACTGCTTCGACAGCAAAGACCTTTTTGCCGCGATCAAGAAGATACGCAGATCGAAGGTAAAAAAAGAATATTATCTGACGGACGCGATAGCGATACTGATATCCGAAGGTAAACGCGTCAGGGCTTTCAAGACTGGCGACCCCGATGAATCTATCGGGATGAATTCGAGGTCGGATTTGGCAAACGCATATTCGATAATAAGCGGCAGGAAATGCGCGGAGCTTAACAAGGGCTCCGTGACCGTGCTCGACCCGTCAACGACGTTCATATCGCCGGACGCTAAGATAGGCAGGGACACCGTAATATACCCTTTTACCGTGATAGAGAAGGACGTCACGGTCGGCAAGCGTTGTTCGATAGGCCCGTTCTGCAGGTTGAGGCCGGGCACCGTCATAGGGGACGGGGCCGAAGTGGGGAATTTCGTGGAGATCGTGCGTACTAAGGTAGGCAAAGGGGCTAAGGCCAAGCACCTGACGTACCTCGGAGACGCCGTGGTCGGCAGGGGCGCGAATATAGGGTGCGGAACGATAACCGCCAATTACGACGGAAAGAAGAAGAGCAGGACGGTCATAGGGGATAAGGCATTTATCGGGAGCGGCACAGTGCTGGTCGCGCCCGTAAAAGTAGGCGGCGGCGCGATAACCGGCGCCGGAAGCGTCGTGTTGAAAAATAAGAACGTGCCTGCGCATAAAGTCGCAGTCGGGGTGCCGGCCAGGATATTAGGTAAATCCAAAAACAAAAAGGGCATAAGATGAAAATCAACGGGAACCTGCTTGTGTTTTCCGGGAACGCGAATCCGGTGTTGGCGAAGAAGATATGCGGCTACCTGAAGGTCCGTCTCGGCAACGCCTCAGTGGACAGGTTCAACGACGGTGAGATAAGGGTGAGGGTAGACGAGGATGTCAGGGGCAAGGACGTCTTCATCGTCCAGCCGACGTGCTTACCCGGCAACGATAACCTGATGGAGCTCCTCATACTGATCGACGCGGTCAAGCGTTCGTCAGCGCGCCGGATTACCGCCGTCATGCCGTATTACGGTTATAGCAGGCAGGACAGGAAGGACCGTCCCCGCGTACCGATAACGGCGAAGCTCGTCGCGAACCTCATAACGGTAGCCGGCGCGAACAGGGTCCTTACTATGGACCTGCATGCCGGGCAGATACAGGGATTTTTCGATATACCGCTCGATAACCTTTTCGCGGTCAATACTTTCATGCAGTATTTCGAGAGGAAGCACCTGCCAGACCTGGTCGTCGTCTCGCCGGATGTCGGCGGCATAAAGATGGCGCGCGCGTACGCGAAGAAATTCAAGTCGGGCCTGGCCGTCGTCGACAAGAGGCGCATCAACGATAAGCAGGCCGAAGTGATGAACATCATGGGCGAGGTGAAGGGCAAGAACGTCTGCCTTATCGATGACCTCGTCGCTACAGCCGGCACCCTAGTGGAAGCCGTCGCGGCGCTGAAGAAAGCGGGCGCGAAGAAAGTATATGCGGCAGCCACTCACGCGGTCCTTTCGGGGCCGGCGATAGAGAGGATAAAGGATTCCGCGCTCGAGGAGTTGATAGTGACGGATACTATCCCGATACCCAGGGAGAAGATGATACCGCAGATAAAGGTATTGTCGGTAGGGCCTTTGCTGGGCCAGGCGATAGCGAGGATACACAAAGAACAATCGATCAGCATACTGTTCGATAAGGTCTATCAATAAAAGAGAAGAAAGGAAAAGCAGAGATGGAACAGGTAAAACTGGAAGTCAAAGTAAGGAAAGAGACCGGAAAAGAGGCCGCCAAGCGCGAACGCGAAAAGGGTGCAATACCCGCTGTAGTCTACAGGAAAGGCGAACAGGCCGTTTCGCTCTACCTGAACAGGAAGGCGATGGAGCAGGCGCTCCATACGTCCGCGGGCGGTAACGCCCTGATCAACCTGAAGATTGAGGGCGACGAAAAAGCAAAACCGAAAACATGCATAATCAAAGAGATACAGCATGACCCGTTGAGCGGGAAGATCCTTCACGTAGATTTCAACGAGATATCGCTTACCGAAGAGATCAAAGTCGAGGTTCCTCTTTCGGCGAAGGGCGAAGCGGTCGGCGTCAAGCAGGACGGAGGCGTCCTCGAGCATCTCCTCTGGGAGATACAGGTCGAGTGCTTGCCTACCGATATACCTCAGAAGCTCGAGGTCGATGTCAGCAGCCTCAAGATCGGCGACGCGTTGTTCATTAAGGATATCGCCGTTCCGAAGGGCGTCAAGATACTGAACGACCCCGAAGTCAGGATATTCGCGGTCGAGAAACCGATAGAGATCAAGCCCGAGGAGGTCGCTGTCGCGGCCGAGACGGCTCCTGCGGAACCTGAAGTAACGAAGCAGAAGAAACCCGAGGAGATCGCGGCTGAAGATGAGGCAAAGGCCTCAGCCAAGGCCAAGGCTAAGGAGAAGAAGGAATAACATCGCCCTATGAAATTGATCGTCGGCCTGGGGAACCCGGGAACGAAGTACGAAAGGACGCGGCACAACGTCGGCTTTATGGTAGCTTCGGCGTTGGCCGATAAGTACGGAATAAGGTTGTGTTCCAAAGCGTATGATTCGCTCGTTGGAAAAGGAAAGTTGTGCGGAGAGGAAGTCGCGATCGCGCTGCCCCAGACATTCATGAACAGGTCCGGGCAGGCGGTCAGGTCGCTCTCTTCGCGAAGGAAGCTTGAGCCCGCGGATATACTCGTAATCTGCGATGACGTGAACCTGGAACTCGGCATAATAAGGTTGCGCGCCGAAGGCTCCGCAGGCGGGCATAACGGGCTTACCTCTATAATAGAGCAGCTTGGCGGCTGTGATTTCGCCCGCCTCAGGGTAGGCATAGGCCTCAGGGAAGGCGCCGGAGCGCAGCTGAGCGGTTACGTGCTTTCGCCTTTTGCGAAAAGTGAAGCCGGGACTCTGGAATGCGCCATAGAAAAGGCAGTGGAATGCTGCGAGACATGGGTCAGGGACGGCGCCGAACGCGCCGCCAACCTGTACAACGCTAAGAATAGAAAGGAAGGAAGATGAAGAAATACGAAGGGTTGTTCATACTGAAACCGAGCTTAACCGATGAGGAATACGGGAAACTGACAGCCGCGGTATTGGAAGTCATAACCAAGAACGGCGGAAAAGTCGACGCGAAAGAGGACCTCGGCACGAGGGATCTCGCCTACGTCATAAAGAAAGAGAAGAAGGGCCGCTACCTCCTGGTATATTTCACCGCAGAGACCGCATCGATCACGGCAATGGAGAGGCTGTACAAGATAAACGAGTCCGTATTAAGGTCCGTAATATTTATCCACGAAGCGGCATAGGAGGAAGGTCATGGCAAGCCTCAATAAGGTATTTCTCATAGGAAACCTTACGCGCGACCCCGAACTCAGGTATATTCCGAGCGGGAGCGCGGTGACCACTTTCACGGTTGCGGTGAACAGGGTCTATACGCAGCAGGGAGAGAAGAAGGAAGAGGTGTCGTATATAAAGGTGGTCGTCTGGGCAAAGATGGCCGAGACATGCGGGGAGTACCTTTCGAAGGGCAGCCCCGTTTTCGTAGAGGGACGTATCCAGAGCAGGAGTTGGGAGACGCCCCAGGGCGAAAAACGTTCAGCGGTTGAGGTCATAGCCGAAAGGGTGCAGTTCCTCGGCAAGACCAAGGGCAGCAAGCAAGAACCCGCCGCAGCCGCCGACGCCGAAACGCCGGACGCACAGCCGGGCGGTTCGCAGGGCGAAGACGCCCCGTTCTAGTCAGCGTGATATAAAATACAAAGAGGAGAATACAGAAACGAAATGGAAAGAAGAGAGAAAAGGGTTTTCAGGAAAAAGGTATGCAAGTTCTGCTGTGAGAAGATCAATGTGATCGATTACAAGGACACGATGAGGCTGTCGAAGTTCATAACCGAGCGCGGGAAGATAATACCGTCGAGGATCTCGGGGAACTGCGCGAAGCACCAGCGCATACTGGCCAGGGCGATAAAGAAAGCCCGCCTTGCGGCGTTCATTCCCTACACATCCGTCTAACAGTGTCCGTTAAATCGAAGGGGTCATACGATGTCTATAAAGCTCATACTATTGAAGGATGTCGATGGTCTCGGTAAGCCGGGCGATGTAATATCGGCAAGCGAGGGTCATGCGAGGAATTTCCTTTTACCGCGCAAGTTTGCCCTTCCGGCGACCGAGCAGAATATAAAGGTGGCTGAAGCGAACAAGAAGCAGAGGGCGGAAGCCATAGAGAAGGAACGCCAGGAGGCTTTGAAGGTGGCGGACGCCATATCCAAGGCATCCGTCACGATAGCCATGGAAGCCGGCAAGGACGACAAGCTCTTCGGCTCGGTCACGGGCGCGGACATACAGAAAGCGCTGGAGTCCGAGGGCATTACCGTGGACAAGAAGAAGATAGACCTGAAGGAGAACATAACCCAGACGGGCATCTTCCAGGTCCCGGTAAAGCTGTACCAGGATATAAACGCTTCGCTTAAATTGTGGGTTGTCAAAAAGTAAATGGCCAATAAAGAGGGCAAGGATATCTCGCTCGAGAGGCTTCCCCCGCAGAACCTGGAAGCCGAGACGGCGGTCCTATGCTCCATGCTTATAGATGAAGAGGCGATCTCGCACGCGTTTGAGATACTCTCGGAAGACGCCTTCTATAAACAGGCCAACCGGCTCATATTCAGGGCCATAGTCAACCTTTACAGCAGCAGCAAGGCGGTCGACCTCGTCACGCTTGTCGAAGAGCTCAAGAAGATGGGCGGGCTCGAGGATGCCGGCGGCGTGAATTACCTGACGACCCTCAGCACGTTCGTGCCTACCGCGGCGAACGTGCGCCACTACGCGAAGATAGTGAAAGACAAGAGCATGCTAAGGAGCCTCATCTCGAGCACCACGACGATACTGTCGGAGGCCTACGACGGCCAGGATGAGGCCAGGGAATTGCTGGACAAGGCCGAACGCATGATATTCGAGATATCGTCGAAGAAGATAGAGGGCGGCTTCGTCTCGCTCAAAGAGATAATCAAGGATTCGATAGAGACGATAGACTCGCTCTACCAGAGGAAGACGAATATCACCGGCATCGCGACGGGGTTCGACGATTTTGACAAGATGACCTCCGGCCTGCACGAGGGCGAACTTATCGTGGTCGCCGGAAGGCCTTCGATGGGAAAGAGCGCGCTCGCATGCTGCATCGCCGAGCACGTAGGCATCGCGCTGAAACAGCCGGTCGCGATATTCAGCCTCGAAATGTCGAAGGAGTCGCTCGCGCAGAGGATGCTCTGTTCGCATGCCAGGGTCGATGCGAGCAGGGTCAGGACAGGGTTCCTTTCGCAGTCGGACTGGCCGCACCTCGTCAATGCAGCCGGAAAATTCTCGGAAGCGCCCATATTCATAGACGATTCCTCCTCATTGTCCGCGCTGGAATTACGCGGCAAGGCCAGGAGGCTGAAATCACAGCACGACCTCAAACTTATAATAGTGGACTACCTGCAGCTGATGGACAGCCCCTCGATGCGCTCGGAGGGCAGGCAGCAGGAGATCGCGGATATTTCGCGGTCGCTGAAAGCGCTCGCGAAGGAACTCAATGTCCCGCTTATCGCGGTCAGCCAGCTTTCGAGGAAGCCCGAAGGCAGGGACGACAAGAGGCCGCAGCTGGCCGACCTGCGCGAATCAGGCGCTATCGAACAGGATGCCGATCTCGTGCTGCTGCTGTTCAGGGAGGAGTTCTATGCCCCGACAGAAGAGAACAGGGGCATATCCGAGCTCATGATAGCCAAGCAGCGCAACGGCCCGACAGGGCCGATAAAGCTTGCTTTCATCAAGGAACTGACGCGCTTTGAGAACCTTTCCGTCAGGCAGGAAGGGTAGCCAAAAATAGCTTTACTTTGCTTCCATCGTGTGCTAAATTAAACCTTTAATGAGGATTTTAATGAGGATCTTCCCTGGATTTTTCTTTATTCTTGCCCTTCTTACGGGACTTATCAATCCTGTCTTTTCCGAAGATATTGCCTTGCCCGCCTCCGATCCTGTGCCCGCAGCGGCGGAAGCGGTGCCTTCAGCGCCGGAGAAGACCGTAAAGAGCGTCTTCGTGGTGGGTAATAAGACGGTGTCTTCATCGCTGGTCCTGTCAAAGGTCAAGACGAAACCCCAGGAAGCCTATAAGAAGAACACCGTTGACGAGGACATCAAGCGCATATACGGGCTCGGGTTCTTCTCGGACGTCAAGGCCGAGGTCAAGGAGTTCACGGACGGCCTCGAGGTCGTCTTCATCGTGACCGAGAAGCCGCCCATAGGGCAGATAATCTTCGCCGGCAACAAGACCATCCGCGATGAGAGGCTCAAGAAAGAGCTCAAGATCAAGCAGGATGAGATACTGGATGAGCGCCAGTTGAAGGAAGGCATAAAGGCCATAAGGGAGCTCTATTATAAGAAGGGCTTCACGCACTCAAAGATAGATTACGCGATAAGGCTCGACCCGACGACCAATAAGGCCGTTGTCACGATCATGGTCGAGGAGGGCAAGAGGGTCAAGATACGCAAGATAACCTTTGAGGGGAATAAGGCGTTCAAATCAGACCAGCTGTCGAGGCTCCTGTCTACGAAGACCGCGTGGTGGTTCTTCAGGTCCGGAGTCTTCAACGAGGACGCGTTCGACGGCGACATGGATAAATTGAAGGTGTTCTACGAATCGAACGGTTTCCTCGATGCGAGGATGGAGCCGGAATTCAAGTATGACGAAGATGGCAAGTTCCTGTTCATCAACATAAAGGTGGACGAAGGCAGGAAGTACCTTGTGCATTCCATCGGAGTGGCCGGCAATGCGATCATATCCGAAAAGGATATACGCAAGGCGCTCAAGATGAACACCGGAAAGGCGTTCAGCCAGGAAGGCTTGCGCGCCGACGCGGACATCATACAGGGGCTCTATTTCGACAAGGGTTATATATATGCGGTAGTTAAGACCGAGACGTCATTGAACGCCGAGAGCTCGAACATAGAAGTTAAATATACGATCACGGAGAACGACCTCACGTTCATAAACAGGATCGAGATACGCGGCAACGTCCGCACGAAGGACAAGGTAATAAGGAGGGAGATAAGGCTCCGTCCCGGCCAGCCGTTCAACGGCGCGAAACTGCAGCGCTCGAAAGAGCGCCTGTATAACCTCGGATATTTTGAGGATATAACTTTCGATACCGCCAAGACCGAGGAGCCGGACAAGGCCGACCTGCTGGTGGACGTCAAAGAGACGAAGACCGGAGAGTTCTCCTTCGGAGGCGGTTTCTCCACGGTCGATAAACTTGTGGGCTTCGTGCAGGTGACCCAGAGGAATTTTGATATCATGAACTGGCCGACATTCACCGGCGGCGGCCAACAGCTCGTCCTTAGGGCCGAGATGGGTACGGTAAGAAGGGATTACCAGATGAGCTGGACGGACCCGTGGATATTCGATTACCCGTACCTGCTGGGTTTTGACCTCTACCAGAATACGCGCCTGTCGTCAGACAGCACCGGATACGGCTATGACGAAAGGAGAAGGGGCGCGGACCTGAGGCTGGGTAAGGAGTTCGACGATAACGACAGGGCTGACCTTACGTACAGGCTGGAAGAGGTAAGGATATCGAACGTCGATGACGGGGCCACAAACGACCTGAGGAAAGAGGCAGGGATCAACAATATATCGAGCCTCCAGCTCGGCCTGACCAGGGACACGAGGGATTCTACCATGACCCCGACGAAGGGCTACATCACATACGCTTCGGTAACCGGAGCCGGCGGGCCTTTCCAGGGTGACAAGGATTTCATTAAGTGGTACGGTTCGGCTATGACATACTACTCGTTCATACCGAAGCAGGTCCTCGAATTGAGCGCGCACGCAGGCGCGGTCGGGGCATACGGAGATTCCAGCGACGTGCCGATATATGAAAGGTTCTTCGCAGGCGGCGCTGACACGGTCCGCGGTTACAAGGAAAGGGCCTTAGGCCCGAAGGATCCCGCGACCAACGACCCGTTAGGCGGCGAGGCGATGGTAGTCGCGAGCGCGGAATATACGTTCCCGGTCGTCGAGTTCCTGAAGGGCGCGTTCTTCTTTGACGTCGGCAACGTATGGGAGAAGGAGGGGGATTTCGGGCAGGGCGGTTACAAGTATTCAACGGGCGCCGGCATCAGGGTCAAGACGCCGGTCGGGCCGATAAAGCTCGATTATGGTTATCCCCTTAAGATCGATCCGGGTGAGAAGAAAAAAGGAAGGTTCCACTTTAGCCTTAGCAGAGCTTTTTAACATGAAAGGAGAAACAAGATGAGGGCAATATCGAAGTTGTTGGCATTAGCGGTTTTTGCGGCCATGACATTATCTGTCGTCAATTCCTCTTTCGCGGCGGAACAGAAATTAGGCCACATGGATTTCGCGAAGGTCTTCGATGAATACAATAAGACCAAGGATTTCGACAAGCAGCTTGAGGCCAAGGGTAACGCGAAGCAGGGCGACAGGGAGAAGCTTGTCACCGAGATAAAGAAGCTGAAGGACGAGCTTGACCTGGCTGCCGATAAGGATAAGGCCAAGAAGCAGGCCGTGGTCGAAGAGAAGCTGAAGAAGCTCCAGGAATTCGACAGGGATTCAAGGGAAGCCCTCAGGAAAGAGCGCGATGACATGGCCAGGGGCATATTCAAGGAGATCAAGGACGTCGTCGATGAGATAGGCAAGAAGGAAAGCTATAAGTATATCATAGACAGCAGGATGGTCCTTTTCGGCAACGAGATCGACGACATGACCGCGCGCGTGCTGAAGATCCTGAACGACAAATACGCAACAAAGGGAAAGAAATAAGAAAGTGTCCGGAGAAGGTTCGGTTATCCGCAAGACTCTTAAAGAGATTGCGCAGCTGATAGATGGTGAGGTAGTAGGGGACAGCGGGATAGTAGTGACCGGGATAAGCGGCATCAGGGAGGCCGAGGAAGGCGATCTGACCTTCCTCGCGAACCCGCGTTATGCGCCGCTTATGGACACTACAAGGGCCGCCGCGATAATAACATCCCGTGATACGGCGGGCGCCCCGAAACCTATAATCAAGACTACGAACCCTTCCCTCGCTTTCGCGAAGATAATATCCATAATGATGCCGAACGACCAGCAGTACCCGTCCGGCATCCATCAGGCCGCTGTAATAGGCAAGAACGTCAAGCTCGGCCGCGATGTCGCGATACAGGCGTATGCCGTGCTTGATGACGGCGTGACCGTCGGCGACAGGACCATAATATACGCAGGGTCGTATGTCGGATATAACGCGAAGATCGGATGCGATTGCCTGATATACCCTAATGTGGTCCTGCGCGAGAAGGTTGTGCTGGGCGACAGGGTGGTGATACATCCCGGCACCTGCATCGGCAGTGACGGGTTCGGGTTCGCGACGGTCAACGGCGAGCACCGTAAGATACCCCAGATAGGCACCGTTGTCATAGAAGACGACGTGGAGATAGGCGCCAATGTGACGATCGACAGGGCGCGCTTCGGCAAGACTGTAATAGGCCGCGGGACCAAGATAGACAACCTGGTCCAGATAGCGCATAACGTCATCATCGGACAGAATTCGCTCATAATAGCGCAGGCAGGAATATCCGGCTCGACGGTCATAGGCAACAATGTGACCATCGCTGGACAGGCCGGCCTCGTAGGGCACATAACGGTCGGAGATAACGCGGTCCTCGCGGCTCAGGCGGGCGTGACCAAGTCGGTCCCGGCGAACATATGCGTATCGGGCTATCCCGCGAAGCCGCATGACGAGGCTAAGAGGCTTAACGCCTTCGTTTCACGGCTGCCGCAGATGGCCGACGAGCTGAAGAAGCTCCGGGAAAAAGTCAACCAGTTGGAGAGTAAAATCGCAAATGGAACAGCAGCGGACAATAAAAAACGCGGTTGAGATAGAGGGTGTAGGGCTGCATACGGGCGCCAGGACCAAAGTGCGCCTGCTTCCGGCCGAGCAGAATGCCGGCATAAGCTTCATACGCACGGACCTGCCCGGTTCTCCGGTCATAAAGGCGTCGATCGCGAACGTGATGGAAGCCAGCCGCAAACTGAGGAGGACATCGCTCGCCTCAGAGGGCGCCGAGGTCCACACCATAGAGCACCTGATGTCCGCGTTCAACGGCATGATGATAGATAACGTGAAGGTCGAGATAAACGGACCGGAGGTCCCCGGCATAGACGGATCGGCGACACCGTTCGTGGAGCTTATAAAGAAGGCCGGCATACAGGCGCAGCCCGGGCAGAGGAAGTCGTTCACGGTCAAGGACCCGATCTGGCTCGAGGAGGACGATACGGTCCTCGCGATATTACCCGATTCCGATTTCAAGGTCTCGTATATGCTGAGCTACGACCACCCTATGCTGAGATCGCAGTACGCGTCGATAGTCGTGACGCCGGAGACGTACGAAAAGGAGATCGCCCCGACAAGGACGTTCTGCCTTGAGGCCGAAGCCGAAGCGTTAAGGCACCAGGGGCTCGGCAAGGGCGCGAATTTCGAGAACACGCTTGTAGTGGGAAAGGACGGCGTCATAAAGAACAAACTCAGGTTCGACGACGAGTTCGCCCGCCACAAGATATCGGACCTGATAGGCGACCTCTACCTTCTCGGAATGGCGCTTAAGGGCCACGTGATCGCAGTGAAGTCCGGGCATCCGCTGAATATCAGGCTGCTCCAGAAGGTCAGGCAGCAGCAGGAGCGCATGCGCGCGGGCGCGATGGAATGCAAGGGCCCCGGTATCGTGGGGACCCCGCTCGACATAAACGACATAAAGAAGATATTGCCGCACCGTTATCCGTTCCTGCTCGTCGACAGGGTCATAGAGCTCGAGGATGACAAGAGGGCGGTCGGCATCAAGAACGTAACGATGAATGAATTTTATTTCCCGGGCCATTTCCCGAACATGCCGATAATGCCCGGAGTCCTGATAATGGAATCATTGGCGCAGGTCGCCGGCGTGATGATGCTCAATAAGAGGGAGAATCTCGGGAAATACGCATTCTTCATGTCGATGGACAAGGTAAAATTCCGTAAAGCCGTTGTGCCCGGGGACCAACTGGTCCTGGAGACCGAAGTGCTCAAGCTGAGGTCGAAGACCGTACAGATAAAAGCGGTTGCAAGCGTCGACGGAAAAATTGTGGCCGAGGGCGAATTCATGTTCGCGCTTGTCGGCGGCGAAGAGGCATCCGAATAGCGGCAAGGAATATAATGAAGATCCATCCAACAGCGATAGTAGATAAAAAGGCAGAGTTGGCCGGCTCGGTTGAAGTCGGCCCTTATGCTTTTATCGGCCCTAACGTGAAGATCGGCGACGGCACCGTCATAGGCGCCCACGCCGTGATAGACGGTTACACGACCATAGGCAAGGATAACAGGATATTCACCGGCGCCGTGGTCGGCTCCATAACCCAGGACCTGAAGTTCAAGGGCGAACGCAGCTTTGTGAAGATCGGCGACGGGAACATCATACGCGAATATGCCACAATCAATATGGGTACCGACAAGGACTCCTCGACTGTAGTAGGCAATAATGTACTGCTCATGGCCTATTCGCATATCGGGCACGATTGCATAGTAAGGGACGGCGCGATACTTGCCAATTGCGTCGCCCTGGCGGGTTACGTGACCATAGAAGAAAAGGCCATAATAGGCGGCTTGAGCGGCGTGCACCAGTTCGTGCGCATAGGCAGGCTCGCGATAATCGGCGGCTGCTCCAAAGCGACCCAGGACGTCGTGCCTTTCTCGACCTGCGACGGGCATCCGTTGAAGATCTACGGGCTGAATACGATAGGCCTCGACAGGGCCGGCGTGCCGAAACAGTCAAAAGCCAATCTAAAGAAGGCCTTCAAGGCATTATTCAACTCCGGCCTCAATATCTCCAGCGCTATAAAACAAATAAAAACTGAAGTCCCGAAATGCCCTGAAGTCGACGAGCTCATAAAATTCGTCCAGGCCTCCGAGAGGGGCATCGCCAGGTAAAATATTATGGAAAAAATAGGACTGGTCGCCGGAAAAAGCGATTTTCCCGTCATCTTCGCGAAGGCCGCTAAGGCCAAGGGCGTCTATGTCGTCGCCGTCGGCATCGAAGGCGAGACGAAGCCCGAGGTCGGCAATATCGCCGATAAATTTTACTGGGTAAAGCTCGGAGAACTCTCCAAAGTCCTCGAAATATTCAAGTCCGAAGGCATTAAAAAAGCGATAATGGCCGGCGGCATAACAAAATCCCGCATATTCAACGAGGCGCTCAAGATAGACGGCCTCATGAAGTCGATACTTGTCAAGGCGCTGGACAGGAAAGACGATACCCTGCTGTCGATGATAACCTCGACGCTGAAGTCCGCGGGAGTGGAGCTGCTCGATTCGACGCTCTTCCTCGAGGATATGCTTCCGGAGGCGGGAGTGTTGACCCTGGGAGCCAAACCCGCGCCCTCCCAGCAGGACGACATAAAGTTCGGCCTCAGCATTGCCAGGCAGGTCGCAGGGCTCGATATAGGGCTTTCTATTTTCGTGAAGGACAAAGCGGTCATAGCGGTCGAGGACATAGAGGGCACGGATGCGCTGATAAAGCGCGGCGGCAGGCTCGCCGGCCCCGGAGGGACCGTCATCAAGGTCGCCCGTCCGAAACAGAGCATGAAGTTCGACCTGCCCGCGGTCGGCCCGCAGACGATATTATCGATGGCGGAAGCAAAGGCGGGATGCCTCGCGATAGAGGCGAAGAAGACGCTGATAATAGACATGGATGAGACCTTAGCGCTTGCCGATAAGAACGGCATCGCGGTCACGGCGGTAAAGTTATGAGCGGCATACTTGTCCTGGGGACGGAAGACGAGGGGCTTAAACGCGCGCGTAAGGCCCTGAAGGAAGCCGACTACCGGGTCTATTTCCCCGAGGAGTCCGGCGTAAAGGCGGCATATGAAGAGGCCCTGAACCGGCGCCCCGATATCATCCTGCTCGATTTCACCTCAATAAAGGATTTTGATGCGCAGGCCGTATACCGCGCGTTCAAGAAGGACAGGTTCCTTAAGGAGACGCCCGTTTTCGCGTTGATGCCGGAGGGCGGGATGCAGGCGCTCGACAGCATCCCGGGCATCGGTGATTTTATTTTCGAACCGTTAAATCCGTCCGAGCTTGTCGCGAGGATAAGGGCCCTGCTGAAGAAGGTCATCCCGACCGATTCGAAGGATACCATAAAGGCAGGGGACCTCCTGATAGACGTCTCCAGGTACGAAGTGACGGTCAACGGCGGAAAGATCGAGCTCACCTTCAAGGAGTACGAACTCCTCAAATTCCTCGCCTCGAACAAGGGCCGCGTCTATTCGCGCGACCAGCTCCTCGACAAGATATGGGGCTACGACTACTACGGCGGGACCCGCACGGTGGATGTCCATATCCGCCGCCTGCGCAGCAAGATAGAGGACCGCAGGCATACCTTCATCGAAACGATCCGCAATATCGGCTACAAGTTCATTACCTGAAATCCTGGTTTCGCTCGGCCTTTCATTATTACTCACAGCAAGAATAAGCAATTCCGTCATAAATCGGCTCTTCGCTCAACGCAGGATTTCAGGCGATAATCTTGCAGTCAATATTCCTGCTTTTCCCGCAATGAAGATTTAACCTGCCCGTAACACAGATTTAACATCCATCCGTATACTTACCTGTGTAAAGACAAAAGACTGGAGTCAGCAATGGAAGAAGAGCCAAAAGGTAAGTACAGGTGCGCTAAGTGCGGATATATCACACATCGTAAGGCGCCCCCGAAGAACTGCCCGATATGCAGGGCGAGTTCCGAGGCATTTGACGACATAGGTGTCGACAGGTCACTGAAGATCAAGGCGATGTACAATCCAAGATTGATCTGAT
>JBAYMW010000023.1:0-16010 GCA_041663405.1 Candidatus Omnitrophota bacterium | reverse complement strand
TCTTCACTTTTCCCAGCAACTCTTCCGGGTCGAAAGGCTTCAATATGCAATCATCCGCGCCCATTGCTTTTATGTTTTCAGGAAGGCTCGGCCGGATGGCGCTGGCGGTAAATATTATAATGGGTATATACTTATACTTGTCATCTGACTTCAGCATCTTACATGACTCATCCCCTTGCATTTTAGGCAGTAGAAGGTCCAGCAGGATCAGGTCGGGGGCATCCTTTTGAAGGAAGGCCAACGCCTCTTCGGCATCGACCGCGGGTATGATCTCATATCCTAAATGTTTCAACCTGACTGTCGCAACTTCCATTATATCCGGCTCGTCATCAACGACTAGGATCCTTTTTGCCATGTCATTCCCTCCGCTCTGTAATGGGCAGGATGAAACAGAAAGCTGTGCCTTTGCCGTATTCCGATTCCGCCCAGATCTTTCCTTTATGCGCTTCCACTATTTTCTTGCAGATGGACAGGCCGAGGCCCGTACCGCCGACCTTTCTCTGCAATTGCGTGAATTCCTGGAATAGCTTTTGGATGTTTTCCTTTTTAATGCCGATGCCCGTATCCCTGACCATAACCCGGATGACATTATCTCCCCTGCTGGTACTTATGGTAATGCCGCCCTTTTCGGTGAATTTAATGGCATTATTCACCAGGTTGGCCAAGACCTGGGTGATCTTATCCTTGTCAAACCTTGCCCGGGGCAGGTCATCGCAGAGCTCTGCTCCAAAAACCAACCCTTTTTTCCGGGCCAAAGGCATCATTGTGCTTTGGATCGCTTTAATTACCTCATTAATATCACCGTCTTCTATCTCATATTCCATCTTCCCGGATTCAAGCGTCTGGAAATCCAGGACTTTGGAGATCAGCCGGTCTAACCTGTCTACATTATTCTTTACTATGCTTAAGTATTTGGTTTGCTCCTCGCTGATATCGCCCGTTATCTTATCCAGGACCACGGAAACGCCTTCTTTGATCGCGGCAAGCGGCGTCCTCAATTCGTGGGAGACCATCCCGGTAAAATCAGATTTTGTTTTTATTGCTTCCGCAACGGCTTCCTCCGCCTTTTTACGCTCGGTGATATCGCGGAAACTGCCCATAATATATTTCTTGCCGGATAAGCTTATCGGCGATGCTACGATATCCGCGTAAAAGACACTGCCGTCTTTCCTTTTTACCGGCACGCTCTCCGTATGAGTCATTGTTCCCCGTGACAGTTTATCAAATTCCCCTATAACATACGGCAGGTCTTTTTCCGGATGGATATCATTTATGCCAAGGCGTTTTATCTCTTCCTCGGTGCGCTGCAGCATATCACACATCATTTTGTTGCACATGACGAATTTTCGGGTGTTAGTGTCCGTCAAAATTATGCCGTCCATGGCTTTTTCAAATATGCTCCTGAACCTTTCCTCGCTTTCCTTTATCTCTTCCGTCTTCTCCCTGACAAGTTCCTCCAGGTGGTCACGGTATCTTATCAGTTCGTCCTCGGCCCGCTTGCGCTCGGTGATATCGCGGCCCTCGGGGATAAGAAAGATTACCTTTCCATTCTCGTCCTTAACCGGCTTAAGGGAAAAATCTATGTAATGGACGCTTTTATCGGCGGCGAGATGGGTTGCCTCCAGGAACACGGTCTCACCGCCCGCGGCCCTCGTTATGGCATCGCGCAGCTTATCCTGGAGCTCTTTCGAATGGGTCCACCATGGCGTATCCCAGAAAGGCTTGCCAAAACAATCCGGTTCATTGATTCCCGCAAACTGCATGGCCGTCCTGTTCGCCTCGATGACCGTGCCATCCACCGTCAACATGCCTATGAACTGGAAGGCCTGGTCAAAAAGGGCGCGGATCTTCCTTTCGCTCTCCCGCAGCCGCTCTTCCGCCCTTTTCTTATCGGTAATATCCCAGAAAAGCCCGAACAGCCCGGTAACTTCACCTGCCTTATTCCGGACAGGGACCTTGACCGTATTGATCACGCCCCTTTTTGTTTCGTTAAGATAATCATCTATCACCACGTATTCTTCTTCAAGATTTTCGGTTATTCCGGATTCCATGACCCTCTTATCGTCGGCCCTGTATTTCTCGGCCAAATACGTGGGGAAAAATTCATAGTCCGTCTTTCCGGCGATCTCTCCCGGCTTGATATTCAGGTCTCTTGCGTAGTTTCCGTTGCAGGACACATAGACCGAGCTGATATCCTTAAGGAACACCTTTTGGGGAAGATTCTCGATAAGCGTCCTGTATTGCTGTTCCTTGGCCAGCGCCAATTCGTCCTCCATCCGCTTTCTCTCGGTAATGTCGCGGATATTGCATTGGATGACTTTTGCCTTGTTGACCAAAATAACTTCTGAGAATATTCTTCGGCCTTTTTTGGTCTTTACCGGGGTTTCATCGTAATGGATCACACCGTCTCTTTCCAGCCTCGACACCGTCTCATGGAAGTCCTTGTTGTCCTTGACCATGCCGATCCCCCATAGCTTCATTTTCATGAACTCATCATGGGAATAGCCCAGCAGTTCCTGGGCGGAATCGTTGGAATTAAGGATGTCGCCTTCGGTCTTATGGACAAGCAATAACCCGTCCCGCGATGTTTCAAAGGCCCTGCGAAAACGCTCCTCGGACTCCTTCAATTCTGTCTGCAGGCGCTTGCGCTCGGTGATGTCTTCAATAGCCAGCAGTACAAGCTCCTCTTCTTTCGTCTTTTTCGCTATTATTCCCGCTAAATTCCCCGGGACATGCAGCAGGCAAGCGTTGAGGATCATGCACCGCTCCCCGCCCTTTTTGAATATATGCTCGACCTCGTAATCTTTTACTACTTTCTTTTCCGGAATGATCTCCTTTAACAGTTTAAGCAGTCCCGGGATGTCCCATTCCTTGTCGCCCAGGTCTGGCAGCATCTGGCCTATAGTGTTTTTTTCTACAGTATTAAAGGCAGTATAAAAGGCTTGGTTGGCGGAGATGACCCTAAGGTTTATATCCAAGACAAGGAACGGCTCCCTTAATGTGGCGATGATGCTATTGGCATACTTCAAGAGCGCTTCAACATCCTGCGCGTGCGTATTTACCGTATCTTTCATTTCAGCCCCTCCAAAAAACAAAAAGTCCAAGGCCGTATGTTGATTAAACACAGGGTGCTTGGACTGATTTGGCAACTTACACAACTACTCAGGTATTATATCCTGCCGTATAGAGGAATCAATATAAATCTTAGATCTTCATTGGGCGGTATTTATAAGATCAGCAAACCCGTTTTTTACCGGCCGCAAAAGCAACAGCCCTTGCCACCTTTTCATGCACCGCGGTATTCATGAAATTCGGGACGACCTCGTTCTTGCCTGCCAGCGACGCGATCGTTTCCGCGGCGGCAAACTTCATTCCTGTTGTTATTTCGCGTGCGCGCGAATCGAGCGCGCCCCGTATGATGCCGGGAAAAGCAAGCGCGTTGTTTATGGTCCTTCCGTCGAGCGCTATGGATGCGCCGGCCTCTTCGGCCTCCTTAGGCCATATCTCCGGTACGGGGTTGGCGAGCGCGAAGATAATCGGGCGCCTGTTCATGGCCTTGACCATCTCCTTGTTGACAAGCCCGGGAGCCGATAGGCCGATAAATATGTCCTTGCCCTTCATTATATCCTTGAGCGCGCCCTTCTCCCTGCGCTTGTTCGTAATGCAGGCGATCTCCTTTTTGTACGCGTTCATATCGCCCGTCCTGCCTTTATAAATAGCCCCGGCCCTGTCGCAGAACACTATGTGCTTGAAACCGTATCCGAGCATCAGCTTTGCGGCGGCGATACCAGCCGCTCCGGCGCCGTTTATGACTATCTCGACATTCTCCTTCCTCTTGCCGGTCATCTTGAGCGCTTTTATCAGGGCGGCAAGGATGACGGTAGCGGTGCCGTGCTGGTCATCGTGGAAGACGGGCACCTTGACCCTCTTCTGCAGTTTTTGCTCGACCTCGAAACAGAGCGGCGCGCCTACATCCTCTATCATGATGACGCTGAACGTCTCCGCTATGCAGGCGAGCGCGTTTACGATCTCATCGGCGTCGTCGCTATGCACCAGCAGCGGGACGCAGCTGACCTTGCCCATCTTGTTAAGGATGATGGATTTCCCTTCCATTACCGGCATCGCTGCCAGGACGCCTATATTGCCCAGCCCGAGGACGGCCGAACCGTTCGTAGCGATGCAGACGGTGTTGCCGATCGATGTGTAGTCGCGCGCCGCCGCAGGATTGGCGACGATATAATTACATACCTGCGCTACACCCGGAGTGTAGATCATGCGAAGGTCGTTAAGGGTCTCGACCTTCACGCGGGGCCTTACTTCTATCTTTCCGCCCCTGTGAAGGTTAAGGACCTCGTCCTGTATGTTCAATATCTTATAGCCCTTTAGGATCTTTACCGCGGCGACAGCCTTATGGAAGTGCTTCTCATCGTCAAAGAACGCTATGATATCCCTTACGATATAATTGGACGTAAGATGTATCTTCGTGATATCGCCTAAGGTGACCCCTTCGATACCTAGCGCGAGCGCAAGGGTGCCGAGCGCCCCTGGGACGTCCGGTATCCTGAACCTGAGCTTCTTAACGATCTTATGCGAATACTTTTCTACATCTGCCATTTCGATCTCCTTTTCATGATATTCGGGATCTTCCTAAGACAATTTATCCAATACCTCGCGCAGCGATACCAGCGCGATGGTCGTCTGTTGGTCTGATAACGCGTAAGGAATTATAAGCGTATCGCCATGGACCATGGCGCCGCACGAATAGACGACGTTCGGGACGTAACCGGAACGGCTTTTGTCCTCCCAGCGGATAAGCGGCTCGCTCAACCGGCCGATCACGCGCGAAGGATCCTCGCGGTCAAGCAGGGCCGCGCCGATAGAATATTGGCGCATCGGGCCCACGCCATGGGTCAGGAGCAGCCATCCGCGTTCGGTCTCTATCGGGGAACCGCAATTCCCTATCTGCACGAACTCCCATGGATATAGGGGGCTCATCAGCGGGACAGTCTCATGCCAGAAATGGATATTATCGGAATACATCAGGAAAAGGTTCTCGTTATCGTTCCGGGAGACCATCGCGTAACGGCCGTTTATCCTGCGCGGGAACAAAGCCATCCCCTTGTTGACCGCCGCCCTGCCGTTCAAAGTGATCATTTTGAAATGGATAAAATCTTCCGTCTCCATTATCTGCGGCAGGATCACCCTGCCGTCATATGCCGTATAGGTGGCATAGTATCTCCCGCCTCCGTCATCTTCCTTAAAATACACGAAACGCGCGTCCTCTATGCCGTTCTGTTCGCTTGGAGAAAGCGGGAACAGTACCCGCTCTGAGAGCGAGAACCCGCAACCGAAATCCGCCTCGTAATTGCACCGGGCCAGCCAAAGGATCTTTTCGCAGGTAAGCCTGTCTGTCTGGGCCATCGGATTATGGCCGGCGGTATAATCTCCTACCTTCTGCTGCAGCTGTTCCATGGTGAATTCACCCGGAAGTTGATCCGTGATATTTATTGAACAATCGTTCCCTAATCCCATTTCATGAAGTTTTTGGACATAGCACGCCTTATCGTAAAGCGCGTTCGGTCTCGGCTCGGCGGTACACGCGAGGCCTGAGGGATCGTCCATTGATATCACCCCGGACTTATCTATGAGCCCGGAACGGAATATCAATGTGGATATATGGCCTTCGCCGATGGCGCGCAGGGAGATTATAAAACGCAGGGATCCCCCGGGAACGCCGGACTGGTCGGGATGCGCTACAATAGAGGGATTGAACAGTGCCGTCGATTCATACGAACGCTCGCCGGTGAAATACGCACCTATCAGGAGCCTTTGGATTTTAGAAGGGGCAAAATCGGGGGGCATATACGCGCGGACGGCCTCAAACTGGCGCTCGAGGATGGCCTCAAAATCATGGTGCCGCGCCGAAAAATCCCGCATGGTCCTTTTTAATACTTCTTTGGCGGCGGATTTGCTGAGGGCCATAACGCGCGAGACTATCTTAGGCACCCGTGAATGATCGGAGGGAAAATACGGCCTTATGATGACGCGCTCGCTGTCAGGCGTAATGGCTATACCGGTATCCCTTATCATTCCTCCGAGGGCTCCTTAAGGCTTTCCAGGGCATTTTCCATCTGTGTCATTTCGGCCAGGGACAAAAGAAATGAAAGCGTAGACTCGGCGCCCTGGTTACGATTGACCCTGTTTACGTGAAGCCCGTCACAGCATCCGCCCGTCACCGGGTCATATAAGGAAATACCGAGATCATTGCTGCCGAGGAACCACTGGAAAGCGTTCAAGGCCTCTTCATACCACGCCTTATCCTTTGTCACGCGATAGGCATCCAGGCATGCGGATACGGTGGCATAAGCTTCCACCGGCTGCTGGTCAAATATAGGCTTGGTCCCGCCGCGCCGGTACTCGCCGTCCGTGCCGATCGGCTGGAAATGGCCGCGCGGCGATGTCTGTACCTTCGAGAGCCATTTCAAGGACTCTATGCCTGCCCTCAACATCTCCTCGTTGCCCAGATCGTGCCCGCTTAATAAAAGCGCGTGGGGCAGCTTGGCGTCGCAATATGTCAGGGATTCCTCGAACCATGGCCATTCCGCGCTGCTGTTTGCCTTGTATAGCTCGTAAAGCCGCGTCGCAAGCGTCTGGAGGCAGTTGCGCGCGAACCTGTCGCCGTGAAAACGCTGCAGGTATTCATGTATTCCGAGCAGCGTGAAAGCCCATGCGCGCGGAGAAGTGAACGACACCGTAGGAATAAGGGCCTTTTCGAATATCTCGACCGACATCTGGGTAAATCCCTCGTTCCTGGATTGCCCGATGCATGTGCCAAGAGCCCATACCGCCCTTCCGTGGCAGTCCTCGCTTGGGATCTCGTCTTTCCAGTCCCGCTGGAATGTAAGGAAATTCCTGAACCGCGTGATCGACGGGTCCCACGCATATTTGACAAATCCGAGGTAACGGCTCGCGAGATCATTGATCTTCAGCGGATTTATGGAGCCCAGGTTCTCGAGCAGGACTGCAAGGATCAGCGCCCGGGCATTATCATCCGTGCAATACCCTTCGGAGAGGTTCGGGACATTGAACGTGGCATGCTGGAAGATCCCTATTGAATCCGTCATCCTCATGAGATGGTTGAGCTTGATGTCCGGCAGTACGGGATACTCATGTTCTAGGGGATGCATCGTTATCTTCTTCTGCGCCACGGCAGGGCGTTTCGTCTTTGCCTCCTCGAAGATCGACGTGTATTTCGACCCGACATTGCTCCATATCATATCGCGTCCGAGAAGATAGGCATTCTTGCGCATCGCGTTACGCTCATTTTCGTTGGCAATAAGCCTGACTATCGCCTGACCTGTCGCTTCCGGGTCATTGAACGGCACCAGGATGCCCTTGCCGCCTTCGAGCAGTTCGGCGGCATGCCAATACGGGGTGGAGATGACCGCGTTCCCCACTCCGAACGAATAAGCGAGGGTACCGGAGGTCACCTGTGCCTCCTCAAGATACGGGGTGATATAAATATCGGCGAGCACTAGCAATTCTTTAAGCTCTTCGGGAGATACGAAACGGTTATGGAAGATGACATTCCTCGAGATACCAAGCTCATCGCAAAGGAGTTGCAGGGAAAGCCTGTATGCCTCACCCTCATGCCTTAACAGGTTCGGATGCGTGGCGCCGACGATAATGTATACCACGTTCGGATACTCCTTTATTACTTTCGGGAGCGCGCGCAGGACGACCTCTATCCCCTTTCGCGGCGAAAGCAGCCCGAACGTCAGTATCGTGGTCTTGCCCTCGACACCGTACTGGTCCTTGTAAAAATTAGGGTCGATAAAGGAAACGTCGGGTATCCCGTGCGGGACCAGCCTTATCTTGGACTTTTGTATCCCGTTTACCGACTGAAGGATATCGACGGCTTTTTGCGTCATCACGACCACGCTATAGGACAGGGTTATTAATTCATTCATGACGCGTTTCTGGCGCGCAGACGGATTCTCCAGTACCGTGTGAAGGGTCGTTACGACAGGCATATTCAGTTGGCGCAATAAAGCCAGTATATAACTTCCATCGTTCCCTCCGAAAATACCGAATTCATGCTGCAGGCAAACGACATCTACGTTGTTTAGGTTGAGGAAGTCCGCAGCCGCCTTATACGAGTCTATGTTCTGTTCTTTGATCTCGAAACGTACGCGCTCCGGGTAATCGTAACCTTCCTCGATATCCGTAACGGGTATCGCGAATACCTGTACTGAAGGATTCAGGGCCGCGAACGCCTCGCAGATATCGGTGGTAAAAGTAGCGATGCCGCATCGCCTTGGCAGGTAATTCCCTATGAACGCAACTTTCTTGATCTCGTTAGCCATATTTTTTTACTTTACTTCTTTTTTGCCAGGATATCGTTGACCTGCTCGATGAATTTTTTGTTAGGCGTTGATTTTGAGATATAACCGATCCCCCCGATCTTTCCGTCGGCAGCCGCGACTTCTTCATCCGTCACGAGCGCCGTCAGGAACACCACGGGGATGCCTTTTGTCTTATCGTTAAGCTTCAGGCTTTCGTGGACCTGCGCCCCTTCCACGTCTGGCATCATTATATCGAGGAGGATCAGGTCCGGCGCCTTTTCCGCCGCCATAGCCAACCCTTTTCTCGCGTCGTTTGAAGATAATACCTCATGGCCTTCTTTCGACAGGACCTCCGAATAGAGCTTAAGCACCATCGCATCATCGTCTATCATCAGGATCTTCGCCATGTTCCCTCCTCAGGTTAACCGACGTTTAACGGCAGCGTAAAACAAAAACGCGCGCCCTTGCCTTTGCCTTCGCTCTCAAACCACATCTTACCGCCGTGCAATTCGACGAACTTTTTGCTAAGCGGCATTCCGAGCCCGGTCCCCGCGTATTTGCGCGAATATTCGCTGTCTATCTGTTCGAATTCCGAAAAGACCTTGCTCCTGTCCTTCTCGTCTATGCCTATACCGGTATCCCACACGCATACCGATATCTCTTTATCCCCGGCCTTGCGGGCATTTATGCCTATCTTCCCCCCGTCGGGCGTGAATTTCATCGAGTTCGACAGCAGGTTAAATACGAC
Source organism: Candidatus Omnitrophota bacterium (assembly GCA_041663405.1). Classification (GTDB taxonomy): domain Bacteria; phylum Omnitrophota; class Gorgyraeia; order Pluralincolimonadales; family Pluralincolimonadaceae; genus UBA6215. The sequence continues at coordinate 6,917 of JBAYMW010000023.1, read as the reverse complement.
CTGTTTCACTTTTCTCTCGTCCGCCTTAACGGCCCCGATGCCTTCTTCGATATCAGTCGAAAGGGCTATGCCATGCTTGGCCGCTTTTTCCTTCACGAAGACCAGGCTCTTTTCCAGCAGGGCCTTCAGGTCGAATTTACCGAGTTCAAGCACCATCTTTCCTGATTCGACCTTCGAGAGGTCAAGTATGTCATTTATGAGCGAGAGCAGGTGCTTGCCGCTCTCGTGTATATAGTCTATATACTCTTCCTGTTTTTCATTCAACCGGCCTACGCCATCTTCCTTCATCAGCTCGGAGAACCCGATTATCGCGTTGAGCGGCGTCCTCAACTCGTGGGACATGTTCGCCAGGAACGAGCTCTTCGCCTTATTGGCGCTCTCCGCCGCCTCCTTCGCCTTGAGTATCTCCTCTTCCGCCTGCTTCAGCCTGGTTATATTATTGCCGATGCAGAGGATCTCCTTCGCGCGCCCGTCCTCGTCGAGGATCGTCTTGTTCGTCCATGCGATCCAGACGCGCGCCCCGCCGCGCAGCATGTTCTCGTTCTCGTTATTAACATAACTGGAAGGATGGAGCGCCATATCGTCTATCATCGCCTTGAGGTCGCGCCCGGATGTATCGGTAGGCGCGACTATCGTGCCGACAACGTTCTTCCCGAGTATCTCCTCGAGCTTGTACCCGAAAAACTCCCGGGCATGCCTGTTGAAATATGTGACGTTGCCTTTCATATCCATGCGCAGGATGATGCTGTTCGCATTCTCGACCAGCTCGCTGTACTCTATTTTCAGGCCGTTCCCGCTCATCAGGACAAGTGATCCTTTATTTTCTTAATAAGTCCCTTCGTATCGATGGGTTTGGGTATGAAATCGTCGAAGCCGGCCGCCCTTACCCGTTCCTCGTCCTCCCTCATGACCGAGGCGGAAAGCGCGATAACCTTTACCTTGTCCAGGCGGCTGTCTTCCCTGATCTTCTTGCGGACCTCGAAACCGTTCATCTTGGGTAAGTTAATATCAAGGAGTATAAGGTCCGGGACGGCCTGCTTTAGCGTTTCGACCGCGCTGCTTCCGTCAATACAGCTTAACACGTTGAAACCGTTCATTTCAAGCAAATCAACGGTCAGCCTCATATTCAACGGCTCATCTTCCACGACCATTACCGTCTTTTTATCGCCGGACGTCATCATCTTATTGTTCATTATAGAAGAGATCATATGCCATAGCAAGGATATTTGGAAAACAGCTTTAAGAGTATATCAGGCGGGACTGTCCCTTGGCTTTTCTGTCGGACAGGTATTCATCATATGTTATGCCGGAACGGTCGATAAAACCGTCCGCCGTGATCTCGATGATGCGGTTAGCCACCGTCTGGATGAGCTGGTGGTCATGCGAGGCGAAGAGCAGGGTCCCCTCGAACTTCTCCAGGCCCTTGTTCAGGGCCTCGATCGATTCCAGGTCCAGGTGGTTTGTCGGCTGGTCAAGGATCATGACGTTAGGCTGGGCGACCATCATGCGCGAGAGCATGCACCTGACGCGCTCGCCGCCGGATAGGACCCTGACCTGTTTTAAGGATTCGTCCCCGGAAAAAAGCATGCGCCCCAAAAACCCGCGCACAAAACCCAGATCGGTGTCATTCGAATACTGGCGGAGCCAATCGATAAGGTTACTGTCCGAATCGAAATATTTGGCGTTATCCTTCGGATAATACGCCAGGTTGACCGAAGCTCCCCACTTATAACTGCCGCCGTCCGGCTTCGCCTCTCCGGCGAGGACCTGGAACAGGGTCGTATTTGCGAGGTCATCGGAGCCGACGAAAGCGACCTTATCGCCCTTCTCGACGGTAAATGCAAGGCCCTTGAACATGTCCAGCCCGTCAAGCGACCTCGACAGGTCATTGATGGCCAGGACGTTGTTCCCCGCCTCGCGCGACTGTTCAAAATTTATATACGGGCTCCGCCTTGAGGAAGGTACTATATCTTCGAGGGTGAGCTTTTCCAGGATCTTTTTGCGGCTGGTCGCCTGTTTCGCCTTGGAAGCGTTTGCGCTGAAACGGGCAATAAAACTTTTAAGCTCTTCCCGCTTCCTCTCGATCTTCTTGTTGGCCTCTATGCGCTGCCTGAGGATGAGCTGCGTCGATTCCATCCAGAAAGTGAAATTTCCCGGGTACAGCTGGATCTTGCCGTAATCGATATCCGCGATATGCGTGCAGACCTTATCCAGGAAATGGCGGTCATGGGAGACGACGATGGCGGTATTCTGGAAATTGGACAAAAAATTCTCAAGCCACATGCAGTTTTCGATATCGAGGTGGTTCGTGGGCTCATCAAGAAGAAGTATATCGGGGTTGCCGAACAGGGCCTGGGCAAGCAGCACGCGCACCTTCTGCCCCTCTTCCAGCTGTTTCATCTCGACCCCGTGGAATTCCTCTGTAATGCCCAGGTCGCTTAACAATTTTGCCGCGTCGGATTCGGCGTTCCACCCGTCCAGCATAGAGAACTCCGCCTCAAGATCGGCGAGGTCCATCCCGTCCTTATCGGAAAAATCCTTCTTGGCGTGGAGCGTTTCTTTTTGCTCTATGATATCGTAGAGCCTCTTATGGCCCATAATGACGGTGGTCAAGGCCGTGAATCCGTCGAAGGCGAACTGGTCCTGTTTCAGGACCGCGATCCGCTCGCCCGGAGTTACCGAGACCTCGCCCGCGGTCGATTCCAGCTCTCCGGAGAGTATCTTCAGGAAAGTGGATTTCCCCGAGCCGTTGGCCCCTATCAGCCCGTAGCAATTCCCGGGGGAAAATATTATGTTAACGTCGGAAAATAGCTTCCGCGCCCCAAAATGCAGCGATATGCCGTTTGCCGAGATCATCTTCCGCTATCCTCAATATTAGGGATAAAAAAAGGCCCTGTTATAAAACAGGGCCTCGTTCAACCCATTCTCTTAATCTGATGTTTGTATTATACCAGATGCTTTGCGTTTTTGCAAGGATAAGCAGCTTACCTCTACATCGTAGAAGAGGCGCTGAAATCGGCGTCATCAAAATAGCAGGAACCCGCAGTTTCCTTTTTGGGAGCCTGGATGATCACCTTGATCTTTGCTTTAGCGGCGCTTGGGGGCGCAATAACCGCCGGAGTCGATAAAAGCGTCCAGGCGTCGTTTGCGGCATCAAGCAAAGGGCTCTTTATCGGGTCGCTTACTGCGACGTCATCGATAGTGTACCACTCTATCTGTATCCATGCGCTAGAACCGCCGGAAACAGCATCGAAGGGTTTGCTAAAGACATAAACGCTCGCTTTATACTGCGTGCCGGGAACTATTTTCACATACTGCTCGAATAATCCGTCTCCATAATCCCAGGCCCAGACCTTTCCGGATTGCTTGCCGCTCCTGAAGTTTTCCGTATCATATGTAGAGTCGCCGAACCCGGCCCATCCCATCGGGTCGACTTTCTCAAAACCCGGGTTGACAAGCAAATTCTTCTGTTCACCGGACGACGAAATACCGGCAGAACTCATGACAAATAGAATAAGACAGATCACATAAAGCCTTTTCATCGCGCTGCCCCTCCTTTCTAGGTTAACTGGTTTTATTATAAGGACAATATCTTACCATATCAAGGACTTTCGAAATCAAGGGGGCAAGGGATCCGGAGCTTGCTATCCGGGCATGCTCTCTGGCGCCCCTGCCCCGTCTCTTCCCCCGGGTCGAGAAAAATCCGGCTAAACCGGAACCAAACAGCAGAAGGCTTGCGGGTTCGGGGACCGCCTCAAAGCTGGCATCATCGAAGTAGACATCATTGGCGCTCTGGTACGCCGGGGCCAACAGCATATAAGCGACTTTTGCCGTAGTCGCACCTTCCGGCGCTACGGTCAACGGGGTCTCATAATACGCCCAATCGGCGTTCGCTGTAGTAAGCTTGGCGCTTTCCACGGCCGTTCCAACGCCATTCCACCTGAACTGTATCCAGGCGCTGCCGGTATCCAAACCGGAAGACTTGATATAACCGCCTGCCTTGTACGAAACGCCCGGCGTGACATCGATCGTCTGTTCAAAGTTGCCGTCAGCGTTATTCCATGTCCAGGCGTGGGCCGACTGGCCGCCGCTAATCTTTATATCCGTGACATAGTTGCTGTCTCCCCAATTGCTCCAGCCGTTTCCGGTCTCGAATCCGGGGTCGTTGAGCAAGTTTGCGGCTGAAGACGTTGACTGTATCGAGATAAGCGCGACTGCCATGATCACCAAGGTTGTTAAATAGAACTTTTTCATGCATTTACCTCCTTTTCTTTTATCTTTATGTATTTCTGCTCTCGAGAGCAGAAATTGCGTAAAAAAAATATCCCTCCTGTGCTAAAAGATTACCATGCCTTAATTAACATGTCAATACGAATATATTGCCATATTCAGGTAATATGTTGCTTATAATCAGGCCGACTTTCTTATGACGAGATTTGGCTTGAAGAACTGTGTGCGATCCCCGTTCTTGCCCGAAGAGACCGCCCTGATCAGGGCCCTGGTCGCCGCAACGGCCATGCCGTTTACAGGCTGGGCAACAGAAGTGAGCGCGGGAGAAAAACTTTCGCAGCTTGGTATGTTATCAAAGCCGACCACTGCTATATCCCGGGGGATACTCTTCCCCTCTTCCTTGACCGCCGACATGACGGCAAGGGCCATCCTGTCGTTGACTGCGAAGATGGCGTCCGGAGGCTCTTTCAATCCGAGCAATCTTTTCGTAGCCGCTTTTTCATAATCGCCGTAGGTATAACCTGAATTATATTGCACATACCCCTTTCCGATCTCCTTACCCGCTTCCTTTAAGGCCTTTTTATATCCCTGGAACCTGTCCTCGGCATCAACCCAGTTCTCGTTACCGTGGAGAAATGCTATCCTCTTGCGGCCGGAATCTAACAGGTATTTTGCCGCCAGGTATCCTCCCGTTACGTTATCGCAGTCAAAAGAGGGGACATTTTTGAGGTGCGAGCATAAAAGGACCAGCGGTATTTTTTTGTCTTTCAGCTCGATAATATCCTTGAAATTGTCCTTGCCTATGGACGGCAATATAAAACCCGCGACTTGCTTGCTCAGGTACAATCTCTGGCAATCGGAGCTGTTAAACTGCTCCTGGGTAAACAGCATAAGCTGATAGCCTTCTTTTTTTGCAACCTCGCTGACGCCCTTTATTATCTCCTGTATATAAAACTCCATGCTGAAAAAAGCTTCTCCGAGGAATACAAGCCCCAGGATCTTAACTTTTCCCGAAAATAGCACGCTTGAGTGGACATTCGGGACGTACGGTTCCTTCTTCAGGTGATCAAGCACCAAAGCGCGGGTTTTTTCCGACACATATTTCTCGCCCCTTAAAACCCGGGCTACCGTGAACCTTGATATCTTTAATTTTTTTCCTATTTCTTTAAAAGACGTTGAAGCCATCGGCATTCTCTTCCCTAATTTAACGGAACGGTTATGTCGGCCGGCAACCTTTCGAACTTTATTTGACCGCCTGCACCATAAGGCAGGATAAAGACAAACCCTTCAGGGGGCCGCGCTTTGCCCGAGACCTTTATCCGAAGCCCTCCTTTTTCCTCTTTTATTGAATAACTAATAGTCCCGTAATATGTCGGGAAATTGCCTATGGAGACCCCTTCCTTGCTCAGGAGCCATTTTTGCGGTATGCCGTGCCCAAGCACAAGCCGGCCGTCTTTCTCGTACACAAATAAGCTCCTGAAAGAATTAATATATATGGAGGCGACCCAGGTGTGCGGCAGGTCGCCGACAAACCACGGCTTCCGGTCGTCAGCCGGTATCCCTTCCGCCCATCCGTTCCAGGCAAGCGGCCTGCGCAATCTCATGAATTCTTCCAGCATTTTTACGGCCTTCTCTCTCTGGTCCAGCAGGACGAACACCTCGGCTATCCTCATGGCGTACGGCGAATACGACCATTTAGGGCCCGTTGACAGGCTGGGCAAAAATTGCTCCGACCAGAATATGCCAAAAGTATTATACAGGGGGACCTGCGGCAGGTATTGCGACTCTTCTGTCGGCAGGACCGCGATGGCCGTAGAAGGCGCATCAAAATCCGCTTTCTCGACGCACCCCGGTATATAGTTTATCTTAGCGGACCCCCTGACCGTTTCAATGGAATCGTACACGTGCTTCCTGAAATCGGCCGCTTCCTTTTCCGCCCTGGCAGAAAGATCGTTATCCCCAAGGATAAGTGCGATGGCCCCGGCGTCTTTCCACCCCTTGATCCCCCAAAAATCATCCCAGTAGCTATGCATGCCCGGCGCCGGGAAATAACCTTCGTGGCTGACCGAGCGCGGGAATATGCCGGCCGCTTCCTTCTTCCTGAGGCCCTCCGTGAAATCGAGGACGCGTATTACGGCGGGAAGCTTGCCCCGGAGCCATTTCTTGTCTCCCGTGAACCGGTAATATTCAAGCACCGAGTAGATGTATTGGCCCTGGCTGTCGTACTCCTCGAACTCCCTCTCCCACGCGGGTTCCGCGGAGGTCTCCGAGACCATGATAGGCGGTACCTTGCCGTCCGGCTTTATGCAGCCGGTAAACCAATCGATATATTCCTTCGCCTCTTCGGTATGCCCCATCCTCATCATCGCGGCCGAGGCGGAACAGGCGTCGCGTATCCACGACTTCTTATAAGCGCCTGAGCCGGCCTGCAGCATCGGCCCGTTCTTATTGATGAGGATATACGCCAGGCTGGTCCTGACGGCATCTGACATCTCTTTATTGGGGATATTTATCCGGACCCGGTTTAATTTTTCCTCCCAAAACTTCACGGTCTTCTCCTGCATCGCGTCAAAATCTTTTACGCGCGGTTTGCCGCCATGCAAGGGTATGATGAAGAGGTATTCTTTTTCGCCCTTCGGAGCTATGCTGAAATCATATTCCAGGACGCCTGAGGCGTAGTCGAAAGG
>JBAYMW010000022.1:0-16532 GCA_041663405.1 Candidatus Omnitrophota bacterium | reverse complement strand
TCTCCTTCTCCATGATATCTACAATATCTTTTACCTGGTAGGCTATCGCCTCAAGCGTAGCGCGGATGATGTGCGACCTGTTCGTGCCGCGGGTTATGCCGGTCAGTGTGCCGCGGGCTTGCGAGTCCCAATACGGCGCTCCGAGGCCCACGAACGCCGGCACAAAATACACTCCGCCCGTATCCTTTACCTTCTTGGCTAATTTCTCGGTTTCGGCGGCCGTCGTGACTATCTTCAACCCGTCCCTGAGCCATTGCACGGCCGCGCCCGCGATGAATATGGAGCCTTCCTGCGCATAGCACGGAGCCCCGTGCGCGTCGCAGGCAAGCGTCGTCAGCAACCCGTTATTCGATAGCAGGAACTTTTTGCCTGTATTCAGCAGAAGGAAACATCCGGTACCGTAGGTATTCTTCATCTCCCCTGCCGAGAAACATCCTTGGCCGAAGAGCGCCGCCTGCTGGTCCCCTGCCACTCCGGCAATAGGTATGCCTGCGGGCAGGCCGCAAACGCCCTTGGAAGTCGTGCCGAAAATAGAGCTCGAGGGCTTTACCTCAGGCAGGATGGCTTTCGGGATACCAAGTATCCTCAGCAGCTCGTTGTCCCATTTCTTTTCTCTGATATTGAATATCAGCGTGCGGGAAGCATTCGTGTAATCGGTCGCGTGAACCTTTCCGCCGGTGAGTTTCCAGATAAGCCAGGTGTCTATAGTGCCGAAACAAAGGGACGTGCCATTTGGGGACGTGTCAAAAAGGGACAGGTTACTCAAAAGCCACTTTATCTTGGTTCCGGAGAAATACGGGTCAATGATAAGGCCTGTCTTACGGCGAAAGTGCCCTGAGTAACCTTTCTTTTTGAGGTTATCGCAGATGGACGCGGTCCGGCGGCACTGCCATACGATGGCGTTGTAAACCGGTTTGCCCGTCTTCCTGTCCCATAAAATGGTGGTCTCGCGCTGGTTCGTGATGCCTATAGCGGCGATATCGGCCGGCTTGATCTTTTTCAGGGAGAGCGCCTGTTTGACAACATATTCCACGGAGCGCCATATCTCCTCAGGGTCATGCTCGACCCATCCGGCGCGGGGGTATATCTGCCTGAACTCCCTATAGGCGCTAGATACAATACGGCCGGGCTTATCGAATATATAAGCCCGGCTTCCTGTAGTTCCTTGGTCTATCGCCAAGATATATTTCATACGCCCAACTTCTCCCAGTGCATGACCTCTTTCAGCGGTTTCTTTGTGTGCGGAGCCGGATCTGACCTCGGATATCCTAATGCTATTATGCTTACCAGTTTAAGGCCCGCGGGCGCCGACAAAGCTTCCGCTATCTTCGTCCCGTATTCCTTCTTGTCCCCGGCTATCCAGCAGGACGCGATACCGAGGGCCGCGGCGGCGAGCAGCATGTTCTCGGTGGCGGCGCTGCCGTCCTCGAGGTAATATTTAGTGTCCTTGCAGAATACGACTATGGACGCTGCCGCGCCCGACATGAACTTACCGTGGTCGGTTATGCCGGCGAGTTCTTTTATCTTGTCCCTGTCCGTGACAATGACGAATTCCCACGGCTGCTCGTTCCTCGCCGTTGCCGCGAGATGCCCGGCGTCGGCTATCTTTTCGAGCTTCTCCTTTTCGACCGGCCTGTCGCCGTATTCCCTTACACTTATGCGCTTCTTAAATACTTCCAACGCGTCCATATCATTCTCCTGGTTCGCCGTTCAATGCCTTTACATAGGCGCATTCGGGGTGCCCGGCCCACGACTTATTCAATATGACGCGCAGCTCGACGCAGGTGAATTCTTTCCCGCTTACGGTCTTCCTGGGGCCGAGGCGCGTCTCATAAATACGGCAGCGGTAATGCACGCCGTCCGGCTCGGCGGCAAGCTCCTCGCACGGGTCGCCTTCCTTTATGCCGCAGCACGCGCCGCAGCGCTTGCAGAGCGACTCATATTCCGAATTCTTCTTTTTCTGGTACTCAAGGTAATCTTTATCTTCCATTATGCCTTTCAGAACGAATAGTATACGCCGGCGCTTATCGCGTCCTCGTCGATGAAACGGCCTTCGACGTTGACCGTCACGTCGTCCCTGACTTTCAGGTCAAAACCCGTGATCACTCCGCCGTTATACTTTGGCGAGACGCGTTTCCTGTCTCCTTTATTGACCCTGTAGACATGCTCGAAGACCGATGCCTTGCCGCCCGCGTAAGGAGTGAGCCTGCCGAACTTCTTTGAACACAAAAGGTCGAGCTGCCAGTCATCGAGGAAGGATTCATACCTGTCCGCGCCTATATCCACATCGCGCGGGTGCACGCTTATATGGTGGAAACCGCCGGTAAGTTTTACGCCCGAAGGCTCATCGTCATAGAAACGTATCCTGAAACCGTACCCGCCCGCGAACGAATAACCGTAATCTACATTCGCCACATTCCCGCCCTTCCTGTCCGTGTTGCCGACACCGAGCTTGCCGTCGAAAACGAACCAGTCGAGGACGCCGTACGATACATCGTAATAGTGTTGGTCGGAGCTTATTTTTCCGTAACCCTCTTTCAGCTCATGCTTGAGGACGACGTTGACCTGGTATCCGACGCGCATCTTTCCCTTTGCGGGCATATCAGTGCCGTATGCGGGAGCGGCATAAGCGCTCGCCTGGAAAAAGAATGCGGATATGAGCAGGATAATGACATTACGCATACCCATATTCTATTGTATTATGCTTATTTTTTAAAGTGTTTTCTGCGGAAAGCGGCAAGGCCGAGGAGGCCCGCGCCGAATATCGCGATGGTCTTATGCTCGGGGACAAGATTATTATCTCCCGAAGAGCCCCCAAGTATAGAGTAGGCTCCTCCCGTACCGGCATCTTCAGGAGCCTCCGCGGGCGTGAAAGGCTCGACTTCCGGTTCGGCAATGTAGCCGGGTGATATACCGGGCGGCTCCGACTGCAGCCCGCCGTACTTCCTGATCCTGATATTATCCAAATATATCTGGCCGACACTGCTGTCTTTCGGATACACTACGAACATGACATCCGTAGCGATATTCGCGTCTCCGAACGGCACCTTGAAATCCTTAGTGGATATTTCGAAGGTCACGTTCTTGTTGAGCCCGCTCTCTATCCGTTTAGGCACGCTCTCGCGGATACCGTCCGTCTTGAAAGCAACCGCGAGATCGCATGGAGGGCCGCTGTTATAGATATCCAGGATGATATTCTTGGCAAAAGTCACATCCAGGTCCGTATTTGATTTTTTTATCGTTAATCCGTTGGCGGGTATGCCGTTCGAGGAGCTGATAGAGAGGCAGTTTTGGCCTTCCGTCTTGAATTCCGGGCCGACCCCTAATTCCCCTTTTGTATTGATGCTCCAGTGCGCCTTTGATTCAAGGCCGTCCCATAATAACGTGTCGACGCTATCATCCACACCTTGCGCAAAAACAGGACGGATGATACAGGCCTGCAGGGCAAAAAAGCAGAATACAACTATCCTATTGCGCATTTCATACACCATCGGTCAAACGCTATTTCTTATCAAATAGGCCCTTTATGCTCTCGGCCGCTTTATTAACAGCGTCCGTTGCGGTAGACAACGCGCCTGAAGCGGTATCTTTCAGGGAGCCAATGTCAAAATTAGTCAAAGACGCTATGCCCGTATTCGCCAACGCCTTAAATACGACCAGGGACGCAAAAACATACGGATTGTCTATATTCTCATAGCGCTCATCCAGGCCGATATTGAATTCCTTTACGAAAGGCGTTGCGCCTTTAGTGTAATCCTTGTATATGACCTTTCCGATCTTGAGTTCTAACACGTCTATCTTGAGTTTCATATCCTGCTTGGCTCCCTGTGATCCGGAAGCTTTCGACTGTATCCCCTTAAGGGAATCGAGGTTCAGCTCTCTCCCGCGTTCTTTATGACATAAAACTCATTGAGCTCAAGCTTCATCTTCCTGATGTGCTTTGTGCCTGTAAGCATCGAGCCGAGATCGTAATCGATATAAAGGGCCGGCATGTCAAGCATGACCCTGTCCTTGAACGCGCTCTTCGGGTTGTAGACCTTGAACCCGCCTATATCGACCGCGCTTTTGAATATCCCGACCTTCATGCTCTTGACGCTTGCGGGCAGGTCGGTAAACGCCCTTACGCCCGACGTAAATATCGTGCTTGCGACAAAATCCTTCGATAGGAACATCACAATTACTACCGCGGCGATTACTATCAAAACCTTTTTCATGCCCTAACCTCCTTTCCCGTTATTACCCGCCTTTATCACGAACACGGCATTCAATGCAAATAGGTTAGGCAGGAATTGCTGGTTCCCGTTTCTTCCCAGAAAATGCCCCGACTCTATCGTGATCCCCTTATCCGCGCAAAACTCCCTGAAATCACTGATGCTCAGGAAATGCAGGTTAGGGGTATTATACCACCTATAAGGCAAAGAGTATGTAACCGGCGTCTTGCCTTTAAAGAACAGGCGCAGCCTCGCGCGCCAGTAGGCGAAGTTCGGGAAACCTACGATCACCCTGCCTCCTACGCGCAGAGCTTCATCTATGACAAAGTCCACCTTCTTGACTTCCTGCATGCTCTGGTTCAGTATAACGTAATCGAAAGACCCGTCGGGATAATCCTTAAGGCCGCTGTCGATATCGCCGTGGAAGACGCTGAGCCCCTTTTCGACGCATTTATAGATCGCGGGCTCGCTAAGTTCGACGCCCTGCGCCTTGACCCCTTTACCCTTCGTTAGGAGGAACAACAGGTCCCCTTCGCCGCAGCCGAGGTCAAGCACCCTTGACCCCGGCTCGACGATATTATATATGACCTGATGGTCAAGCCTTATAGCTTCTGTAGTCATGATCAACGTCCTTCCTTATCCTTATAGGCTTTTTTCAAGAAGTGGCTTATCAAATGCGTCTGCTCCTCCGCCTCCAGAAGGAAAGCGTCGTGGCCGTAGGTCGACTTTATCTCGCAATAAGAAGCGTCGGCATGCCTGATCTTAAGCTGCTTGACTATCTCCTGCGCCTGATATGACGGATAGAGCCAATCCGACTTGAACGCAATGACGAGGAACTTCGTATCTATCGGACGGCCCGGATGCTTGTTTATGCCTCCGGACAGGTCGAAATAGTCCAGCGCCTTCGTGATATACAGGTAGGAGTTCGCGTCGAAACGCTTGACGAATCCGTCCCCCTTGTACCTAAGGTAGCCTTCGACCTCGAAGTCGGTCTTGAAACGGAAACTGTAATTCTTCTCCTTCAGTCTCCTCGAGAACTTCTCCTCCATCGACTGGTCGCTCATGTATGTTATATGGCCGATCATCCTCGCGACGGCCAGCCCCTTCTCGGGCTGTCCGAGGCCGTAATAATTGCCTTCGCGCCATTCCGGGTCGGCCATGACCGCCTGCCTGCCGACCTCATCGAACGCGATCTGCTGCGGCGAATGCTTGAGAGCCGTCGCTATCGGTATGGCAGAACGGACCCTTTCGGGATATGAAGCGACCCACTGCAGGGCCTGCATTCCGCCCATCGAACCACCGACGACGCAAAGGAGCTTGTCAATACCGAGATGGTCTATGAGGTGCCTCTGCGCGTTCACCATGTCGGATATCGTTATCAGCGGAAAATCGATCGCATACGGCCGCCCGGTCTTCGGGTTGATCGAAGACGGCCCTGTGCTCCCCTTGCATCCGCCGATGACATTCGAGCATATGACAAAATATTTCGTCGTGTCAAAGGCTTTGCCCGGCCCTATCATCGAGTCCCACCATCCGAGCTCTTTTACGCCGTCGCCCTCACGGATGCCGGCGGCATGGGCATCGCCCGATAGGGCATGCCCGACGAGTATCGCGTTGCTCTTCTCTTTATTCAGCTCGCCGTAAGTCTCATAGGCCAGTGTTATCGGCCCAAGCGACTGCCCGGACTCCAGCTTAAGCTCTTTCGGAGGTTCCGCAAAAGTATAATACCGGACCTTTATCGTCCCTGCGTTACCGTGTGTTGACATTAATTCTCCTTGCTAAGCGCCTGGTCAATATCGGCGATTATGTCGTCTATATGCTCGAGCCCTATCGAGAGGCGGATGAAATCAGGCGTGACGCCGGTAGCGATCCGCTCCTTCTCGCTCAACTGCTGGTGCGTGGTCGTAGCCGGGTGTATCGCGAGGCTCTTCGCGTCCCCGATATTCGCAACGTGGGATATCAGCTCAAGGGATTCTATGAACTTCTTTCCTGACTTCAGCCCGCCTTTTATCCCAAAGCCGATGAGAGCGCCGGCTCCCTTCTTCAGGTATTTCCCCGCCCTTTCGTGATCAGGGCTTGAGGAAAGGCCGGGATAATTCACCCATGAGACCCTCGGATGCCCCTTTAGGTGTTTTGCCACGGCAAGGGCGTTCTCGCAGTGCCTCGGCATCCTGAGATGGAGCGTTTCAAGGCCCTGCAGCAGCAGGAAGGAATTGAACGGCGATATGGCCGCGCCAAGATCCCTTAATAATAAGACTCTTGCCTTCACAATATACGCTATATTCCCGGACGGCTTCAAAGCCTTCACAAAATCCAAACCATGATAGCTGGCTTCCGGCCCCGATATCAGGGGGAACTTCCCGCCCTTGGTCCAGTCGAACTTTCCGGAATCCACTATTAGCCCGCCGAGCGAAGTACCGTGCCCTCCGATAAATTTCGTGGCGGAATAGACTACGATATCAACGCCGAAATCTATCGGCCTCAGCAAGTACGGGGCGGAGGTATTGTCCAGGACCAGGGGTATGCCGTGCTTATGCGCGATCTTCGCGAGGCCCTCGAGGTCGGCCACGTCGAGCTTCGGGTTACCCACAGATTCGGCATACAGCGCCTTCGTCTTCGGCGTTATCGCCTTGTCGAACGCCTTGAGGTCATTGGATCTCACGAATTTAGTCTTGATCCCGAAACGCTCGAATGTGTAATGCAAAAGGTTATATGTCCCGCCGTACAGGTTGTCCGCGGATACTATTTCATCCCCCGCCTTAGCGATGTTTAGCAGCGCGATCGTGATCGCCGCCTGCCCGCTTGCAACGGCCAATGCGCCGATACCGCCGTCAAGGAGCGCTATCCGCTTTTCCAATACGTCGGTTGTGGGGTTCATCAGGCGCGTATATATGTTCCCGCTCTCCTTAAGGGCGAACAGGTTCGCGGCATGCTCCGAATCCCTGAACTGATAGGATGTGGTCTGGTATATCGGAACAGCCCTGGACCCGGTCACCGGGTCGGGCTCCTGCCCCCCATGCAGCACTAACGTCTCGGCCTTCAACTTTGCGCCAATCTTGCTCATCTCTCTCCTTTTAAGACCCGGAAAACAAAAAACCCGGGCTAAAAAGCACGGGTCTGCGAAACGACTGTATTTGCTTTTTAGCACATTTATTTAGCGGAGCAATACGCTTCAAATCGCCGCTTCTTAACTGTACTTATTCTACCATCGCCTGATTTTTTGTCAAGGGTATAATTTTGGCTTCCGTCTTCGCGCTGTCCGCGCTCTGTTCGCGCAGCGCCTCACGCAGGTCCTCATCCTTTACGAACCCAAGCTCCTTCAGTATTTCGCCGAAAACTACTCCCCTCCTCCAGTGTATATTAAGGGCTTCGTCAAGCTGTTCGGGAGTTATCTGCTTCTTCTCAAGGAGGATCTGTCCTAACGGCCTGTATGTTTGCGACAGGACTTCCGTCCTCTTGTATACCTGCGGCCCCAGTAATTCGCCGGTCTTGCTGCTCCTCCTGTCTTCCATGAATTTACTTCCCGACAGGTCCTTCAGGTACTTCTTTATCTCGACGAGCCTCTCGTTTATCTGCACCATATTGTTCATGTCGGAATGGCTTTGCCTGTTCACGACCGCGAGGGATACGCTCATCAGGTTGACTTTCGTCATCTTGTGCGTCCTGTCCTTCGCGTAAATGAAACCCTGCTTCCGGTCCTCTTTATTATAGTGGAACGGGATTATCCGGTCGAAAGACAATATGATGTTGTGGCATACCTCCTTGAACTTATCGGTGGAAGTGATGAACATGAAATCATCCCCTCCGATATGCCCGATGAAATCATCGCCGCCGCCGAATTTCTTTATCGAGGTATAGAGGACATAGGCGGTCTGCATTATCGCCCTGTCGCCCTTATGGTATCCGTATACGTCATTAAAATATTTGAAGCTGTCGATGTCGAGATATCCGAAGGAAAACGATATGTCCTTCTTGAGCCTTTCGATGACGGCCTCTTCTATGATCCTGCCGCCGGGCAGCCCGGTCAGCGGGCTCGCATAAAAACTGTACTGCGACCTCCTTGCCGCCATCTCAACCCTTACCCTGAGGTCAAGCGGGTCGGGCGGTTTAATAAGGTAATCGTCGACGCCCTGCTTCAGGTTCAAAAGCTGCGTCCTGAGCTGGCGCTTATTTATAAGCGTGATGACGGGTATGAACGCGGTCACGAAATCATCCTTGAGCATGCGGCAAATCTCGAGGTGGGCCTTGCTCGCGGAGTGCACGTCAACGACTATGACGTCAGGGGATATCTTCTTTATCGGGGTGATGTCGTGGAGCGGCGACTCGTGGACGAACACTTCGTAGCCCCAGCCGTCAAGGCAGAACGTAAGGACATCCCTGAGGCTTTTATCCGACGAAATAATGAGGATCTTTTTGATTTTATCCAAAAGCTATCTTTCCTGCTGTAAGACCTCCAAGAACGCGTCCACTACCTTAGGATCGAACTGGCTTCCCGAACTGTTCTTGACTATTTTTATGGCTTCTTCCTTAGGATACGCTTTCCGGTAGGGCCGGTCGGACGTCAATGCCTCATATACGTCCGAGACCGCTATTATGCGGGCGCCCATCGGTATCTGGTCGCCCTTGAGGCCGCTCGAGTATCCCTTGCCGTCCCATCTTTCGTGGTGGTAATAGATCATGGGCACAACGCCCTGCAGGGACTGGATGGGCCTCAATATGTCGACCGCGATCTGCGGATGCCTCTTTATCTCGTCGTATTCTTTCTTCGTCAGCTTGCCTTTCTTAAGGAGGATCTTTTCGCTGACCCCGATCTTTCCGAGGTCGTGCAATATTGACGCCTGGCTTATCTTCTCTATCTCTTCCTTCTGCAGCCCGAGCTTACGCGCGACCTCGGTGGCATAATGTACCGTCTTCTCCACATGCTCGCCGGTGTAATGGTCTTTCAATTCTATCGTCTTCGCGAAAGCGAATATGGATTCCACGAGGCCCTGGTTCGCCTGCCTCGTCAGTTTGTCCAGCTTCTTCTTCAGCAGCCTGACGTCCGTCGTCTTATCCGGCGCGGGTATGAAATCATCCTTCTCCTCTATGGTCTTCAAGTCCACCGAAGAGTAGACCCTGTTGCCTCCGAGCTCCTTGACCTTGCTCAATATGTGGTCGGCCATATCTATGAGATCCTGGCCCTTGGATATCTTGTCCTCCGGATACGACGATACCGCTATGCTGACCTTCAGTTTTATATTATGCTCCCTGTCGCCGAAATCGTACAGGCTTATGATCTCGAGTATCCTGTCACCGAGGCCGACGGCATCCGCCCTGTTCGTGGCCGGGGAGAGCACGACAAACTCCTCCCCTCCGAAGCGTACGACTATATCATACTGGCGCACGGCGAGCTTAAGCTGCCTCGCGAACTGTTTCAACACGAGGTCGCCGAACTGGTGGCCGTAGACGTCGTTTACCGATTTGAAATAATCTATATCGAGCAGGATGGCGGACAACGGATGCGCGTACCTCTTTGCTCGCAGGAATTCGGCTTCTATGACCTCTCCGAGATACCTGTAGTTATAAAGGCCTGTGTGCGGGTCCTTCAGGGCCATCTGCTTAAAAACTTTATTGGATTTGATCAGCTCGGCATTGAGTTTCTCGAGCTTTTCCCTGGACAGTTTTCTCTCGGTAATATCGCGTATCGTCTCAATGGCGCCGACAACGTTTCCGGACTTGTCATAGATTGGGGTGGCTTTCGCCCAGACATATATACCCTTATTGTTATTCAGCGACGGCAGGAATACTTCGGTAAAGAGGACGTTGCCTTCCCTTTGGACAAAATCGTATTTTGTTTCTATCTCGTTGTTCTTTTCGAATATCAGGTCTATCAGGATGGGCCGTTTATTGCCGTAAAAAGGCTCCGCATAAGCATAATCGCCCCTGCCCATAATCTTGTCCTTATGCACGCCCGTCATATCCTCGATCGCCCTATTCCAGGCAACAACCTTCTTATCCGCATCGATGACGAACGTCGCATCCGGCAGGAACTCGATTATATCAAACAGCCGCTCTTGTATGTTATGAGTGTCTTCCATAGGTTGAATTTTCTCTGCTCAATTATGCCATTAAACCGAAAAAATGTCAAATCATTATAGATCTACCGTCCCCTGATCTTAAATCCGGTATTTTTACGCAATTCATTACCGACAAAGAGGTTAATGGTATAATCACCGGGGGGCAGTTGTCCGACTGGGATTATCGCGGCTGGTTGGGACGGCGTCGAATACTCCGGCCTGTCCCAATATTCAGCATATATATCGAACTTACAATCCTCAAGCGTTACCTTCTTTATAAATACCTTACTCAACCCAGGGAAAAAACCCCTGAAGACTACGATGCATAGCGGGTCTTTGATCCTGAAAGTCTTCTGCTCTTTTCTTCCCTCGATGAGGGTCTCTTTAAGCCCGAACAATGCGCCGGCGGCATCGCCTTTAAATACATATACGGCTTCTACGGGATCCTTAAGGGTCGCGACGTCCCCTCCGAGGGCATAGAATGAGATGGTGACATTATCCAGCGGCAATATTTTGCCGGCCGCCTGCCCTTCCGCCGCCGCATCCGAAGACAGGAAAAGCATCGCTCCCAGAAGAACTGCGGCTGAGCGCCTTACCGCGCCTTTAACCATTCTTTTTACCCCGGGATCTTTCGATATCCGAGAATATCCTGTCTATCGACTTGATCTCCTCATCGATATCATTTATCAGTTCCTTCTGCCTTTCCGCGGTCAGGTGTATAGATATCGAAGTAAATGACGATATCAGGAATATAACCAGCAGCGCACTGCTCATGACTTCTATGATGACCAAGAACCTCGCGAAGTTTTGAACCGGGTATATGTCACCGTACCCTACGGTAGCTATCGTTATGCCGCTGTAATAAACAAAATCCGCAAATGAGCCGAATGAGGCCGCCCCGGTCTGTTTGGCAATCGAGACGAAACTGCGCGGGTCCAGCTTATACAGGCCATAATACATGAAAGCATATCCCACCGTGAGGATCATGAATGTCGAAAAAAACCTTATGAGGAACTTCTCGAGCAGGTTCGTCTTGGAGAACCTGGATATCTCCTCCCTCAGCTCCTGGAGATACGCAAGCAGCCCCCAGCTGTATGCTTCCACATGGTGTCTTGAATCCATGTCCTTGAACCTGAAGCTCAGGTATTTATAAAGCCTCTTTCCCCAATGTTTTATCTTCTTTATGCGCATCTTGAAATCTATCAGAGGGTCGATAGTCCACGAGAATATCATCAAAAGCCATAAAAAGATGCTTAAGGACATCGTTGCCATGCCCGTAATTATGAGTACCTTCCGGTCCGTTAAAATGATGAGCGCCGCAGAGGCACATAGGAGGAAAACGAGCGCATCCCTCCTGTAGGTAAACCTCGTGCCGAGATAGCCCATTATCCCTTTTGCGCCGTTTACGGACTTCCCGACCGCGTCATACATGCGGTCCATTAAGCGCTGCAATGTTAAGACGATCTCTATCCTTTTGAGCATCCGTAAAATCCCACCTTTTCGTGCAGGCTCCAGTATTCGCCCCAGTTATAAGAGAACGGTTTCGCTTTTGCGTAGTCGACCTTGCCCGACGGGCCCATAACGGACTCATCGATATGGACGGCGACTATCTCCGCGATGAACATCTCGTGCGTACCCAATACCATCGAATCCTTCACTTTGCATTCGAGGCCCACCGGGCATTCCCGTATCAGCGGGGCCTTGACTTCCTTCGCGGGCTCGGTATGCAATCCGGTGATCTTGAATTTATCCTTATCGCGGCCCGAAACGGTCCCGCATATATCGGTCTCTTTAACGATATCGGAGGTCGGGATATTTACGGTGAACTCCTTCTGTTCCTTTATCAGGCCGTGCGAATACCTTCCCGGCCTTATAGATATGGAAAGCATGGGCGGGTCGGAGCAGACCATCCCTGCCCAAGCCAATGTTATGACGTTGGGCCTCCCTGCCTTATCGACGCTCGTGACCAAGACTACCGGCAGCGGGAATAATGCCGCGTCCGGCTTACCGGGTTTTTTTGCCATATGCTTTTCTCCTAAATTTCCATCGAGGCCAGGTACGCCAGGTTCTTTTCGATGTCTTCCTTCGAATGGGGTTCCGACGTAATGATCGGTTCCCTGCCCTTCTCGCGCACCGCCCGTATCAGCCCCCGGAAATCAAGGTCGCCTTCTCCCAGCGGCAGGTGCGAATCGAAATCTCCTTTATTATCCGAGAGGTGCATCTCGCCTATCATGTTGTCGGGATACCATTTCAGCGCGTCAAACGGCGACATCTTGCCGAACGCGTAATAGTGCCCGGCGTCAAAACACGCCTCGAGGTTCGGCGACTTTATCTGCTCCAGTATCCCGACGACTATCTCGGGGTCGGGATCGATCGAGTTCTCCACCGCAATAGTTATACCTTTATCCGAGGCCGCCTTGACCGCCTCTTCCCATACCGGCACGCACAGGTTCAGGAACAAATGGGACGCGTCCTTATAAAATATCGGATCGAAACCGGTGTGAAGGACGACATGCCCTGTTTTGAGCTTCTCGCAGAGTTCAAATACCCGCTTAAAACGTTCGAGCGTAAGGTCCCTTATGCCGCGGTCCCTGCTGCCCGGATTGAGGTCCAGGAAAGGCCCGTGTATTATCTTCTTCAGCCCGTGCTCTTCGAATGTCTTATTTATAATATCTATTTCGCCGGCGTTGCAGGAATCGAGCGCTGCGCCGTCCGCGTATATCTCACAGTTAATGCCCTTACCGGATATCCATCCGAGGCTGCTAAGCAGCATCCTGTAAGGGGCGTGGAAATAAATGTCCTCTTTGGCCAGTTTCATCATCTCCCCGCTATTATAAACCATTAGGGACTGTCTGCATATAAAAAAAGGCCCGGGGTTCCAATAACACCCTAGACCGTAACATTCTCCCACCCTACCGTGGGCTTGCTTAGCAGCTTGATCCTCTGTACCAAGTGGGACTCTGTCCGTCGCCGCAAGCGGCTCCGGAACTCCGAATCCCTATACAGCTTTGATGATCACCGCGCCAAGCCGTCGCACCAATAGGGTAGATATCTTTTTCTACCCTAAGTATATCACGGAACGTGCCGAATTCAAGATGCCCTGTCATTTTTATTTGGCGATCCTGTTCTTCAGGGAGCCAATACCCTCTATCCTGACCTCTATCTCATCCCCCGGAGACATTGGCCCGACCCCGTAAGGCGTCCCGGTAGAAATAATATCCCCGGGTAAAAGGGCCATGATGCCCGATACGAAAGAGACCAGTTTTGCCGCGGGAAATATCAGGTTCCCCGTATCGGAGGATTGCTTAAGGCCCCCGTTAAGGTACGACTCGACCTTTACGCGCGCGGGGTCGATACCGGTCTCTATCCACGGGCCTATGGGGCAGAATGTATCGAACGATTTGGATCTTGTCCACTGGCTGTCCCTTGACTGCAGGTCCCTCGCAGTGACATCGTTCAGGCATGTGTATCCAAGTATATATCCCGAAGCGCCGGCCTCATCGATATGGCGGCATTTCTCCTTTATCACTATCGCAAGTTCGGCCTCGAAGTCGAGCCTCGTGACGCCGCACGGATATATAATATCCTCTCCGTCATATATGATAGATGACGGCGGTTTCATGAATATCAGAGGCTCTTCAGGGACCTTCATCCCAAGCTCTTTAGCATGGTCCGCATAATTAGTGCCAACGCATACTATCTTTGACGGCCTGATGCTCCTTATATCCGTTCTCATCTAGTCCCCCATAGCTCCTTTAATGGCAGCCATAATGGCCGCCAGCGCCGTATCGGTCCTTCCGTTATCGGGAGCCCCGTCTTTCCCGACCGTGACCGCGCTGCATATCGCCACCTTCACGGGAAAAGGCCTTGGCATTATAACGCCGCGAGGATAGGCTTCAAAAGCTCCCGATATCCCGCATGGTATGACAGGGACGCCCGTCTTAAGGGCCATGACAGCGATACCTCTCCTGCCCGCGCCGAGCTTTCCGTCGGCGCTCCGCGTCCCTTCGGGGAAGACCCCGACAACCTCCCCCTTTTCAAGCAGCGCCGTCGCCTTTCCCACGGAACCGTTCTCCCTTATCATTCCCGTAAGGACGAACATCGGCTTGAGCCACCATACGTCGTATACGTCCTTCCTTACTATCCAGCTTATCCTTCTCGGGGACGCAGCCGCCAGGACGACCGGGTCCAGATAGCTGGAGTGGTTCGCGGCGATTATCGCGCCGCCGGCTTCAGGGATATTCCCAATACCTTTGACATTTAAGCGGAAGAGGGCCTTGCAGAGGAGCAGTGAGGTCAGGCGAAGGATCTGATAGAACACAACCTTAATTTATTATGACCATCCTCTTTGCAAGGATGGAATTAATGTAGCTGGATATCTTGTTCTGGTCCTGTTTCTTTATCTTATTAAAAAATATCCCTATATTGCGGCAATTCAGGTCGGGTGAACTCTTCACCGGTTCAGAACGCACCACTACACCGTCTATATGGACCGGATGCGCTTTTGATTTTTCTTCGGAAGGAAGCAAGAGGACGATCTTTACTTTCGATAATAGAGGGAAATAACCTTCTACCTGGCAGAACACTCCCGAGCAACTGATATTCTTCGTGACGCTTATAGCATCAAAACCCTCATCTTTTATCTTGAGGGGGATCTTCTCTTCTACACGCGGCTGCCTTCTTCTCTCGATCTTTGGCCTTTGCATAAATTTATCTTTATTTATTGCGCGGTTCCGTACTCTGGCCGATCTGTTGCTCGACCCATTCCTTATAAACGTGGTCGAGTATCCTGTTCCTGTCAAAAGGCGACATCTGCGTGAACTTGATCCCGGCGCTCGATTCGGTCTTTACCTCAGCCTTCTCTACCCAAACCAGATCGCCTTTCGCATACACCGGCGCGGCATCCTGCGGTATCCGCAGCTTTATTTCCAATTCCGTACCGGCTACCAGCCTGCTGTTCACCGAGATCTGCATCCCCTCGCGGCTGAGGTTCCGCGTAACCGATATCCCTTCTACCGGGGCGCCGTTCCCGGGAACCATATACTCCACTTCAATGGAAACATCGAAACGCATAAATTTCCTTTTTTCGCTCATCCCCCACACCCCCTCTTTTGCGTTCCTAGCTTATGGCTCGTTCCCTCCTTGTTTTCACTAACATTATCCACCGCTGTAAATGAAAAGTCAATTATATTATTTTCAGTACTCCAAAAGTTCCTCGATTATCCGCTTAAGCCGCGCCTTATCTTCGTCCGTGATATTCGTGAACTCGATCCCGGTGTCAAACTGGCGTGATTTCTTCTTCAGGTACTCGCTGCGCCTGACGGACCACGACACCTTTCCCTCGCAGTTCACCGGTATGGGGTCGTCAGGGAGAAAAAGTTCCACTTCGACGGGTGTATGTTTAAGAAGGGCCTTCTCAAGTATCAGGCAGGTGCCGCCTACGGAGATATTCTCGGTCTGGGTACGGAAAATAAGGCTGGTATCTTTCTTCTTGACGATAACGACGCATTCGAAAGATACCCTGACCGATCTTCTGGAATCGATACCGCTCCAACCCATTTTATTTCACCTTTTTTACTATTATACCTTTTAATGTAAACTTTACAATACTATTTTTATTTTGACAAGCCGTCCATGCGATGTTAAACTATTACCGAAAATCACGGTAGTCCCGACAGGCGGAGGTCCTTTCATTGTACGAGAATTTTTACGGGCTTAAAGAAAGACCTTTCAACGTAACCGCAGACCCGAATTTCCTGTTTTTCAGCAAAAAACACCGCGAGGCCTTCGACCATCTGATATACGGTATCAAGGAAAGGCGCGGTTTTTTGGAGATAACCGGCGAGATAGGCACCGGAAAAACGACTTTGTGCCGGGCTTTGATCGGCCAGCTTGACCAGAAGACAAAGACCGCCTTCATCCTCAACTCCAACCTCCCCGAGACCCAGCTGCTTTTCGCGATAGTCACCGATTTCGGGCTCTCCGTTAAGCCCAGGACCAAGATCAGCCTGCTGACCGAGCTTAACAGGTTCCTGATAGAACAGCTTAAGGCCGGCTCAAACGTGGTGCTGATAATAGATGAGGCGCAAAACCTCAGGTCTGCGCAGCTGGAACAGATAAGGATGCTCTCGAACCTCGAGACCGACAAGGATAAATTGATACAGATAGTCCTGGTAGGGCAGCCGGAGCTGAGAGAGAAACTGAATTCTCCCGAACTTGAGCAGCTCAGGCAAAGGATCTCGGTAAGGTACCATATATTGCCGCT
>JBAYMW010000021.1:0-16771 GCA_041663405.1 Candidatus Omnitrophota bacterium | reverse complement strand
CGCGAGGAGCGTGCTGAACGAGGTCCTCGAAAAGATAGCGAGCATGCTCAGCTCTGAATTGGGGTCGCTGATGCTCGTCGACGACGATTCCCAGGAACTCGTTATAAAAGCCTCTATGGGATTGAGCGAAGACCTCGCGAACAAGACCAGGATAAAGATCGGAAGGGGCATATCGGGCTGGGTCGCCAAGTCCGGCAGTCCGCTCCTTATAAAAGATGTGGAATCCGACGAACGTTTCTCGAGGCAGAACTCGAACAGGTATTATAATTCGTCCCTCCTCAGCGCCCCGATCAGGGTAAAGGACAGGGTTATCGGCGTCATCAACGTGAATAACAAGGTCTCGAAGGAACAATTCACCGAATACGACCTGTCGCTGCTCACGATCCTCACGAACGAGATATCCATTGCGATCGAATCCTCCCATTGGCAGAAACGCCTTGAGGATGCGAACACCCAGATAGAAAAACTGAAGACCGGGAAGAAGATATTCGCCGATATAGCCCGTTCGCTCGATGACGAATTATATGAGTTGACAATTTCGCAGGAAGTAAGTAATATAATATACGCAAGGCTCGATTATAAAGAGATAATAGATGCGATTTTGGAGATAATAGAGCGCTCCATAGACTGTCATCTGTGCGGTTTGTTATTTGTCGACGAGACCAAGAAGACGGGCATGATCGTTGAAGTGAAATACCCGGCTACGCAGGGAGAGGTCGACAATTTTAAGCTCAAGATCATAGAAACGTTCAACAGGTTAACAGGGGGGAGACTGTTGCCGGAACAGGTTTCGATCGATCAGGCTGATAACAACAACCTGACCAGTTCATATTCCGAGAACAGGAACATACTCAGCTCGTTCCAGGCCCACCTTCTTACGGCCGGCGACAGGCCGATAGGCATGCTCGCCGTGACTAATTCTTTCCCGAACGCTTTCAGCGGAGAAGACCTCAGGATATTCTCGATAATATCGCGCCATTCGAGCATAGCGATCAATAATACGTTATTGCATAAGAAGATCACGGAACTGTCCATCACCGACGGTTTGACCGGGCTTTACGTCTTCAGGTATTTCAGCGACGCGCTGGAAAAAGAGATCCTGCGTTCCGGGAGATACAAGCAGCCGTTCGGCCTCATAATGATGGACATTGACGGCTTTAAGAAGGTCAATGACAGCTACGGGCACCCCCAGGGGGACGAGGTGCTGAAGGAAGTCTCCCAGATATTAAGGAAGATATGCAGGGAAGTCGATGTGGTGGCAAGATACGGGGGGGAGGAATTCGCGGTTATATTGCCGGAGACCGACCTCGAGGGCGCATACATCCTTGCGGACAGGATCAGGATGGTCATAAAGAATTATGCGTTCGGGAACAAGGATAACGTGATAAATTTGACGGCAAGCCTCGGAGTCGCCAGCTATCCTGGCATCGCCCTGGAAAAGGCCGACCTGATAAAACATGCCGACAGGGCGCTATATAGGGCGAAGGCGGAGGGAAAGAATAAGACCGTGCGCGCCACAAAGGAGATCGTGAATGAGATCCAGTAGGCATCTGTTGTCGTGTGTGGTGTTTTCGGCCCTCCTTTTGGCGTATTCCTGCCCGCTGTTAGCAGCCGGTGACGGCACTGTAACGCTCGACGTCCAGAACATGAGCATCGAGGAAGTCCTTAAGATGATAGCGGACCAGAGCGAGATGAGCGTCGTCCTGAGCACAAATGTCACCGGAAATGTCACCGTGAAGTTCGATAAAGTCACGGTGGTCCAGGCGCTGGATTCGGTATTGAAGGCGAATAATTACCTCTACTCGGTCAGCGACGGGATAATAACGGTCTATTCATACCAGGATACCCTGCAGCAGGAACGTTTTGCCAGCCTCCAGACCAAAGTCATCACGTTGGGCTATACCGACGTCGCGGACCTGACGCGCATACTGCTTTCGATGAAGACCGCGCGCGGCAGGATAGAGACGAACGCGAAGAGCAACCAGGTCATAATTACCGATACTCCGGAAAAGGTCAAGGAGGTCGAGGAAGCGCTGAAACAGCTCGACCAGCCGACCGAGATAAAGAAATACAAGCTCCTCTATTCCAAGGCAAAAGACATGGAAGACAAGCTTACCCAGCTGATACCCAAAGAAAAGGGCGACGTCTATATAGATGAGAGGACGAACACCATAGTCGTGAGGGCTACGCCGGTCATCCTGAATAATGTCGACAGTTTTATCGAGGGTTGGGATTCCCAGCACAAGCAGGTCATGATAGAAGCGATGATCATGGAAGTGACGCTGGATGACACGACGAAACTGGGCATCGAATGGGAGCACGCTTATGACAGGACCGGGGAGGACCCCCACCATAATCCCGGGGCGCTGGACCTGTTGACTGATTTCGGGCTGAACCTCGCGACCGGAGGGACCGGCGGCATATACAAGATAGGCGGCCTCACGCCGGATGAATATTCCATAACAATAGAAGCGCTCAAGAGCGACGCGAACACCGAGGTGCTCTCGAGCCCGCGCATCGTGGTCATCGACGGCGAATCGGCGAATATCCTCGTCGGAAGCAGCGAACCATACGCGGTCGCGACGACCGATCCCGTCACGAAGCTGCTCGTGCAGGACATTAAATATGTGGACGTCGGTATTAAATTGGAAGTTACCCCGCAGATCGGCGAAGATAATTTCGTTACGATGAAGATACATCCGGAGGTTAGTACCGCCAGGAGGGTCGCCGAGGTCGATAACGTCGTCGCGAAGGATACGACGCAGGCGGATACGACGATGATGGTTAAGGACGGCGAGACGATAATACTCGGAGGGCTCATAAAGAACGACAAAAAACAAACTATAAACAAAGTCCCTTTCCTGGGCGATATCCCTCTCCTGGGCCTTGCTTTCCAGAACAGGTCATACCAGGACGTCAAGAAGGAAGTCCTCGTTTTTATAACTCCGCATATACTTACGACGGATAACCGCCAGAACATATCAAGGCAGGAATACCAGGATAGCGTAGACAGGACGAAGAGGATCGACCCTATGATCGAAACCGCGATAGAAAAATCCGGCGGCGTCCAGCTCACTCCTCCTCAGACCGAAAAAAGATCCGAAGCCATGCAGAAAGACCTGATGAGAATCCTGGATATGAGAGAATAATAATTAATGACTACGGCGCCGGAACAGGCACAAGGCTCATTAAGGGATTACCTGCAGATCATCTTCCATCGCAAGTGGTTTTTCATGCTGCCTTTCGTTATAGTCTTCTTCACCGCCTCCATAGGCAGTTTTTTTCTTCCGAAATATTATAAGTCATCCGTCCTCATTTTAGTCGAGGAAGAAAAGCCCGTGAACCCGCTGGCCGCAAAAGAGCTGACATACACATCGGCTACCGGGCAGCCCCCGACCCTCGCGGAACAGCTCAAGACCCTGACCGAAAGAATACTCAGCTATCCGCACCTGCTGACGCTCGTAAGGACCCTTGACCTCGACAAGGGCGTGACAGACCAGGTCATGTACGAAAAGATGCTCATGGGCATAAGGAAGCGCGCCGAAGTCAAGATGAGGTCTCCCGACGTATTCCAGGTAGCATATGAAGACAAGGATCCCGTGGCGGCAAGAAATGTCACCAAGACGATCATAGAGATATTCATAAATGAAAATAAGACAAAAAAGACGGCGCAGGCGGCCTCGGCGATAAAATTCGCGGAAGAACAGGCAAAGGTCTATAAGGAGAAACTCGAACAATCCGAGAAGAAGCTCTTCGATTTCCGCGCGAAATACCCGATGCAGATGCCGGGGCAGGAGCTTGATTACAACGTATCGATGCTGACAAATTACCAGACGTCGCTTACCGCCGTAGATATGAACCTCAAGGAATCGGAAGGCAAGTTAGACAGGCTTAAGAGGCAGATGTCGGGGAGGGAGCCGGTCATCATATCCGAGGATATGATGGAACTCAACCCGACCGTATCGCGGCTGAACACGCAATTGCAGAGCCTGCAGTCAAAGCATGAGGATATGATATCCGAGAAGCCGGATTCCGCCGATATGGCTTCCAGCCAGATCCAGATGGAAGATGTCAGGGAAAAGCTCAGGACGGAGACCGAGAAGATGGTCGACGGAGACACGGCCATGACGGCCCCGTTATTCTTCCAGAGGTTAAGCCAAAAGCAAAAAGACGCGGAGAAGGAAGTTAACGACCTGAAGAAAAGGAAGGAAAGCCTCGGAAAGCTGGTCAAGGAGTATGAATCGAAGATACAGACCCTCCCCGAGCAGGAGAGGGAGCTTGCGCTGCTGACCAGGGATACCGAGGTCAACGAGAACATATACAAGATGCTCGTCCTGAAAATAGAAGAGAACAAGCTCACCTCCGCCGAAGTCCAGGAGAAGAGCACGAAATATACGGTCCTTGATGACGCGAGGCTCCCGCTTAAGCCGTCGAAGCCCGAGATACTGATAATAGGGATAGTCGCCTTTATACTTGGCGTGCTTTCCGGGTTCGGATGCGTATTCCTTGCGGAATTCGCGGACCACTCGTTCCGGGGCGTCGAGGACGCGAGGCCCTTCCTGAGGTTTGAGATCCTCGGAGGCGTTTCAGCGATCGTCGATAAGGCCGAAGCCTCCGCGAAAGCGGCAAGGCAGCGGGGTTTGGCGGTGTTGATCATAGCTTTTTATATCATATTCTTTACGATAGCCGCCATTAGCTCGGGCATGAAACAGGATGAAGTGAGAAAGAAAGTCATCGAGATAGCCAACAAAGAAAAGACGGCGGACGCCGCAGGGAAAGATGCAAAATAACGGCAACGGCATAAACAAGCTTAACGAAGCCCTGAAGAGGGCCGCGGACGAAAAAGGGAAAGCCTTTCAGGCTGCACCTGCCGCGCCTGTGAATATTCCGCCGGCCGAGCGCCCGGAGATCTCCCTATCGTCGGGAATAAGCAAGAAGATAGTCGCGTTCCATAATCCGGGCGGCTCGGTAGCCGAACAGTTCCGCGTCGTATCCACGCATATATTCTGTCCCGAAAGGGAAGGAAAGCTGAAGGCCATCGTGATCACGAGCTGCTCGAACGAGGAAGGGAAGAGCGTCGCGGCGGTCAATTTGGCTATAGTGACAGCGCAGAATTCGGGCAAGCCCACCTTGCTGGTTGACTGCAATTTCAGG
Source organism: Candidatus Omnitrophota bacterium (assembly GCA_041663405.1). Lineage (GTDB taxonomy): Bacteria > Omnitrophota > Gorgyraeia > Pluralincolimonadales > Pluralincolimonadaceae > UBA6215. The sequence continues at coordinate 11,617 of JBAYMW010000021.1, read as the reverse complement.
AAGCCGTCGATAGGCGGCCTTATGGGGATCTCCCTTGATAAAGGCCTCGGGGACCTGTTGTCGGGCAAGGCGGAGGCCCGGGATGTCACGTCGGCAAGCGAGATCAAGAACCTGTTTATCATTGCCGCGGGGAATCCCTCAGGAAATCCGACCGAATTATTAAGCTCGCAGAAGATGAAGGACCTCCTGTTCGAGCTAAAGGGCAAATACGACAGGATAATATTGGATACGCCGGCTGTGATACCTTTTTCGGACCCGCGCATTTTAAGCCATATTGTCGACGGGACGGTGCTGGTCGTCAGGGCGGGGAGGACCCGCAGGGAAGTCGTGGCGCGCGCGGAGAGCGTACTTAAGAGTGTCGGTGCAAATATCATAGGATATGTCCTGACAGGGATAGAATATCATATTCCCGAGTATATCCACCGGCACCTTTAGTCCAAGGCCAGGAGGTTATCCGGTGAATTAATAAACCAAGATCCGCGCGAAAGGATTTTGGTTTTTTGTTTTTCGCCGTTTATATAAAGAGGCGCTTATCTGATGGACCTATCTGTAGTGATCGTGAACTGGAACGCGGAAAATTACCTGAAGAGATGCCTGGAGTCCGTCTATGCCTGCAATAAAGGCCTGAGCATAGAGGTATTCGTCGTGGACAATAACTCGAGCGATGGAAGCGTGCGGATGATACGCAGCGATTTCCCGCAGGTCAAACTGCTTGAGAATAAGGACAACCCCGGATTTGGCGCCGCAAACAACCGGGCGCTGAAGGCCTGCACCGGGGAGTTCGTATTGATACTCAATCCGGATACTGAGGTCCGTGACGGCGCAGTTGGGAAGATGACCGGCTTCCTGAGGGCGGACCCGGATGCAGGCGCTGCCGGCGCCAAACTGTTGAATGCCGACGGTTCCGTCCAGATGACATGCGCTCGCAATTACCCGGACCTGGCCACGGAATTTTTCTGGCTGACCACGCTTGTGAGGAGATTCCCGAAAAACAGGGCCGCGGGCCGTTATCTTATGAGCTATTGGGACCATAATGACAGGAGGGAGGTAGACTGCCTGTCCGGCGCCTGTATCATGGCCCGCAGCAAAGTGTTGAAAGATATCGGCTTCTTCGATGAGGATTATTTTATGTACGGGGAAGACGTCGATCTGTGCTATCGTATAAAGAAAGCCGGATGGCATATCTGGTACCTGCCGGAGGCGGAGATAGTCCATTATGGGGGCGGGAGTACCAACAGGATAGCCGAGAAGGCCGCGATATATGACAGGATAGCCATAAGCCTGTTTTTCAGGAAACATTACGGAGCCCTTACGGCGGCCCTTTACAGGGCCATGTGCCTGTTCATCGGGTCCGCCATGGCCGTGATCGCAGGGGCCTCGATGCCGTTCATGAAGGACCGGGCGAAGCCTAAGAAAGTTTTTTTTGAGAACCTCGCGATCCTCGCATGGTCGTTAGGGCTAAGGAACGGATGATATGACCGAAAAGCCGTACAGACAGGACATGCATGAAGAAGAGCGGCCGATCATTGAATTTCCGGCCCTCGTAAAGCTGGCGATAGCTTTAGGGGCGCTGATGATAGGCTCCTCGCTCCTAGTCCTGCCCTGGGCCTGGGCATTGGCCCTTTTTGTCGCCATCGGGGGCATGATCGCGATATTCTTCGACCCATACGCCGGGCTTATAGCATTCCTGGTCGGGGCGCTGCTGCATCCGCTCGAGTTCTTCTCGGAATTTTTCGCGAATATGCACATATCGACCATTCTCGCCGTAGTCATAATGTTCATATGGGCTTTCCACGTGATCGTGTATAAGGATTTCAAGATAGTCAACGACAAGCTGAACATCCTGGTGTTCCTGTTCGGGGTCACGCTCTTCATTTCAACGCTGGGATTGTTCGATTTTTCTTTCCCGCAGTTCATCGATTTCGTAAAGCTCTTCATACTCTATTTCCTGGTCGTCAACCTTGTGAGGACGAGAAAAAAATTCCTGATAATGATCTGGGGGCTTGTGGTCCTCGGTGCGGCGGCATGCCTGATCGGCGTATATCAGCATTACACCGGGATAGGAGCGGATTTCGGCGAGGGCTATATCAGGATAAAGGGGACCGCGACGGACCCGAACGACTACGCCATGCACCTGGTAATACTCGTCCCTATAGTATTCGCGCTTTTCGTAAATTACCGCAATATCCTTGTAAAGGGAATGACGCTTGCCGTTCTGCTCCTGCTGATCCTGAATATCGTGTTCACGTATTCGAGAGGAGGGCTGGTGGCTTTTGCGTTCGTCCTGGCGTTATCGGTGCTGGGTTTCAGCTTCCAGAGGAAGAAATTCTGGCTGCCGATAATCCTGGTGGCGATAGGGACCGCCGCGCTCCTTCCGATGATACCCGAAAAATACTGGGAACGCGCAAAGACCATATCCGACTTCAGCGACCCGGCTATCCAGGCGAGGCTCGATACATGGAAGACGGGCCTCGAGATGATAGGCGACCATCCCGTCAGGGGTGTCGGCCTTGGCGTATTCAGGTACGAATACTTAATGCGCGCATTCATGGGCTCCGACGTTAAGACAAAGGTCTCGCTCTTTTCCCATAACGCCTATATCCAGATCGGCGCAGAAGTCGGGCTGCCGGCTCTCACTTTGTTCATCCTGATCATAGCGTTTGGATGGTTCGACCTGTCAAAGTCCGAAAAGGCATATATAAAAAAGGGGGACATGCTGTTTGCAGGCATAGCGCTCTCCTTGAAATTAGGACTCCTGGGTTATATGATATGCGCTGTATTCCTTACGCAGGCATTTTTGACGATGTTTTGGATAATATTGCCGCTTGCGGTCGTATCCAGGAAGCTGTGCGTGGATGATACGGAGGCCGCCGATGGACAAGCTTAAGAGAGCGCTCCAGAGGGAGATGAATTATATATTCAAAAGGCCGGCATTCGCGCATTTAGAGGTCACTTACAGGTGCAACCTGTCATGCGGGTTCTGCGGCTTCAGGGAGGGGGCCGCCAGGGAAAAGCGGGATGAGCTGTCCACCGGCCAATGGCGCAGCGTAATAGACGAACTTAAAGGTTTAGGGGTCGGATACGTCACTTTGGTCGGCGCCGAACCCCTGATAAGAAAAGATATCGTAGAGATCATCGCCCATATAAAGGGGCAAGGCATGAAATGCCTGCTCCTTACCAACGGCATATTACTTGACCGGCAGAAGACGGAGGAGCTGTCGAAGTGCTGGCCGGATAAGATCACGGTCTCTATAGACGGGCCGGAGGAAGTCCACGACAAGATCAGGGGCATAAACGGAGTGTTCAAAAAGGCGACGCAGGGCCTGGCGAACCTTAAAGCCGAAAGGGACAGGACGGGAAGCCGCCTGCCCGTAATAGGGATACATGCCACGATCTGCTCGACGAACGTGGGCCATCTCGACAACATCATAGGTATTTACCGGGAGCTGGGCATTGACGAGGTGAGTTTCCAGTATATTACGGAAACCGGCGAAGATGTCATAAACAGGGAGATATTCAATAACGAAAAAATAGGCAGCAGGCAATTTATACCCCAATGCGGATCCTTCCTGCTTGACGAGGACGGGGTCCGGGTCATGCGCGAGACGGCCGACAGGCTTCAGGGAAAGGGTATCAATAATTTCTCTATGAGGACGATCAGGTGCATATCCCCCGCGTTGCTCACAAAAGGCTGTTTCCCCGTGAAAAAATGCTATACGGCCAACACCGACATACATATCGACCCTTATGGCAGCCTCCATCCTTGCGCTTTGACGAAGAACTATAACATGGGAAACGCCGTCGAAGACGGCCTGTCGAAGGTATGGACAGGGAAGCGCGCGGAAGATTTCAGGGCACATCTGCACAAGAGGCTGTTAGGCGTATGCAGGTATTGCTGCCATTTCAATTCTAACCTTACATTCGGGCAGGCCGCGAAAGTCCTGCTCGGCAAAGAGCTTAAATGAGGAAGAGTGGATAATAGGAACTCCGGTGACAGGATAGTCGTATTCCACCTGGTTGCCAGCTGGCTCGATAAGATCTACGGAGGGGAGGCCATGGCCCTCGCGCTTGCCCGTAAGATCGACAGGAACAGGTTTGAGCCCATAATAGCCTGCTTTAAAGACCCGAGGGCGGAAAGCCATCCGCCCCTCATAGACGAGGCCAGAAGGTACGGCATAAAGACGGAAGTGATAGAGCTGGGGCACAGGTTCGACATACGCGCGGTATTCAAACTGAAGGAACTCCTGAAAAAACACCGGGTCGATATACTGCACTGCCATGCCTACAAGGCAGACACCGTAGGGTTCCTCGCCTCAAAGATGGCAAAAGTAAAACTCGTGAGCACATGCCATGGATGGTGGCCGGACACGGCCAAATTGAAATTATACGACCTTATAGACGCTACCGTGCTGAGGTATTTCGATAAAGTGGCGGCCGTATCCGCTAAAATATACGATGACATGGTAAAACGCGGGATAAAAGGATCGAAACTCGAGATCATCCTTAACGGCATAGATATAGAACGTTATTCCGCGGACGGTAATACATCGGAAGGCAAAAAAGCATTCGGTATCGGAGAAGGGTGCCATGTCGTCGGGTCCGTCGGCCGGTTGAGCCGCGAGAAGGGGATCAAATACCTGCTGGAAGCGGCACCGGATATTATCAGGAAGGTTCCCGACGTGCGTTTCCTTATAGCCGGGGAAGGCGATGAAAAAGGGCCGCTCATGGAATACGCGGACAGGGAAGGCCTTAAGGAAAAAGTCATCTTCGCGGGTTACAGGGAAGACGCGGAAAAGATATACCCTCTCCTGGACGTATTCGTAATGCCGTCCCTGACGGAAGGTATTCCGCTCTCACTGCTCGAGGCCATGGCATCCGCAAGGCCGATAGTCGCATCGCGGGTCGGGGGCATCCCTTCCGTGATCACGGACAACCGTAACGGCCTGCTAGCGGAACCGCAGGATAGCGGTGCTTTGTCCGCGGGCATTATTACACTGATCACGGACAGCAACAAGGCAGCTGCCTTCGGCAACCGCGCAAGGGAGGACGTAAAAGAGAAGTTTTCGATAGGCGTGACCGCAGGAAAATACCAGGAGTTATATTTAAAACTGCTGAAATGAAAGAAAATAGCGGGCTCAACAATATATTGGTCATTTCGCTCCAGGGCATAGGGGACCTTCTCCTGGCCACCCCGATGCTTAAGGGGATAAAACTGAATTATCCCGGTTCGAGGCTGACCGTGCTTACGTTAAGCGCGAACAAAGATATATTGTCCAATAATCCTGACGTGGATGACGTGATCACTTTTGATGCAGGAGCCGGAAAGAACCCGGCGGCGATCGCGGCTCTTATAATGAAACTAAGGAATATCCGCCCCGGCCTCTCCATCTGCGCGTATCCGAGCGGATTACGTTCGGCTTTTCTCGGATATTTGAGCGGAGCGAAGGAAAGGCTTGGCCAGGATATCAGCCTTTTTGAAGGATACAGATGGCTGTTCACTAAGCAGGTGCATATTAAGGAGATAAAACACGCGGTGTTGATGGATCTCGACCTCCTCAGCCCGCTCGGGATAGATACCTCAGGTATCGAAACGAACCCGGTGTTGAACATAGGCGCGGCAGAAGAAAAGGGCGCTTCAAAATTCCTTGAAGATAACAGGATAAGTGATAGGGATAATTTGGTAGCTATACATGCCGGAGGAGGCAGGCACACGGCCGCATACAGGAGCTGGCCCTTGGATAACTTCGCGAAGCTTGCCGGCATGGCTATAGAAAAATTCGGGGTCAAAGTCCTGTTCATAGGCGGGCCTTCGGACGAGCCTGCCGTAAAAGAGATCTCCGGCAAGATGGGCCATCCGTCTATAACCTCGGCCGGAAAAGTGTCTTTGATGCAGACCGCCGCGTTGATACGGAAGTCGAGGGCGCTAATCTGTAACAATTCCGCCCCGATGCATATCGCCGCGGCGCTTGGGGTGCCGACGGTAAGCATCTTCGGTTCAGCCGACCCGCGTATACACAGGCCTTACGGGCAGGGGCATATCGTATTAAGGAAGGAACTCGAATGCGGCCCCTGTTATTACCCTTTCTTCAGGGAGACCCTTCCGGAGACAAAGGCCAGGAACAGGTGGCGCGGGAAAAAATTCGAATGCGCAAGCGGGGACTACCGCTGCCTTTCATCTATAACGCCCGATGATGCCATGGAAGCGCTGGGAAAAGTACTGGGCGGGAGGACGGACAAGTGAACCTAAAAAGAGCGGCATCTATATTTTTGTGCGCGGCCTTTATGCTGTCCCCTTTTATAGTATCGGCGGGCCCCGAGATAGTGCCGGCGCCAAAGGAGAGCATAAAAGGGAATGGTTTTGTTACTATAGGAAACGATTGGAACATAGTTGTTTGTTCGAAAGAGGAAGAGGTGCTTGTCCTGTCTGAATATCTCAGGGAGAAGATGGGCAGCGGGTTCGACCTGGGGCTCGGGATAAAACAGGATGTCCCCGGCGCCGCCAAGGGTATTGAACTGGGGCTGTCAAGTAAGGGTATAGAAGGCAAAGGGAAAGAGGCCTATGTGCTCGAGGTCTCCGGCGGCAGTATCTCGATAAACGGCAACGGGCCTGCCGGTATATTTTACGGCATCCAGAGCCTGCTGCAGCTGGCTGCGAGGGGCGATAACGGCGTCACCGTGAATGCGGTAAAGATCACGGATTACCCGGCCTTGAAATACAGGGGTGTCCATATATGCTCCGCGGACCTCAAGCATATCAAGGAACAACTCGACGTGATGGCGGGATTGAAGCTTAATATTGCGATAATCGATAACTGGGGATATTACGACCTCGACAAGCCTGAGACGGCCCGGGTCTTCCGGGATATATTCGACTACGCGAGGAAGCTTTATATAGAGCCGGTCCCCGAGATAGCAAATTTCGGCCCGGGCGGCCCTATATTGATAAGGGAACCGTATGCTGCCGAAGGGATATACGAAAAGGACGAACCTTTCAGTTTCGTTAATGACCAGGCCGTCTCGATGAGGCCTTCGAAGCATTCCCTGGTAAACGTTATCAGGAGCAGCGATTCCAATATTGTCATCAAGAGCATCGACGGGTCAAGGACCTACAGGGAGGGTTCGGATTACAGGGTCATCGACGGGGATATGGCATACCCGTATCCGTTAAGCGCGCGGCCCTCAAATATCGTCAGGATAACGAGCGGCAGGATAAAGGACCACGAAAAGGTGCTTGTAAGCTACGATTACGTGGAGTGCAAGAGCGTTACGTGGGCGCCGTGGAGCATACCGTATTGCCCGTCCTCAGGCTTGGCCTACAAGGTGATCTTCCACGCCGTGGATAATGTTATCGATACCCTTAATCCTCGCTATATAAATATCGGGCATGATGAAGTGAGGGGGCTTAACCGCGATTCAAGGTGCCTTGGCACGGGCGCCACGAATGCCGAGCTTTTCGCGGGCGATATCAACAAGATATATGATTATGTGAAATCGGTCGATCCGGACGTAAAGCTACTCATGTGGGACGACATGATAGATCCGTGGCATAACGGGAACAACGAAAATTACCAGGTGGAGTTCGGCGGGCCCGCGGGGAGCACGCAGGCAGCCATCGACCTGATCCCGAAGGACATGATCCTGATGGTATGGTGGTATGACGCGGCCGACTGGCTTACGGTGATGAAGAATGCCCCTGCCTATTTCGAATCGAAGGGTTTCAAGTACCTGGTTGCGGCGTATAAGGACAATAAGAATATCGGGGACTTTGAAAAGATAGCAAAAGGCAGGCCGAAATGCGCCGGATTCATAACTACGACCTGGGACGGCTGGGACAAGAATACGCAGGGCATCAGGTATACGGCTGAAAAGGCATGGTGAAGCGGTGAAGATACTCTTCCTTACGTCGCGCTTACCCTATCCGCCTTATGGCGGGGATAAACTGAGGGTATTCAATTTCATAAAATACCTCTCCGCGAGGCACACCGTCCACCTGCTCTCGTTCATTGAGTCAGAAACCGAAAAACAATATATAGGTGAGCTGGGCAGATACTGTGCCCGCATCGAGACGGTGCTGCTGAAACCTGTGAACTCGTATATTAACTGCGCGCTCTTCTCTCCGACAACGATCCCATTCCAGGCTGCATATTACAGGGACGCGAGGATGCGCGATAAGGCGGACAGCCTGATCGCGTCCGAAAAATACGACGGGATATACGTGCATCTCCTCAGGATGGCGCAATACGCATACGGCCATAAGGAAACGAACAGGGTCCTCGACCTTACCGATTCTCTGCCGCTCAGCATCTACAGGTCCCTGAGATACAGGAGGCACCTGTTCTACCTGTTCTACCTGGTAGAGATGCTTAAGATCCGCAGGTATGAACGGGAAGCAGTGCGTTCCTTTGACAGGTCGCTGCTGATCTCGGATGCGGACATCAAGGCCGAGAAGGCGCTCGGCGCGGAAAAGAAGATCTCGATTGTCGCCAACGGGGTCGACCTCGAGTATTTTAAGCCGTCTTCGAGCGGTTTCGACAACAGGAAGATCGCCTTTATCGGAAATTTGCATAGTTTTCCCAACAGGGACGCGGTATTATACTTTCACGAAGAGATATTCCCCGTCATCAAAAGTGCGAGGCCCGATGCCGTGTTTTATATAGTGGGGTCCAATCCTCCGGAGAAGATAAAAAAGCTTGCGGACGGAAAGAATGTGTTCGTGACGGGCCCTGTAGAGGATACGAGGGCCTATCTTGGGGATGCGGCTGCGCTCGTCTGCCCCATAAGGGTTGCTACCGGGATGCAGAATAAGGTCATGGAGGCCATGGCCATGGGGTTGCCGGTCGTTTCCACCTCCATATCAACGCAATGGATACCGGAAGGGCGGGAGACGGGGATAACGACATCCGACTCCTCCGCGGGTTTTGCCGATAATGTCATAAAGATCATGAACGATAAGGGGCTGAGGGATAAATTGTCATCGATCTCAAGGAAGTACGCGGAAGAGAATTTCAACTGGGAAAATAATATAAGAATCCTCGAAAATATATTCGAAGAGGGCATAAAGTAAATGCTTAGATATTTCCTGGCCACATTCTTTGTCTCCGGCGCGGTCGCGCTGATATTGACGCCTATAGTGAGGGCGGTCGCGCTTGCGCTGGGCATCGTCGATAAGCCGGGCGGAAGGAAGGTCCACAGGAACAATATGCCGACGCTTGGCGGCATAGCCATAGCGGCAGCGTTCTTCGCCGGGACCTTAGTGGCTTTTCATGCGGTCCCGGGCGCGATGGACAGGTTCTCGCTGAAGTTCGCCGGTTTCAGCGTCGCGGCCGCGATGATCGTCATCCTCGGCGTCATCGATGATATAAGGCCGATGAAGGCCAAGCCAAAACTTCTCGTGCAGGTAATTGCAGCGGCCGTGCTTGTGGCATGCGGTTTTGTCGTCGAGGAATTCACCGTCCCGTTCGTCGGCAAGGTCTCCCTCGGCTTCATGGGGATCATTTTCACCATGATATGGATCGTAGGCATAACCAACGCGATAAACCTGCTGGACGGGCTGGACGGCCTCGCCGCAGGCGTATCGGGGATATCGTCGTTCTTCATATTCCTGTCAGCGCTCGACCAGCATGAATATGTCGTGGCTTTCCTCGCCTTTTCACTGGTCGGCGCATGCGCGGGATTCCTGCCGTACAATTTTTATCCGGCGCGGATATTCATGGGGAATCCGGGCAGCATGTTCCTCGGGTTCGTGCTGGCGGCGATATCGGTCGTGAGTTTCCAGAAGAGCAGGACGATCATAACGCTCTTCGTTCCGGTAATAGCTTTGGGGGTGCCGATAATAGATACGACGCTCGCTATCGTCCGGAGGCTCGCGAAGAAGAAGCACATCTTCCAGGGCGATAAGGAGCATATCCACCACCAGCTCCTGTTCAGGGAAGAATCCCAGAGGAGGGTCGTGCTCTCCCTGTATTTCCTTTCTACTTGCTTCGGCATGATCGCCCTAAGCTTCAGGGGGATAAAGGGATTATATGCGATAGCGGCGCTCCTGGTAGTCATAGCAGTCACTTACAGGTGGATGAGGGACTCGGGGTTCCTCGATTTCAAATAGGTAATTTGCTTGACAATATTGCTTAAATATAGTAAATTTTAATAAGATATGGAATGCTCACTCGCTATTAAAGGAATCGCAAGCACGAAGGTCCTCCAGGACATTGAGAATGCTTTCCTGAAACTGACCGGAATGGAGTTCTCGTTTATCGACCTGAAGGGCAAGCCCATCCTCTCCTCAAAAAAGAAAGACCCCGGCTTTCTCGAACTGGTCAATAAGGCATGCGCGGCTGCAGCGAACTCAAAAAAACCGAATATCTGCGAATACAACAAATCGTATATGGCCTTCATCCCGATCGTCATCGAAGATAAGGCGATAGGCGTAGTCCTGATGTCCCCGTCCCGCGGCCCGGAAGCCGCCTCCGGCATAAAGAAAGAACAAGTGAAGAGCGCGGCGGATTTGTTGGCGGTATTGATAAATTATGTATTCAAGCATGAGTTCGATTTCCTTGTTGTGTCGGAATCGGACAAGCAGTTCTCGCGCAACCAGGAGGCCGTCCTTAAGGCGGTCGGTTTCATAAAGAAAAATTACCACGACAAGGACATTTCGCTCCAAAAGGTCGCCACAGAAGTTGCCTTAAGCCATTACTATTTCAGCCATATATTCAAGGATGAGCTGAAGATAACTTTTATCGAATACCTGACGAAGATAAGGATAGAAGCTGCCGCGAAGCTTCTCAAGAACAGGAACCTTAACGTAAACCAGATAGCTTATGCGGTGGGATACCAGGACCCCAACTATTTCAGTAAGGTTTTCAAAAGGTATATGAAAACGTCTCCAATCGAATACCGGAGCAGCATACTGAAAAAGGGGGTTGAAAAGCAAATTATTACGGCATAAAAGCAACAAAACCCGTTGACACGGTTTACTTTTGTGTTATACTAACCTTAATTTAGGCAGGATAAGGAGAAAAACTTGGAACGCAGAAAGTTTAAACGTGTCGAAATAAATGTTGCTATCAAGGGGAAGCTGGTCGATCCCCAGAAGAAGGTCGATATTTCAGGAGATATCCCATTGAAAGCAAAGAACTTAAGCGAGGGGGGTGCCTTGCTTGAGTGGCCGCGCTCGTGGGATTGCGACAGCTGCTCAAATTGCCTCGGTTGGATCCATAATTCGCGGTGCAAGCTTAAGGAAGATAACGGCAACGGCGAAGAGTTCAATAAGGACCTGGTCCCGGAGATGCATATCACCTTGAACATCGTGCCCGGAAACGATATCGAACCTGTAAATACTCTTGTGAAGGTAAGTTGGGTCAAGGTCCCTGCGGAGCAGGATCCGGGGAAATACGACGTAGGCGTATCTTTTGTCGACGACGAAAAACAAGAAGTAGACCTCAAAAAGAAGATACTGGTAATAAAGAAGTCATTTGATAATGATTAGGACTGTTTGGTCGATAACTTTCAGGATGATCGCAAAATATCCGGCCATCCTGATGCCGTTCCTGCTGAAAGCCGTTTTTGAAGGTATCGTTCTTACCGTATTGTTCTATTCGCCGCGCCCGCCGTTCACGGCCGT
>JBAYMW010000020.1:0-16820 GCA_041663405.1 Candidatus Omnitrophota bacterium | reverse complement strand
CGATATCATCAGGCCCCAGCTTTATTCCCATATTCGCCGCTTCAAGAGGCCCCCTGCCGGAGTAATATTTCTCCGGGTCATACCCGATTATCGACAGGTTCGCCACATCGGATGCCGGCGCAAAACCTCCCGGCACGGTCCGTACGAGCCCCGTCCGGCCTTTACGGGCCAGGAAATCCATATTAGGTATCTTTGCGGCTTCGAGCGGTGTCTTGTTCCCGAGCTCCCTGACCGGATAATCGGCCATGCCGTCGCCTACCAGCACAACGTACTTCATAGGCCGATCGCCTTCAGCACCGCCTTCATCTCCGCCTTGACGGTCTTGGGCTTGCTCAGTAACGAGATCGCCCTGTCCGGGTCCTTCAGGCCGTGGCCGGTAAGCACACAGACTATCTTTGTCTTCCTGTCCGGGGATTTCTTGAAGCTGCCCTTATTTACCATCTTCAACAGCCCCGCGACCGACGCCGCCGATGCCGGTTCTGCGAATACGCCGTCCTTCGCCGCCAGCAGCTTATAAGCCTCGAGTATCTCGTTGTCCGAGACCATGTCGATGATGCCGCGGGACTCATCGCGCGCGGCCTCTGCCTGCGCCCAGCTTGCCGGATTGCCTATCCTTATCGCGGTCGCCACGGTCTCGGGCTTTTCCACGATATGCCCCCTTACGATGGGCGCCGCGCCTTCAGCCTGGAATCCCATCATCCTCGGCAGCTCTTTTATCTTGCCGTATTCCTTATATTCCTTGTATCCCTTCCAGTATGCGGTGATATTACCTGCGTTGCCTACGGGTATAAAATGGAAATCCGGGTTATCCTCCAGGGCCTCGCATATCTCGAACGCGGCGGTCTTCTGCCCTTCGATCCTGTAAGGGTTCAGCGAGTTCACCAGGGTTATCGGATAGTCGTTTGTGATCTGCTTGACGAGATCCAGCGCCTCATCAAAATTACCGTCCACCGCCAGGACCTCCGCGCCGTATATAAGTGCCTGCGCGAGTTTCCCGATGGCGATCTTCCCGTTAGGTATCAGCACGATGCATTTGATGCCTGCGCGCGCCGCGTATGCTGCGGCTGACGCGGAAGTGTTCCCGGTCGAAGCGCACATGATAGCCTTAGACCCTTCCTCGACGGCCTTCGATACGGCCATGGTCATGCCCCTGTCCTTGAAGGATCCGGTCGGGTTCGCGCCCTCGAACTTCAGGTAGACCTCATAGCCCTTTCCGAGCTTCTCGTTCAGATAGCAGGAAGGTATGAGCGGAGTATCCCCCTCGTTGAGGGTTATGACCGGTGTCTCTGACGATACCGGAAGATATTTGCCGTACCTGTGTATCAATCCCCGCCACACGTCTCTACCTCTCCACTCTAATTGCTACAGTCTTCCGCCTTATTGCGGAGATCCTGTCTATCTCCTCAAGCGCCTGTCTCATGTTCTTTTCCTTTGCCTCATGGGTCATCATCACGACCGGCACGATCCGGGCCTTGCGCCTTTCCTTCTGCCCGACGCTGGCTATCGATATCCCATGGCGACCCAGTATCCCCGCCACCTTGGCCAGGACGCCCGGCTTGTCGATGCAGGAGATCCTGATGTAATAGCTGGCCTCTATGTCGTCTATCTTCATTATCTTGTTTATCGACTTGTCCTTCATGTAGATCGGGACTCTTCCAACGGAATTGAACCTCAAATTGCGCGCGAGGTCTATCACGTCCCCGACGACGGAGCTTGCCGCAGGATTTTGCCCGGCGCCCCTTCCGTAGAATAAGGTACCTCCGACCATGTCCCCGTGCACATATATGGCGTTGTAAACGCCATTAACGTTCGCAAGAAGGTGTTTTTTGGATAGCAGTGTCGGATGGACCCTTACCTCGAGCTCGTTATCCCTGCGTTTCGCGATCGCGAGCAGCTTGATCGCGTAACCGAACTCATCGGCATACCTGATGTCGTTCTGCGAGACGTCAAGTATACCTTCGACGTAGATATCCTCGAGCTTCACGAATTTGCCGAATCCGAGCAGGGTAAGTATCGCAAGCTTGTGCGCCGAATCGTAACCCTCTATATCGAGGGCCGGATTTCTTTCGGCATATCCCTTCTTCTTTGCCTGGTCGAGCGCGTCGGAAAAACTCAATCCCTCCTCGGCCATAGAAGACAGGATATAATTAGAGGTCCCGTTCACTATCCCCATCACGGTATCTATCTCGTTCGCGATAAGGCCTTCGCGCAGGGCTTTGATAATAGGGATCCCTCCGCCTACGGATGCCTCATAGAACACCTCAACGCCGGCCTTTTGGGCGGCGTCAAATATCTCCTGCCCGTGCTCGGTGATCAGCGCTTTATTTGCGGTCACGACGTGTTGTCCGCTCTTGATCGCCTTAAGGACGAATTCCTTGGCCGGATGAATGCCTCCGACCAGCTCGACTACGATATCGATATCCGGGTTGCCTAAGACCTTATTTATGTCGCTGGTCAGTATCTTCCTGTTGACTTTTATGTGCCTTTTTCTCCTTAAGTCATTGTCGCAAATGGCTTTGAGGACGACACGCGCCCCGACAAGGCGTTCAAAATGGGCGGACTTCTCCATGAGCGCGCGCGCTACGCCCACCCCGACGGTACCAAACCCAATCAATCCTACGTTGATCTTTTCCATTTCACTTATCTCCCGCAAAAAGATGGTCGGGGCGAGCGGACTTGAACCGCTGACCACTTGTACCCCATACAAGTGCTCTACCAAACTGAGCCACGCCCCGATATAGATTTTCTAAAGAATTAGAGCATTTATTATAACAAATTGCCTGGAAAAAGTATAGCTGGAATTAACGGGTTGTTTACTTGCGGTCTTCCGATTTTTTACTGCGGGTCATGAGGTTTCGCACGGCTGTCTTTGGGTCTTTGCCCTCGAATATCACGCTGTATACCTCGTTGGCAATAGGCATCTCGATGCCGTATTTCCCGCATAGTTCATGGCAGGACCTTGCGGTCCCGACCCCTTCCACCGCCATCTCGGTGCTCTTGAGGATGGCATCGGGAGCTTTTCCCCTGCCTATCTGCTCGCCGAACCACCTGTTCCGGCCGTGTGTGCTGACGCAGGTAGTGACGAGGTCCCCGAGCCCGCTTATGCCGTAGAATGTCTCGTGCTTTGCCCCCATTTCGGTACCGAGGCGCGCTATCTCCACGATCCCCCTTACAAGAAGGCCCGATTTAGTATTGACGCCGAAACCAAGCCCGTCGGATATTCCCGCTGCTATCGCTATGACGTTCTTGAGCGAGCCTCCCAGCTCAACGCCGATGACGTCGGTGTTGGAGTATATCCTGAAATTCTCCGTCATGAAGAGGTCCTGGATCTCCTTCGCGGCGTTTTCGTCCGAAGACGCAGCGACCACGGTCGTCGGGAGGCCGCGCGCGACCTCGTAGGATATCGTCGGCCCTGAGAGCGCGCCGATCCTTATGTTCCCGAGGACATCCTTTATTACCTCTGACATCCTCATAAGGCTCCCGTTCTCGACGCCTTTTGAGACGCTGACGAATAATCTCCCCTCGGTATCGATGCCCTTCAATATTCCCGAGACCTTGCGCATATACTGCGACGGTACAGCCATCACGATGACATCGGAATCTTTGGCCGGCTGCCCTATCTCCGAAGTTAGTTCGATGGTGCCCGGTATCTTCACACCCGGAAGGAATTTCACGTTCTCGCGCGACAACTTCATCTTCGCGGTATATTCCGCGAATGCGCCCCACAGGCTGACCTTGTGCCCCTTTGAATCCAGCAGGATCGCGAGCGTGGTGCCCCATCCCCCGTCGCCTATGACAGTTATCTTTTTTTGATCAGCCATGTCTCTTGAACTCGAACGCGTGCTCTTCGCCGCGTACGAGCCTCTTAATATTCGGATAATGTTTATATACCGTTACCGCGCAAATGGCGGAGCTTATAAGTACGAACAGCGACGGGTATCCCATCACCGATACCATTAAGGGTATCGAGACCGCGCTGACTATCGAGGCTAGTGATACGTACTTCTTCCACAGGAAAACCGCTATCCATATCACGAGGGCGATCAGCAATACCTTTGGCGCGACGCCGATAAATACGCCCGATGATGTCGCTATGCCCTTGCCTCCCTTGAAGCCGAGGAACACCGTCCAGATGTGGCCGGCTATCGCCATCGCCCCGAGGATCAGCGGATAGACCTGTTCGTCGACCGGGACGCCCCACCTGAGGAAAAGTTTCGCGACCAGGGTCACGCAGACGAGCCCCTTTAAAATGTCTACGGCAAGGACGAGCAGGCCCCACCCTTATCCCACAACCCTCGCGGTATTGGTCGCCCCCACATTGCCGCTCCCGTGCTCCCTGATATCGATGCCCTTCAGGTATTTCGCCACGAGGAAGCTAGTGGGTATCGATCCGATAATGTAGCATATTAACAGAGAAAGCAGGGTTTCCATATTATTTTTTCACCGTGTTCCCGTTCATCAGGCGCGCTCCTTTGAAAATATAGTCTATGCCCGAAAGTCCCGTGAATACGACGGCCGTGTTCCAGATATATTCAGAGTGCCTGTATAACAGGAGCACGCTGATTATCGCGGCCATCTGGAAGAAGGTCGTGATCTTGCCCAGCGGGCTCGGAGATATCTTGACGTCGCCGTGTATGAGGAATATTACCAATACGCCTATCACTATTATGATATCACGGCTGACAACTATTATCGGAAGCCAGAGCGGCAGTTTTATGCTGGCATTCCATACGGTAAGGCTTATGAAAGCGGTTATAAGCAGCAATTTGTCCGCGATGGGGTCCATTATGGTCCCGAGGGTCGTTTTTTGCTTCAGGAAACGCGCGAGAAAACCGTCAAGCGCGTCGGTAAGGACCGCTATGCTGAATACACACAGCGCGTAGTACCTGAGATGATCTTTCTCCGGCTTGTAATACAGCGCAAGCCCGACAAAAACCGGGGTAAGCAACACCCTGAGGATCGTTATCTTGTTCGCTATGTTCATTTAATTACCGTTTATAAGCTGCATCCTGTCGAACGGCAATATTACCAATACGGCTTTCCCGATAAGGTAGTTTTTCGGGACGAAACCCCAGTACCTGCTGTCCTTGCTTGAAGCGGAGTTGTCGCCGAGAACGAAATAGCAGTCCTTCGGCACCGTGACGGGTTTTCCTTCCAGCCCGTAGTCCCCCCTGTTGTAATAATATACGCGCCTGAATGCCGGCGGGTCCTCAACGGCCGTCCCGTTCACCAGGAGCTTGCCGTTCTTTATCTCGACGGTATCGCCTCCCGAGGCGATGAACCTCTTGATAAAGGATTTCCTCGGGTCATCCGGGGATTTAAATACGACTATCTCCCCCATCTTCGGTTCCCTTATGCCGGGCAGCCTGAAATTCACGAAAGGCAGCCTGGGCCCGAACACGTATTTGACCACGACGATCCTGTCGCCCACGAGAAGTGTGGGTATCATCGAGCCGGACGGTATCTTATAGAGCTCGAATACGAATACCTTTATCACGAACGCGAGAAGGAAGGCTGTGATGACTATCTCAACAAGCTCCCTTGTCAATGATTTCTTTTTCTTTACTTTTACATCCTTCGCCATTTTATCTCCTTAGAGCTTCAGGACGGCCATAAAGGCTTCCTGGGGTATCTCGACCTTTCCGAACTGTTTCATGCGCTTTTTGCCTTCCTTCTGCTTCTCCCACAACTTGCGCTTCCTTGATATGTCTCCGCCGTAGCATTTCGCGGTCACGTTCTTGCCGACCGGACGGACCGTCTCGCGGGCGATTATCTTGCTGCCTATAGCCGCCTGCAATGCGACCTCAAATAGCTGCCTCGGTATGAGCTCTTTCAGCTTTGTGACGAGCTGATTGCCCTTCGTATATGCGCTGTCCTTATGCACTATGAATGACAGCGCGTCGCACGGTTTTCCGTTTATAAGTATATCGAGTTTTACAAGGTCGCTTTCGAGGTATTCCTTGAACTCATAATCGAGCGAACCGTATCCGCGCGTGATGGATTTAATTCTATCATAAAAATCCACAATAATCTCTGATAATGGGAATTCATAGACCAGCATCGCCCTTGTCGGGTCGAGGTACTCGGTGGACTTGTATACGCCCCTTCTCTCCTGGCACAATTTCATCACGTTCCCGAGTGAATCCGCCGGAGTGATCACGAACGCGCGTATGTACGGTTCTTCGATATGCTCGATCTCCTGCGGGGCAGGGAGCTTGCTGGGGTTCTCGATCTCTACGATCTGCCCGTCCGTCTTCTTTACCTTGTAGACCACGCTCGGGGTGGTCGCTATCAGGTTAAGGTTGTACTCCCTTTCAAGCCTCTCCTGTACGATCTCCATATGCAACAGGCCGAGGAACCCGCATCTGAATCCGAAGCCGAATGATACGGAAGATTCCACCTCGTAAATGAAGGAAGAATCGCTCAATTCAAGTTTCTCGAGCGCGTCCCTGAGGAAAGTGAAATCCTTCGAGTTGACCGGATAGAGGCCGCAGAACACGAGCGGCCGTACTTTCTTGTATCCCGGCAGGGCGTCCGCAGCGGGTTTGCGGAAATCGGTGACCGTATCGCCGACGTTGACCTCTTTCGGGTCCTTGATATTGCACGTGATGTACCCGACCTCTCCGCATGTAAGCTCCTCTATTGCGACCGGGGACGGTTTAAAGATACCCACCTCCTCGATGTCATAGACACGCCCGGTACCCATCATCCTGACCTTCATGCCTTTCCTTAGTACGCCGTTCTTGAGCCTAATGAATATAACGACGCCCTTGAAGGTATCGAATGCTGAGTCGAAGACAAGCGCCTGAAGCGGGTTGCCGGCATCCCCTTTGGGCGCGGGGACATTCTTTACGATGGAATCCACTATTTCGTCGACGCCGATGCCCGTCTTTGCGCTCGCCAATATGGGCTCGACATCCGTGATATGCAGGGTCTCCCTGAGCTGCTGGCATATCCTTTCGGGCTCCGCGCTCGCCAGGTCTATCTTATTTATTATCGGTATTATCTTGAGGCCGTGTTCGCGCGCGAGATAGAGATTTGCGACTGTCTGGGCTTCGACTCCCTGGGATGCGTCGACGACCAGGAGCGCCCCCTCGCATGCCGCGAGCGCCTTGGAAACCTCGTACGTAAAGTCAACGTGCCCCGGAGTGTCTATGAGGTTGAGTATATATTCTTTGCCGTCCGCGTCATGATGCACCAGCCTCACGGCTTTTGCCTTTATCGTGATGCCGCGCTCCCTCTCGAGGTCCATGCCGTCAAGCATCTGATCGTGGAAATCCCTCTGGGATATCGCGCCTGTTTTTAACAGCAGCCTGTCGGCCAGAGTCGACTTGCCGTGGTCTATATGCGCGATTATGCAAAAGTTGCGGATCGACGATATATCCATTATTTGATGCTTTTTGACATTTTATCTACGGTATTGATCAGTTCCCCGGCTTCTTTATCGGAGTGTGCCTCGCTGTATACCCTCAGGATCGGCTCTGTGCCTGACGGCCTTATGAGCAGCCAGCTTTCGTCGTCGAATATGAATTTCAGGCCGTCGTAGGTCTTCATGTCGACCACCTTCCTCTTGAAGATCTTCCCGGCATTACCCTGGAGTTTCGCGAACAGCTCCTTGACGACCTTCTCCCTGGTCTTGAGAGGTATCTCGACGTCCTGCCTGTGGTACCTGAATTTCCCGAACTTCTTCTCCATGTCCTCGATCAGCGCGAGTATAGGCTTCTTCTCCTGCTGCATCATCTCGACAAGCAGCAGCCCCGTAAGGATGCCGTCCCTCTCTGGAATGTAGTTCTTGACGCCTATGCCTCCGGACTCTTCCCCTCCGACTAGCACATTGTCCGTCTGCATTAATTTCGCTATATGCTTGAAGCCGACGGGCGTCTCAAAGAACTTAAGGTTGTAATGCTTCGCTATTTTATTCATAAGCATCGGCCCGGCAATGTTCTTGACCAACGCGCCCCTCCAGCGCCTGTTCTCTATGAAGTGCAGCGCTATCAGGCACATTATCTCTCCCGGGGTTATGAACCTTCCGCCCGGCGCGGCGGCGCCCACCCTGTCCGCGTCGCCGTCGGTGGCCAACCCGATATCGTAATGGCCCTTCTTCATTTCGGCCATGAATTTCGGCATATTATGGGGTAACGGCTCCGGTTTCAAACCCTCAAATGTGGGGTTCGGCTCGGAGTTCATCACGTCAATCGGGACTTTTGTCCCTTTCAATACCTCGGCATGGTAACTGTTGCCGGCGCCGTGCATCGCCTCGGCCAGTACCCTTATATTGCAATTCTTCAACAGGTCGAGGTCAAGGTATTTCCTTACAGCCTCGATATATCTCGGCATCGGGTTGATCATCTCGATCCTGCCCGATTTGACCGCGTCCGCAAGCGGGATTGTCCTTACCTTGTTCTTATAGAGGAAAGATTCAACTTTATGGGTCACCGTCTGGTCCGCCGGCGAGCCCTTGGGGGTCTTGATCTTCAGGCCGCTGAAACGCCCGGGATTATGGCTTGCCGTTATGATAAGGCCGCCGTTCAAGCCCATATGGCGGATGTTGTAGCTTGTCGTAGGGGTAGGCGAAGGCCTGTCGGAAAGGTATACCTTGATACCGTTAGCCGCGAGGACCTCGGCGACCGCCTGGGCGAATTTGTCGGATATGAAACGGGTATCGTAGCCGACAATGATCCCGCGCCGCGCCTTGAATTCGTCGTTAAAATATTCGGCGCAGGCCTGCGCGACGATGCGGAGGTTATCGAACGTGAAGTCGTCCGCTATCAATCCCCTCCAGCCGTCCGTGCCGAACTTGATGACATCTTCCTTTTGCGTGGTCTTTCTTGCCATTTCAGGTCTCCTTTGGTTGCGCCCCCTCACCCGATGTTAAGCGCTTTAGAGATCTCTTTTTCCTGCGATTTATCGATCGTGCCTATCAATGACATATTAAGGCCGGAATTATCAATTATCCTTCCCGCGGCGCGCTTTACGTCGTCGGGAGTCAGGCTCGCTATCTTCTGTACGACCTCCTGCGGCGTCGGTATCTCCCCTTTGGATGAGAGATGCTCGCCCATCCAAAGCATCTGGTCGATAGTGTCTTCGAGCCCGAGGAGCATCTGCCCCCTGTAAAACTCGCGCGCGCGCTCGAACTCACCTTTACCTATATCCTTTGTCCTTATCTTTTTGAGCTCCTTCATGATTATATCGAGCGTCTTGGCGATGTTCCTGTTGTCGAGGCCGGCCGATACGATGAAGGCGCCCGTATCGTGCAATTTTTTAACGGAGGTCCCTATCTCGTACGCAAGGCCTTTTTTCTCCCTCACTTCCCTGAACAGCCTGCTCGACATATTGCCCCCGAGAATTATATGCAGGAGCGTCAGCGCGTACCTGTCGGGATCGTTCCTTCCGAAGGCGCGCAAACCTATGGCCATATGCGCCTGTTCTGTCTTCTTGGACAATATCTTTAGCATCGGCCTTCTCTGCGCTTCCTCCGCTTTCTTATAAGAAGCCCTGTTGCCGGCTTTTGCGCAGCCGAAGTACTTATCGCAGCACGAGAAGAGCTCCGCGGTATCTAGGTTCCCGCACGCTGAGATCACGACATTGCGCGGGTTATAATACTTGTTCTTGTATCCGCAGATCTCATCGCGGGTCATGGACGTAACGGTCTCCAGGGTCCCGGCGAGGTTCCTTCCGAGCGCTTGCTCCGGCCAGAGAAGCTCCATGAGCAGGTCGTGGACGTGATGGTTAGGCAGGTCCACATAAAGTTTTATCTCTTCCTTTATCACGTGCCGCTCTTTCTTCATATCGTTAGGGGAAAACCTGGCGTTGAATACCATATCGGAAAGGATATCAAGCGCGTTCTCCATGTCCCTGTTCAGGACCTTCACGAGGTAGCAGGTGAATTCCTCGGAAGTAAACCCGTTCATCGCGCCGCCGCGGCCCTCGATCTGCTGCTTTATGTCCTCGGCGGAACGTTTCTTTGTCCCCTTGAAAAGCAGGTGTTCGATGAAATGGGATACGCCGGATATCTTCTTGGGTTCATAGCGTCCGCCTACGCCAAGCCAAACTCCGATCGCGAGCGAATCCCTGTCCGGCAGGCTCCTTGCGGAGCAGCGCGTCCCGTTATTAAGCGTGCTAAGTTCGTACATTATTCTTCAGCCTCTCGAGATACGATTCAAGTATGAGTTGCGCAGCGACCTTATCGATCACGTTCTTCCTCTTCCTGCGCGATACGTCCGATGATATAAGGAACTTCTCGCTCTCCTTGGTGGATAAGCGCTCGTCATATGTGGCCACCGGGATTCCGGCGGAGGCCTTGAGCACTTCCACGAATTCCGTGACCTTGTCGGCGCTCTTGCCCTTAGTGCCGTCCATGTTGATAGGCATGCCCACGACTATCGATTCCGCGCCGTATTCGGAGATTATGGCGTTTATGGCTTTCAGGTCTTCCTCGATAGTCTTTCTCTCTATTACGGTCACTCCCTGCGCAATGATGCCTAGGGGGTCGCTCACGGCGACGCCTATCCGTTTTTCTCCGAAATCCAGACCAAGCACTCGCATCAGAGGTACTTTTTCAGCTCCTTATCTTCCTTCATCATGGAGATCAGTTTCTTCACGTCCTGAGCCAGGTCCCTGCGGCAGACGAGGACGCAATCTCCGTCGCGGACCACTATGACGTTATCAACTCCGATGGTCCCTATCACGCCCTGCGCCGAGACGATAACCGAGCTTTTCGTCTCTATCGCCTTGTGAGACCCGATCGAAAAATTCCCGTTCGAATCGGTAGAGAGATGCCTTGCCAGCGAATCCCACGAGCCCAGGTCATCCCAATAAAATTTTCCCTCCACCGCGAATATCCTCTTCTCTTTTTCAAGGACGCCGTAATCTATCGATATCTCTTCCAGGTTAGGATAGACTTGTTTAAGCTTGCTTTTAAAACTGGTCCGCCCGATGCTCGGTTCGAGAAGCTGAAGCCCGAGATAGAGCCTCGGAAGGTTCTCCTTTATCGCGTCAAGTATGCTCGTCGCCTTCCAGATGAACATGCCGCTGTTCCAGTAATACCTCTTTTCCCTCAGGAACCTGACGGCGTTCTGAAGGCTCGGTTTTTCCACAAATGCCATTACCCTGTGGACTACCGCCTTCAGGCCGGGCCCCTTTATCCTGAACTGGCCGCTCGTGTCTATCCGCAGGTAACCGTATCCCGTAGCGGGAAAGGTCGGCTTTACGCCTATTGTGACAAGGCCGTTGGACGCCTCCGCGACCTGCACTCCCGTAAGCAGCGCGTCGATGAACTTATCCTTGTCCTTAATAAGGTGGTCCGAGGGCAGCACGATCATAGTCGCGCGAGGATCACGCTTCTTTATTATCATGGCAGCAAGACCGCATGCGGCCGCCGTATTCCTTGCGGCCGGCTCCGCGACGATATTCTTTATTGCCGGAAGGTCCGCCTTTATCGATTCGAGCTGCTCTTTGTTAGTTATGACGTAGATCCTGTCATTCGGCACGATAGTGCCGATGCGGGAGACGGTCTCCTGGATCAGCGACCGTCTTCCCATAAGCTTCAGGGTCTGCTTCGGCGTCTTGATCCTGCTCTTCGGCCAGAACCTCTCGCCCCTGCCTCCGGCGATTATTACGGCATAGATATTCTTTTTAATGGGATGCCTCCGCAAGTTTTTGCACATAGTCCCCTACGTTCCCGATAAACCGCTTTTTGGCGTAGTTCTTCTCCATCTCCTTGACTATGGCGGAACCGACTATAGCTCCGTCGGCTGCGCGGCATATCTGCCTGACCTGTGCCGGGTTCGATACGCCGAAACCGACACATACCGGCAGTTTCGAATGCCTCTTGATAAGCCTGACCCTCGATGCGAGCCCCCCCGGAAGCGAGGATCTGGCGCCGGTTATCCCTGTCAGTGATACGTAATAGATGAATCCCCTTGAATATTTCGAGATCAGCTTGATCCTCGCCGCTGTGCTTGTCGGGCTCAGCAGGAAGATCGTAGCGAAACCTTTCTTTCTTGCAGCGCTTACAAGTTCGCCGGATTCTTCCGGCGGCAGGTCAGGTATGATCGCGCCGTCCACGCCGTTCTTCGCGCAATCAGAGATAAATTTATTTATCCCGTACTTCAGGATCGGGTTATAGTAGCCCATAAGGACTATAGGCATCTCCGTTTTTTTCCTTAATTCTCCGACGGCAGAGATGACATCCTTCAGCCTGGTGCCTTTTTTGAGAGCCCTCTCGGACGATATCTGTATAGTCGGGCCGTCGGCGACCGGGTCGGAGAACGGGATCCCCAACTCGATTATATCCGCTC
Source organism: Candidatus Omnitrophota bacterium (assembly GCA_041663405.1). GTDB lineage: Bacteria > Omnitrophota > Gorgyraeia > Pluralincolimonadales > Pluralincolimonadaceae > UBA6215. The sequence goes on along the minus strand of JBAYMW010000020.1, from coordinate 4,521 downwards.
CGCGCGCCTCGAACTCTAGCACGAGCTTCTTCGTGTTCTGCAGCCCGTAGTCGCCCGCCGTAATGAAGGCGACAAGCGCCTTCCGGCCGAGCTTTTTAAGTTCCGCGAATTTTTTATCTATCCTATTCATGTTTTTCCGACAATATGCGCGATACCATATCGACGTCCTTGTCGCCTCTCCCTGAAAGGCATACGACCACAAGGTCGCTCTTCTTAAGTTTCCGGGATATCTTTGCCAGGTATGCGACCGCATGCGATGATTCCAGGGCGGGTATTATGCCCTCGGTCTCCGACAACAGCCGGAAAGCGTCCAATGCTTCGTCGTCAGTGGCGGAGAAATACTTCGCGCGGCCCGTATCCTTGAAAAATGAATGTTCCGGTCCGACTCCGGGATAATCAAGCCCCGCCGATATGGAATGCGCGATCTTGACCTGGCCGGCATCGTCCTGGAGCAGGTAGCTCTTGCTTCCGTGGAGTACGCCGATCCCGCCTCTTTCCAGGGTGGCCGCGTGCATCCCCGTCGAAAGGCCTTTTCCCGCAGCCTCTACGCCGATAAATTTGACCTTCCTGTCATTCAGGAACGGGTAGAACAAACCCATCGAGTTAGACCCGCCGCCGACGCATGCCATCAGGTAATCGGGAAGCCTTCCTTCGGATTTGAGTATCTGGCGTTTCGCCTCGATGCCTATTACCGACTGGAAATCCCTTACCATCATCGGGAAAGGATGCGGGCCGGCCACCGAACCTATGCAATAATGCGTCGTCCCTACGTTCGTGACCCAGTCCCTCATCGTCTCGTTCATCGCATCCTTGAGGGTCCTGCTTCCGCTCTTTACCGGATTGACTTTGGCGCCGAGCAATTTCATCCTGAAGACGTTCAGCGACTGGCGCTGCACATCCTCCTCGCCCATAAATACTTCGCACTCGAGGCCGAAGAGCGCCGCCACTGTTGCCGTCGCGACGCCGTGCTGGCCGGCTCCGGTCTCGGCGATGATGCGCTTTTTTCCCATCCTCACGGTAAGCAGGCCCTGGCCCAGCGTATTGTTTATCTTGTGGGAACCGGTATGCAGGAGGTCTTCTCTTTTGAGGTATATTTTGGGGCCCTTTAGCGCCTTCGTGAGCCGAGCGGCATAATAAAGGTTGCTTGGCCTTCCGGCGTACTCCTCCAGATAATACCGGAGCTGCTCGGAGAATTTTTTATCTTTTTTTGCGGCCATATAAACACATTCAAGCTCTTCGAGCGCTGTCATAAGCGTCTCGGGAACGTATTTTCCTCCGAAGACGCCAAAATGGCCTTTTCTGTCAGGCAGTTTCACGTCATAACCCCTTTATTTTGACTGAATAAAATAAAAGTTTATCACAGAGTAGAGGCTTAGTCAATTCATATTACTGGCGGGCGGTATCCTGCGGAAGCTATTTTAAGATTTTTATATCGGAATTCTCGCGTGTCTTGCTTTGCAGCTTAAGGCGCTCATCAATAAGGAGCTGTATCTGTTCGCTCATGGTAGAGGGCTTTACCTGCATCGAAGGGTCATCCTTAAACCTGAGGGCCAGCGAAAGCTTCAGGTCCTTGTCGAAGATCGGCTCCCCGTTAACGGTAGCGATGACCTTGCCGCCCGAGACTGCGGAAGCCGGCTTTTCAGCCGGCCTCCCGCAACCAATTATCATAAGCGCAAATATCAATACCGCTGCTGCGCGCACTATTGATTTCCCTGGTTCCACGTTCCGGCGCCTGCTCCCTCGAACGTCCCTGTTTCCGTCCCGGTGTAGGTACCGCCGGCCTGGCCGTTAAAGTTCACGTCTCCCGGGGCGGTTCCCGCCACATTAGCGACCCATTGTCCTTCACTCCACTGCGTGCCGGTCAATACCGCGCTGACCCCGGCGTCGTTGCTATAATTGATGTTCCAGTCGTTGCCACCCGTGTATCCGGCATAGCTTCCGTTGAATAGCGCGGCCCATATGCCGTTCAGGTCCAGCGCGTTCTGCGCGTAGAAGCTTATGTCCATATTGCCGGTTATGGTCCCTGCGGCTCCGAGCGCTCCGTTACCCTGGAGCAGCGCGGTGTAGGTTTCCGTGATGGGCATGTTTACCATCTCGGCGATCGCGACGTTATCGAATCCGAGCATGCTTGTATCCAGCTCGGCGAGGTCTACCCATTGGCCTACGAACGCGGTCTGGATAGTGGTATCCACGCCCGCTTCATAGAAGCCGGATATGTCTCCCTCTACGCGGCCTACATTCATAGTCAGGTACTTTCCGGTCTCGCTGTCCCAATCCTCAGGAGAGAGGGATACGCCCCTGAACGAACCGTTGACATCGCCTTCCTTTATGCCTTCATACGAAATGTCCGAGACGCTGTTTGTGCCCTTTGCGGACAACAGCAGGTAGCTTTCTCCGTTACCCATATCAGCTACAACACCGCCCAGGGCCGTTCTCCAGGCGCCGGCGGTAACGGCGGAATCCGATTGCGCGAGCATGGTGCCCCTGATTATCCCCCAGTTGTCATAGCCGGATAAATTAGCTGTCGACGCCTGTACTATCTGGGCTTCCAACGGGTTGCCGTTAATATTTCCGATGCCGGCCGCCTTGAACATGTTCTCGTCAATTTGGATGCTATCCACAAATGCCGAAGTGTCCATGGATATATAATCCATCATAACGGATGGCGTCCATGTTCCTTCGGCCTGCCATATTCCGACGTCCACATCTTCGCCGTAATCCAGGTATTCGGTGGGCATTGCGCAATAAAGGCCATCCGAGCTGCCGCGCAGTATACCCGCCTGGTAGCCGTCCTCGCCGGGCGAGATGAATAATGCGACTGTATACATGTTCGGCAGCCGCCCGTTACGCGCCATGCCGACGGTCCATCCCCAAAACGCGCCTTCGCCGTCATCGGTCGTATTGGTCCCGTCATAGCCGTTGAAGCTGCTGATCTGGGAACCTATGAGATATGAACTGCGGTCCAGGTTTCCCTCGTATTCGCCCATCGTTATTACGTCGAAGGCGCCGCCAGCCCACCATTCCTGCTGTGCACTTCCTATATTTCCGTAGGTGATGCCGTTTTCGACAAATCCGTCTTCGTCATAAAAGATGTACCCGTCCGATGAACCGCTCAGGGTAAGGTACTCGGCTTGCGCTACGCCAATTGAAAGCGCCTCCCATGAGTCATATTCCGTATCGTATGCACCGAGCATCTTGCCGATGAACGTGGTAAGCTCCCTGTTCGACAACACTTTGCCTGAGATGTCGGCGCTGAATTCGCCGTCCTCCCATGACGTGCCGTCAATGAACGCGAGCGTATATGTTGAGTAGAGGCCGTCTCCATCATATTCCACATCACCCATAGCCGCAGTCCAATTGTCCTCAGGGCTATTGCCGAACGTGCCCGAGCTTGCGGCCCTCCAAAGGCTCCAGTTCTGGTCGATCAGGGCCATCGATTCGCCGCCAAGCGTGCCCCTGATGTCCCCTCCTATTACGCCGTAGACATCGTTGTAATCAAGGGCTTCATCGCCGCCGAGAAGGACCGAAGGCGCATATTCCGTCGGGAGGTCAAGGTAATATGCGAGATTTCCGGACGCGCCGAACATGCCAAGCGACGGGTAGAAATCCCCGTTGAACGTATCATAATTACCGGTTTCGTCGGACGACATTATATATCCGGCGCGATAACCTTCATCGGTCTCCCTGATATAAATGGAAAGCAGCATGCCCTTGAGCCTGTTCTCCACCGATGTGCCGCCCATAGTACCGGTAGCGACGGCGTTGTCATCTGTTATTATGACAAAATCGGACGCCCAAAGCTTATAGTCAGGATTTGAGAAGCCGCCGATAAGCGTGAAATCGGCCGGGCCTTCCCATATGTTCCCGGCTCCTCCGAATACGCCGCTAAGATCTCCGTATTCGGCATCGAACTCGCCCCAATACTCTGAGACATAACCGAACCCGCCGTCGGTCAGGATGCCGGAATAAGCGAGCGGCTCGGTCTTCCATGCGCCTATTGCCGCTCCCGCCCAGGATGTATATGAATACTCTCCGGTTAACTGGCCAAGATCGTCATAATAATAATAATGGTCCGTGGAATTTCCGCGGAAATCGCCGGCGACCTTTCCTATCGTGCCCTCCTCGAGGTCTATGAACGCGCCCGTAACGTCAGCGGCTATCGAGCCGCCTCCAGAGCGGACATTCTTCGCCGTGATAAGCAGGTGCTCGCCGTAATCGCTCTGTATATTGCCTAACGCGAGGCCGTTCTCGGGAACGTTCCCGTCATTCTTGGAGTACCACCCGCCCATCTTAATGTTGAAAATGCCCCATGGCATCTCGCCGATCGAATAGCTGTACGCGGTGCTTATGTTACCGTATATAGTCCCGTTCCCGGCAAATGAACCGCCGAGAGACATATCACCGATATATTCCTCATTTATACTATCCCTCAGGTCTTCCGGCGCGATGGAATAACCTTCGACCATCTCCGTCGAAAGGTCCATCAAGGCCTGCCACATCCCTATATCTTCATAATATTCG
>JBAYMW010000019.1:0-17560 GCA_041663405.1 Candidatus Omnitrophota bacterium | reverse complement strand
GCGTATTTTTTCTTGTTCTCGTCCTCGTCGTTGATGGCGTATTATTTAAACAACAGGAAGGCAGATGAAAGGCATAACTGAAGTAGTATGGCACGGAAGGGGCGGGCAGGGCGCGGTAACCGCGGCAAAGTTGCTCGGCGAGGCGGCCCTCCGCGAAGGTAAGAATCTCCAGGCATTCCCGGAGTTCGGCGCTGAACGCACCGGGGCGCCTGTAAGGAGCTTCACAAGGTTAAGCGACAAGCCCATCACGATCCACTGCTCGATAACGGCGGCGGATTGCATCGTGGTGCTCGACCCGACGCTCATTGACGTCGTCGACATCACCGAGGGCATGAAAGATGACACGTCGATAGTTATCAACACCGTATTCACGGCAAAGGAGATCCGCCAGAAGCTCGGCATCAAGGGCGGAAAGATATTCACGGTGGACGCGACCTCGATATCCGTGGCAAAGGTCGGGCGCAACATACCGAATATGCCGATGGTCGGCGCGCTGCTGAAGGCGACGGGCCTCATAAAGCTCGAGAGCCTGACCGATACGTTCAAGGAAAGTTTCGCGGCAAAGTTCACGCCTGAGGTCATCAAGGGCAACCTTGAGGCGATAGAGCAGGCGTATAAAGAGGTAAAGGCGGAATAATATGGCAAAAACGGAAAAGGTAAAATTACCAAGCTGGAAAGAGATGGTGATAGGCGGTATCAATCCGGACGCCGGCAGCGCGATGAAATACAACAGCGGGACATGGCGCACGTTCAGGCCGGTATGGTCGCAGGAGAAATGCATCCAGTGCAACGCGTGCTGGATACACTGCCCGGATTCCTCGATAATGATAAAGGACGGCAAGGTCTGCGGCATCGATTACGAGCACTGCAAGGGCTGCGGGATCTGCGCCGCGATGTGCCCGCCCAAGGTGGGCGCGGTTAAAATGGTCAAGGAAGAGAAATGAGCAAAAAACTATTAGCGTTAACGGGTAACGACGCGGCAGCGTACGCGATGAAACAGATCAATCCCGACGTAGTTGCGGCATATCCGATCACTCCGCAGACGTCGTTGATGGAGAAGTTCGCGCAGTTCGTCGCCGACGGCGAATCGAATACCGAAATCGTGCTGGTTGAATCCGAGCATTCCGCCATGTCGGCATGCGTCGGCGCGTCATGCGCGGGAGCGCGCGTGATGACGGCGACATCGTCGCAGGGCCTCGCGCTCATGTGGGAGATAGTCTATATCGCCTCGAGCTACCGCCTGCCGATAGTGATGCCGCTGGTAAACAGGGCGCTCTCAGGGCCCATCAACATACATTGCGACCACGGCGACGCGATGGGCATCCGCGACTCGGGCTGGATACAGCTCTGGGCCGAGAACGCGCAGGAAGTCTATGACAATCTTTTGATGGCGATAAGGATAGCCGAAAACTCGGGCATCCTTTTGCCGGTAGTGGTGAATTACGACGGCTTCATCATCAGCCACGCCATCGAGAACATGTACCTCTACGATGACGCTGAAGTGAAGAAGTTCGTCGGCGAATACAAGCCGAAATACACGCTGCTCGACCCGAAGAACCCGACGACGTTCGGAAGTTTCGACCTTCCGGATTATTACTTCGAGCACAGGCGCCAGATGGCCGCGGCGATGAAGGATTCCTTCAAGGTCATAGGCGATGTAGCCAAGGAGTTCTCGAAGATATGCGGGCGCGAATACAAGAACCTCGAGGGATACAAGCTTGAGGACGCCGAGATAGCGATTGTGGCGCTCGGCTCTACGGTCGGCACGGCGCGCGCCGTGGTCGATGAGCTCCGCGAGAAGGGTATAAAGGCGGGTATCCTCAAGATACGCACCTTCAGGCCGTTCCCGGAAGATGAGATAGCCGACGCGCTCAAGAAACTCAAGGCGGTGGCTGTCCTCGACCGCGCGGATTCGCTCAACGCAGTCGGCGGGCCGCTCTTCGATGAAGTCAGGGGCGCGCTTTACAGGAAGTCGGCGATACCGGCTGTTAATTACGTATACGGCCTCGGAGGGCGCGATATGGGCTTCCCCGAGATCAATAAGGTATACGCGGACCTGGCTGAAATAGCCAAGACCGGCAAGGTCAAAGACCTTGTGACATACCTGGGGGTGAGGGACTAATGGCAAACTTAAAAGAACTAAACAAGAGAAAAGAACTCCTCTCCGGCGGGCACAGGATGTGCGCGGGCTGCGCATCGCCTATAATCATAAGGCAGATGGGCCTGGCGCAGGAGATACCGTTAGTTGTAGGAAGTGCGACCGGCTGCCTCGAAGTATCCACGACGCCGAATCCTTTTACGGCGTGGAACTCGAGCTTTGTCCATTGCGCGTTCGAGAATTCCGCAGCCACCGTTTCAGGTGCTGAGGCTGCGTACAGGTCGCTGAAGCGCCGCGGCAAGGTAAAGGAAGAGATGAGATTCGTGGCACTCGGCGGCGACGGCGGCACGTACGATATAGGATTACAGTCGCTTTCGGGCATGCTCGAACGCGGCCCGAGGATCCTGTATCTCTGCTACAACAACGAAGCTTATATGAATACGGGTGTCCAGCGCTCAGGCGCCACACCTATGGGTACCCAGACGACGACGGCACCCGTAGGCAAGGAATCCATAGGGAAGAAGCAGTTCCCGAAGGACTTGACAGGCATAGCGGTAGCGCATAAAATACCGTTCGTGGCGCAGGCGTCACCGAGCCACTGGAACGACCTGATCACGAAGTCGCAGAAGGCGCTCTCGGTCGACGGCCCGGCTTTTATGAACGTAATATCGCCGTGCCCGCTCGGGTGGGGTTATTCCTCCGAGAAGACTATTGAGATCGCTAGGCTCGCAGTGGATACATGCTTCTGGCCGCTGTTCGAAGTAGAGAACGGCACGACCTGGAAGCTCAGCTACAAGCCCGCGGTCAAGAAGCCGATAACAGACTACCTTAAGGCGCAGGTGCGTTTCCGCCATCTTTTGAGGCCGGAGAACACAGCCGTGGTAGAGACGATACAGAAGAGGGTAGACGACGATTGGGCCGCGCTCAAGAAGAGATGCGGAGTAACGGAAGAATAACATCGTTCTTTAGATAAAGTTCCGCTCCCCTGTAGCTCAGTTGGTAGAGCAATGGACTGTTAATCCATGTGTCCCTGGTTCGAGCCCAGGCGGGGGAGCCATAACTTCCCGCTTATAGATGTAATGAAGTATCCCGAAGTGTGCGCAGTTTTTTTGGCGAGAACGCCAAAAAAACAAGCGTATACACGAGGGAAGGTTTTAATAAAATAGGAATTTCCAGGTATGACAACCACGCAGAACCGGCTTGTCACCATCGATACCTCACCCAGTGAATAGGTGAGGTATTATTATGTATACGTGTGACAATAAAGAGATATTACCAAACGGAGGCGATGTGTACACATGGATAGATTTATTCTAAAAGCTCAGAAGGAATGGGTATTTAATAAAATAGTAGAATTGGGACTGAAACCTTCGGAATTTGAATGGGGAAAAACGAAGAGTGGCTATATTTCTGATACAGAAGTTCTTTATCTAAAATATATAAATACAGCATATTATTACAAATTTGATTTTTATGATGTCGAATACTATTATTGTTACTATTCGCCAGGAGCAGAAAAACCGCTTGAAAAGGTGTTTACAAAAAAATGGATTGATATAGCTTCGAGCGTAATCGATTGGCTTATTTCTTTAGAAAAAGAAATATCAATTATTGACCCTTGGGAGGAAATTAGTAGTTATAAACCAGGGGACAAAGTTGATTTAGGTGATGAAATAACTAATTCACCTTTTAGCTCTCCACAGATTGAACGTATAATCAAAGCAATAGAGAAGTTAAAGTCAGAAATAGAAAGGAATTATAATTTAGATAAAGAACAGAAAGAAATAGTAAATAGTAAGCTTGATTATTTAATTGATAAAGCGAAAACAATTGGGCGCATAGATTGGAGAAATATATTCGCAGGAACAATAGTTAATTTAGCAGTAGATTTAGCGCTTGATTCTCAAAAGTATAAGTTATTATGGCAATTAGTCAAGAGTTGCTTCGAGGGAATACGTCTTTTAACAATAAAATAGGTAGTTGCTATAGCTGTTTAATACAGAATACAAAGTACTCTTGCGACGAAGTAATTCATATCATGCAAGGAAGCGTACAAAATCAGCACGGAGAAGAGCGGATATGTAAGGGAGGTGCGCAATTGCACCTCCCTTGATGTTACATTACCAGTTACTCAGTCGTTCGGCTAGTGATAGTATACAGATAACCGTATCTCCAGCCTTCGCCGCCTGGCCCGCCCCTATAGCCCGGTAGAGCAAGTAATTGTTTTTCCCAGAATCGCGCTTCAAATTCCGAGGAAAACATTCTCTGAACCCAGTCTATAGGATTTCCATGAGCCTGACAACGTTGTTGCGGGTTGTCTGTTAATCCTACGTATATCATAGGTTTTCTCCTTTCGTTGAATTTCCGCTTTAAGAACCGTAAAAGTTATTGACAAGCTCACCTCCGTAATATAAACTTATAGCAGTGGGGCTAGGGCGAAAAGCTAGACCCAAGGATGGATAAGCAAGGTTGCGAGCCAGTAATTTTATCCATCCTTTCTTAATAGGGATTATATCAAGCATGCTAAATTTGTCAAGCATTTTTTCGGCTAAATAGGGAGGGGATATAATGGAAACAGGGAAGGGGAATCTAGGGCTATATCTGAAAGAATTGCGAATAGTTAAGAATATGACACTCAGGGAGGTTGAGAAAACCACAGGAGATGCCATATCAAATGCATATTTATGTCAACTTGAGAATGGGAAAATATCAAAACCGTCTCCTCACGTTTTACAAGTACTTGCAAAATCATACAATGTCCCATATGAAGACATTATGGCTGTTGCAGGTTATATAAAAACGTCAAGTAAGGAAATATCATCAGGGAAAGGCGGACTAGTATTTTATAATAGAAAAGATATAACAGATGATGAAAAGGCAGTACTTCTAAGCTACCTACAATTTTATCGCGCATCAAAGGCAAAACAAAATAATGAAAGATGACGACTCTTCCCTTTATCCCGATGAGCTCAAAAACGTCAAATCCTATGCACTAGCTTTATTACATAAAGCAGATGCCGTAGGGCAGTTACCGACTCCAATTGACCATATCGTAAAATCTGCAAATCTCTATGTTAATGAAGGCTTTGAGTTGACCACTGATTATAAAAAAACTTTTAATATTATTGCAAAAATTGAAAAATTTGCACGCCCGAATATACATGGAGTTAAAAAATTATTAGGTTTACTGCACGTTCCTTCCGGTGCAATACTAATAGATCGTCTTCAACATGAAAACAAAAAGAAATTCATTAAATTACATGAGTCAGGGCATGGTTTCATGCCTCATCAGCGTAAAATATATGAAATTATGGAAGACGGAAATTTAGAGTTAGACCATGATGTAGATGATTTATTTGAGCGCGAAGCAAATAATTTTGCCGCTGAGACGCTATTTCAATTAGATAAGTATGAAAAAATTGCTGCAGACTACGACATATCAATAAAAACTCCAATAGAATTATCTAGAATATTCGGCAGCTCAGCATATGCAAGCATGCGTCGTTATGTTCAAACGCATTTTTCTCCTATTGCAATGGGTGTTTATAACAAGGAAGAAAACAATCTTAAAAATCATAGATTTATATTACGACGAGCACCTATGCATTCAATTGAATTTCTAAAAAATATTGGAAAATTAATACTTCCTGAAATATGCACAACATCTGATTATCTAGGCAAACTAATGAATACCGCCAGGCTTCAAACGCATCATCAGTGTGATATGAGAGATGCAAATAAAAACAATTATAATTGCTCCCTTCAAATATTTAATAATTCATACGAGATATTTATTATGATAATTCCTGTTAAAAAAACGCAGGTTATAGTTAGCAATATTCATTTAGTATGCATTTAATGCAAATCAAGGAATTCGGCAGGATAGTCCCCGATAGTATTGTCTTGTGGGGGATTTTATTTTAAGGTACAATCAGAAATTGGAAAACCCACCAAGGAGGTCCAAAATGAAAATAGGGAAGCTACTCATCGCCGCAATAGCACTTTCAATATTCGGCTTTATTATCGCCGCAGTCACCTGCGGAGGTGTGTTCAACTGGGTATACAAGCTCGAGCCGACAAATGTTTGGAAACCAATGGACGGCCCTCCCGGAATTGACTATCTCATAGTAGGATTCATACTCAACATAGTGCTTGCAGCTGTTTACGCGTTACTCCGTAAGGGCATTCCCGGTAAGAACAGGCTGGTAAAGGGCCTCATCTTTGGGTTATGCGTGTGGGCTGTCGGCATGCTGCCGGGTATGTTCGCGACGTATTATTTCATGACGGTGGCTACGGAAGTCGTGATCTACTGGACTATTTTAGGCCTCGTTGAATACCCCATCATGGGGTTGATAATCGCTGCTATATACGGCGAATAAGGGGAAAAAGACGCAATACGCTCGATTTCCTGCCATGCTGCTCGCGGCCGTTACCCTGGCCATGCCGGCCATATCCGGCGCGGCGCAGCCCGAGCCGCCGAAATCTCCGCGATGGACCCTCTCCGCGGAAGCGCTCGTATTGGACCGTGTCGGCACCGCACGCCGGGTACTCGTTGAACGGGTCCCGGGCGACGTAACTTTCGCCAACGTCTCGAGCGCCGTCAGTAATCCGGCCCTTAACAGCACCGATCTCGAGCAGGGCTATACGCCGGGATTCCGGCTGGGCGCGGCTTACCATTTCAACCCGAAATACGATATATCGGTATCTTATTCCCGCATAGACGACTGGGATACGACCGAGTCAGTCGGCCCCGACAGCCCGACTGACTGGCTCGTGATGAAAGCTCCCGGCGGCTTCTTCCAGACCCAGGATTTTTCATACCAGTCAATGACTTGGGACTACTCAACGAAGCTCTACAACGCGGAACTTAACGTCCAAAGGAAATTCTCCGACAGGATAAAAATACTCGGCGGCTTCCGCTGGCTCCGGCTGAAAGAGAACCTTAAAGGCACGATCCCGCCCCGTGACCGCGACCTTCCTCTATGGAAGTTCAATCCGAACAATAATCTTTTCGATGTAGCGCGGATAGAGGGCCTTCCGGGCATACCGAATACGGAAGATCTCCCGCCGTTCTGGGATACGACCACGAAGAACGATCTCTACGGTATCCAGGCCGGCGCGGACGCTGTATTATTCGAGCGCGGCCGCTTCTCTGTCAACGGGCTCGTGAAGGCCGGGGGATATTGGAACCACGCGTCGGAATCGACCGGGGTAAGCATCCAGAAGAAAGTGTACGAGTCGAATGCCCGGACCGATCACGCCGCCTTCGTCGGCGAGGCCGGCCTGCGATGCAAATACCAGGTCACAAAGAGCATGGCGCTGAAACTCGGTTATGAGATGCTCTGGCTTGAAGGCGTCGCGCTGGCGCCCGGGCAGATAGAGAAGACCTATTGCGCGTATAACCCGATCAGTGTGACGGCGCAAGGCGTCAATACCGATTCCGGCACCTTATTCCACGGGGTCACCGCGGGCCTGGAGGTATTATTTTAACGGAACCTAATAAAAGGAGAAAGACATGAAAAATAAAGCGGTGTTATTTGTATTATTGGTAATGCTGTTGATCCCCGTGTCGGCCCGCGCCGAGGAGAAACCCATCCAGCTCGCGATATTCGATCCTCTCCAGCTCGTCCCGAACGACCAGTCTATAAAAGGCCTGGGCCTTAACCTGATCTACGGATGCAACCAGGACTTCAGCGGCATAGACATCGGACTTGTCAACAACGTCAAGGGCCGTATGGTCGGCCTCGAGTGGGGCGCTGTGAATGTCGTCGGAGGTGATTTCAGCGGTGTACAGCTGGGTTTTGTGAACTATACGGAAGGTTTCATGCACGGCCTCCAGTACGGTGGGCTTAACCTCTCGAAGGGCGACTCGCGCGGTATGGCGGTTGGCATGGTCAATTACAGCAAGGACTATTTCGGCGGCTTCCAGGGCGGTTTCTTCAACTATGCCGGCGAGATGCACGGCCTCCAGTTCGGCGTCGTCAACGCGACGAAGAACCTCGACGGCCTCCAGATAGGCCTCGCGAACTACAACGGCAACAAGAAGCCGATGGAGTTCATGGTACTGGTGAATTGGTCGTTCTGATATAAGGAAAAGGTGTTCTTGCCTTCGAGTGCCTAAGGTGGCATAATTAACGGGGGATGACGAGAAAGGAGCGGAGCGGCATGGGCCCCTATAGCGATCATCCGAAAAGAGAAGCAAAGCTTAAAAGCATCATCCGCGGTTCACCTATACCCCAGTTCGTCATCGTCAAAGACCGCAAAGTCATCTATTGGAACCACGCCCTAGAAAAATACTGCAATTCGAAACTCGCCGAAGGGGCATATGAATCCGTAAGCTCCTTCCGCGCGGAGGCGCTCAGGGATTCCAAAGGCAATATTATAGGCGCCGTCGAGACGCTTGAGGACATAACCGAGCAGAGGAAGGCGCAGGAAGATCTCGAGAAAACAAATAAGAAGCTGCTGAGGATGAACAGGAAACTCGGCAAGCTGTCGCTGGTAGATTCCCACACAGGGCTTTTCAACCACCGCTATTTCGAAGAGATCGCCGAAAGTGAGTTCTCCCGCGCGAAGAGGGACGTCCTTCCGCTTTCCATGATAATGCTGGACATAGATTTTTTTAAGTCGATAAACGACGTCTACGGGCACCGGTTCGGAGACCTCGTGCTGAAGCAGTTCGCGGCGCAGTTAAAAAAGGCGGTCAGGCGGTACGACAGCATCATCCGCTACGGCGGAGAGGAGTTCGTGATAGTCTGCCCCGGGGCCAACAGGCCGGTCACGCTGCTCCTGGCCCGGAGGATACTGGACGCTGTCACGAAGCATAAATTCGGCGACAGGACCAGGGTGATAAATTTAAAAATAAGCATAGGGGTTGCGTCTTATCCCGAGGACGAGGTATTCAAGAGCATGGACCTCTTCGATACCGCCGACCGTGCCCTGAACAAAGCCAAGGAAGACGGCGGTGACAGGGCCTATTCTTCCCTGGACGTCATGAATGAAGGGCCGCCGCATTCTCCGGAAGAGATCGAGGGCATAAATTCGCTGAAGGAAAAGATCAACAATCTCAACAGGAGGTCCAGCCAGGGCATTATCGAGGCGGTTTGCGCGTTCGCGAGGACCATGAAACTCAGGGACCGGTATACCGGCCAGCATGTAGAGAGCACGGTACGTTTCGCGACGGATATGGGAAGGGAGTTGGGCCTCTCCCGGAAGGAATTGGAGATAGCCGAGCAGGCGGCGGTATTACATGACCTCGGGAAGGTCGGTATAAACGAAAGTATACTGCGAAAAAAGGCCAAGCTGACGAAAAATGAGCTCGAAAAGGTAAAAAGGCACCCGTCCATCGCGGCGGATATACTGCGGAATGTCCATTATCTGCGCGATATTGTCCCCGCGATCCTTTACCACCATGAGAGATGGGACGGCAAGGGCTATCCAAAGGGCCTGAAGGGCGAGGAGATCCCTGTCGTGGCACGGATCATCGCGTTGGCGGACGTTTTCCAGGCGCTGCTCTCAAATCGTCCTTATCGCAAGGCCTATTCGAAGGATAATGCCATAAAATTGATCGAAAAGGCCTCCGGTACCCAATTTGACCCTAAAGTAGTAAGGGTCTTCTCAAGTGTTGTAAAAAAGGCGCGTTTTTAGGACATATATCCGTAAAATAATAATTATTGCAGTTGGCCCATTTTTAGGGTAGAATCTCCTACATAGGGCGGCCTTTCGGTGGCGCCCACGAAAAAGGAGGAAACATGGGGTACCAAGGTGGTGGCGGTGGCGGCGGATTCGGCGGGCCGAGGGAAATGCACAAGGCTACTTGCGCGGAATGCAAGAAAGAATGCGAAGTCCCGTTCAAGCCGAGGGATGATCGTCCGGTATATTGCAAGGACTGCTTCTCGAAGCGCAAGAACGAAGGACGTTAACGATACGCTGCTAATGCAGCTAACGATCCCCTCCGCAATGAAAATTGCGGAGGGGATTTGTTTATGGTAGAATCCTGGTAATGGAAAAAGACAACAGCGTTCCTTTTTTTGACCTCATGATGGTGGCCCTGCTGGTGGTCGGCGGAATAATCGGCGCCGGCATACTGGCGCTTCCCGTAAATACCGGCCTCGCCGGTTTTATCCCGTCCTCATTGAACCTGCTGCTATTCGGCCTTGGCATGTTCTTTACCGCGAGCGTGCTGGCGAAGGAAGCGGTGCTCGAGCGTACGGATAATTTCAACTACCCGAGCATGTACCGCAAATACCTGGGAGTGACGGGCAAATGGGTCGCGGTCACCGCGAACCTGCTTTTGCTCTACGGCCTGCTGGTCGCATATATCACCGGCGGCTCCACGATAATCTCGAAACTTTTCAGCATCCCGGCGGAATACCACAGGTGGGTCACGATAGGTTTCTTTACCGTCCTTGTGGGCATAATCGCGTCGAACTTAAAAATAGTCGTAAAGATAAACGCCGTCTTTACCGTGCTGATGTTCACGACATTCATAGCGATCGTCTCCATGGGCATACCGCACGTAAAGGCGCAGAACCTGACATACACGGACCTGCAGTTCCTGCCGTGCACGGTGCCGATAATCGTGACCGCCTTCAATTTCCATAACGTGATACCAACCGTATGCAAGTCGCTGAAATGGGACATCAAGCTTATCCTGAGGACCATACTGATCGGGATGGCTGCCGGCTATGCGATGTACGTGATATGGATGTTCATCGGCGTCGGGGCGGTGCCTGTCGAGGGAGGGGAAGCGAGCCTTATCTATGCTTTTGACCACAACCTGCCCGCCACGATACCCCTCTCGGGCATGATAAATAATCCGGTCTTCCTCGTCATAGCGATGGTCTTCTCGCTGGTGGCGCTGACGGCGTCATGCATAGCCAACAGCACCGGCCTTCTGGCATTCGTAGAAGACCTGATGGAAAACACGTTCAGGGTCCGCGGAAGGCTGTTCGCTGTCGTTATCGCTTTCATCCCGCCTTTGATACTATCGCTGAAATTCCCGGACCTCTTCCTGACGGCGCTGAACATCGCGGGAGGTTTCGGCATAATACTCCTCTTCGGGATACTGCCGAGCGTTATCGCCGTATCGAAGAGCAAAGGATGGCGCCGCGAGGCAGCGTTCCTGATAATGCTGGTCTTCATTGCGGCATTCGTCTTCGAGGTATTCCAGGAGACCGGGATGCTGAGGATCAAGCCCGAGGTGGAGTACTATAAGGGCAATTGAGCGCCGGAGGCCTATGCGCGGCCGCTGCGCGAGGATTTTTCCTGCAGTATCCGGACGACCATCGGGTCCACTCCGAACATCCCTTTAAGCGAGACCTTGCTCAGGTTAGCTATAGTCTCTTCCGGGGATTTCCCTAAGACACCGTCCTCAACGGATATCCCGTAACCTGCCAAAGCCATGAACGCGGAGCGCATCGCGGTCTCGGCGCCCGTGACTATCTTCATAGAACAGCCGGGTTTCGCGCCGTCGCAGATCATGCCTGTCAGGTCGCTGGCCACGTTATCCATAGCGAACGCAATCTTCTTCATGTCTATACCCGCCTGCTGGTAAACGAGCGCTATCGCCGAGGATATGCTCGCGGCTATCGCGCAGCCGCATATGACCGAAAGCTCTCCGAGGAAGCATTTGATATAGGAATTTACCGCATGGCTTATCGCGATGCTCTCCTCGATGCGCGCCGGGCCGGCTTTCCTGTCCGTCCCGACAAGATAGGGGACCAATATCGTGAGCGCGCCCTGGTTGCCCGAACCGCCCGAAGTCATTACGGGTTCAGGCAGGCCGCCCATTCGCGCGTCTACGGCCGCAGCGACGCGGATCTTGACCCTGTTGAAGAGGTCGTCGCCTAACAGGCCGCTTTTCACCATCTGCTGTATCTGGTAGCCTGTCCTCTTCATGCCGACGCCTTTTTCGGATATCGCCATGTTTATCTCGATGCCCCGGCGGATGTAAGCGCGCTGTTCGTCATCCAATTTGACCGCCTCGCGGAGGACTTCCTCGAGCTTCATCTTCCGCAATACGTCGTGGTAATCTTTTTTCTTCGTCCCGGCGTGGGGATGCGTGTGTATTATGGATTTCCCGTCTTTTTCTAGGCAGGTGATGTTCGTGTGCCCTTCGGAGACTATGCAATGGACCTTCGCGCCCGCGCCTTCGGCATAGACCTCGACATGGAAGCTCTTTTCGTCCTCTTTGCAGGTATATTTGACGACGCCATTATTGATCAGTTCGTTCGCTTTCTTGAGCACGCCGGCAGGGACGTCTTTCAGCATCTCCAGGCGCAGGGAGGACTTCGCGATCACCGCGCCGAGCGCCGCAGCGATGATATTGCCCTTCGCGCCGCCGCTGTTCGGGACGGTTACCGCCGCGCCGTTCTTGAATGTGCCGGCATCTACGATGAGTTCAAGTTTTTGAACGGGTGTTTTTAATTGTTCGACCGCCGCGGCCGCCGCGTAAGCGCAGGATATGGGTTCGGTGCAGCCTATGGCGGGAAATACCTCGTTAGCGAATATCTCTTTCAGCAGGTTTTGGTTTTTCATAAATAAACTTTAGCACGGGGGAGGTATCGCGTCAAGGGGAGAATAATGGTATAATTGAAAAACGATGGCAAAGAAAATACTGATACTTAACGGAAGCCCGAAGAAGGGCGGAAACACCGAAATACTCGCCGGATGGTTCGCCGAAGGCGCGCGTTCAGCGGGCGCCAAGGTCGAGACCGTACGCGTCGCGTCGCTGAAGTATAAGGTAAGCGGCTGCACGTCCTGTAGGACCTGCCAGAAGATAAAAGAGTATGTCTGTGTCATAAAGGATGACGCGCAGGCGATATTGAGGAAGATGGCAAAGGCGGACGTGATAGTATTCGCGACGCCGCTCTATTTCTACGGCCCGAGCGCCCAGCTGAAAGTGCTCATAGACAGGATGTTCTCGCTCTACAAGTGGGACAACACGACGGACACGTTCGAATCCCCGATGAGGGGAAAGAAGATGGCCCTGCTGCTGAGCGCCTATGAGGATATCGGCCTTAAGAACGTCGAGAAGATGTTCAGGATCATCGCCGATTACAGCGAGATGAAGTTCGTATCCCTCCTCGTGCCGGACGCCCGCGAGTCCGGAGATATACTGAAGCTGAAAGGCGCCCGCGAAAAAGCAATATCCTTCGGAAAGAGATCCGTGTAAACTTTTTTATCCTCCGTACGTCTAATATGAGTAAAGGGGGATAAAATGGCCCGCATAAGCTATTCAAGGAAATTTTGGGTTGTGGCTGCGCTCTGCGCGATGCTTATCGCATCCGGCGCGGATGTTTTTGCCAGGGACCGCGATGAAGGGCGTGATAACGGGCATCGCAAAGAGGAGATAATGAACTGCGGTCCCCAAAGGTATCATTACAGGGACGGCAGGTTCTACAGGCAGGGGTTGTTCGGGCTGTTCGATACGATCGTCGTTCCCCCGCCCGGGGTGGTGGTCAGGGTCATACCTGAAACGCGCAGGGTCATGATAGTGGACGGGTCCACCTACTATTATTACGATAATGTTTATTATACCTCGTGCCCGGACGGATATGTCGTAGTGCAGGCGCCGCGGCAGGAGGTAAAGGTCGTTGAAGTCGCGCGCATATCGGAACCTGCGACCGCGCTCGACGGCGAGCCGGTAACGGTGAACATCCCGAATTCTGACGGCACATATACTCCCGTGAAATTATTCAAACATGGTAACGGCTACAAGGGCCCGCAGGGCGAATTCTACGAGGGGCATCCGACAGTGGCGGAACTGAAAACTTTATATGGAAAATGAAAGGATCGCGGCTATGAAGATCGACACGAAGTTCATCGTCGGCTTATTGATCATGCTCTTGTATCTTGCATCGAATAAAGTGTACTCGGAGCAGGGCGGAGGCAGGCCGCCGATGATGACGGCGGAGCAGATGGTATCTGACATGAAGAAGAGCCTGGGGCTTTCTGAAGAGCAGGCGTCGCAGGTACTTCCTGTCGTCGAGCAGGAGATGGAAAAGCGCGAAGAACTGATGGGCAGCTGCGGCGGGCCGGGTGATTTCGAGTCCATAAAATCCTCAATGGAAAAGATCGACTCGGAGACCGAATCCGCGCTGGCGCAATACCTGACGGACGAGCAGATGGCCAAATGGAAAAAATTGCAGAAGGAGCGCAAGTCGAAGATGGGCCGCGGCCCAGGGGGCGGCGGAGGCGGGCCTCCCGGCATGTAGTATCAGTAGATAGAATTCCGGTTCCACCCATCCCCTCCGCGGTATTTGTTGGCCGCGGGGGGGAATTTTATTTGTTATAACGCCCCAAAGGTGTATAATTTAACACTTAATCCGCCTTAACCGGGCAACCCATATGAAAAACAAGAAAATAACCGTACATGAAAGAGGCAGTATGGGCGAGATGATCGCTATCGCGCTGCCGATGGTCGTTTCCGCGTCATGCGACACTATAATGGTCTTTACCGACCGGCTCTTCCTGTCGCGCCTCGGGTCAGAGATGATGAACGCCGCCATGGGCGGCGGGCTGACATCTTTTATGCTGATGTCTTTCTTCCTCGGGCTTACCGGGTATTCGACGGCATTGGTCGCGCAATACCTCGGGGCGGGGAGGAAGAAGAGCTGCGCAGTCGTCGTATCCCAGGCCGTAATAATAGCGCTGGCGGCTTACCCCGTCATACTGGCGCTTCGCCCCCTGGGCCACATGCTCTTCGAAATGTCGGGGATCACCGCGTCGCAATTGGCCCCGCAGAAGCTGTATTTCAATATATTGCTCTGGGCGTCGATAATCGGGCTGCTAAGGAACTGCCTCAGCTCTTTCTTCTCAGGGACCGGGCGGACCGCAGTCGTTATGGCGGCCTCGCTGACCGCGATGGTCGTAAACATGTGCCTCAATTATGTTATGGTATTCGGCAAGTTCGGCGTGCCGGCGATGGGCATCAGGGGCTCGGCGTACGGTACGGTGATAGGCGGCCTGTGCGGCCTTGCCGTGCTCGCCGCGGCGTATTTCAGCAGGGAGAACCGTAAGGAATTCCATGTGCCGGAAGCGCTGCGTTTCGACAAGATCGTCATGAAGAAGCTGCTGCGCCTGGGGTCTTCGGTCGGGGCCGAGATGTTCCTTAACATCCTCGCGTTCAACTCTATGATCTTTGTCTTCTATTCGCGCGGCCCGGTGACGGCGACCGCCGCGACCATAATGTTCAACTGGGACATGGTATCATTCGTGCCGCTTATCGGCGTGGAGATAGGGGTCACGAGCCTGGTCGGGCGCTGCATGGGCGCGGGAGACCCGGGGACCGCGCACCGTTCGGTCCAATCGGGGCTGAAGCTCGGGTTCATGTATTCGGCCGTCATACTGGTGCTGTTCGCGGGATTCCCGGAACTGCTCGTGAAAGTGTTCCGCCCCGATGTCGCGGACAACATCTTCGCGGCCGCGGAGCCGACAGCGTCGTTCATGGTCCGTTTCGCGTCGCTCTACGTGCTCACCGAGGCGCTCCTCGTCGTATATATCGGCGCGCTGCGCGGCGCGGGCGATACCCTTTGGGCGATGGGCATATCGGTTACATTGCACTGGCTCTCGGTCGGAGTGCTCGCGCTGCTGCTGGCCGTCATGGGGGTTTCCACGAAAGCCGCATGGGTCGTGGTGGTCCTGCTTTTCGCCTCGTTCTCCGCGGTAGTCTACCTGAGGTACAGGACCGGGAAATGGAGATCAATAAAGGTCGTCCATCCGGAGCCGGTCCTGATACCGGGCGAAAGTTTTCACGAGACACCGGACATTTAACGATGTAGAATATGTAAAAAGGAGCATGGCGAAAATGAAAAAGTTGCTGTTCGCGGCTGTGGTAATGTCGTTATTTACGTTCGTAAACATTAACGGAGGGGTATTTGCCATGGATGGTAAGACGGTCGTCCTTGAGACCACGCAGGGTAATATAGAGATAGCGCTGATGCCGGACGTCGCGCCGAAGGCGTGCGAGAACTTCACGACGCTGGTGGAAAAGGGGTATTATAACGGCATTATATTCCACAGGGTCATAAAAGGGTTCATGATACAGGGCGGCGACCCGAAGGGCACCGGGACCGGCGGACAGTCGTGCTGGGGCAAATCTTTTGAGGACGAAGTGAGCAAGGACGTCGTGTTTGACGAGCCAGGGATACTCGCGATGGCGAATGCCGGCCCGTGCACGAACGGCAGCCAGTTCTTCATAACGACGATACCGACCCCGTGGCTCAACGGCAAGCATACGATATTCGGGAAGGTCACATCGGGATACGACGTGGTCCAGAAGATAGAGAATACGCCCACGGGCAAGCTCGACAAGCCTAAGACGGAGCAGAAGATAATAAAAGCGTATATAAAATGAACTCTGACGAGAGCAGGCAGGCATCCGCGGCGAAGGTCTCCCTTTGGGGCTCCATAATACTCTTCGTCGTCTCGGCGGCGGCGGGCCTCGCGGTGGATTCCATTACGCTGATACTGGACGCCTCTACCAGCCTCGTGATACTCGTCGTCGCGTTGATGATAAACTCGACGATAAAGAAGATCCACAGCCCGCCCGATGAGATATTCAACTTCGGTTACGAGAAATACGAGCCTTTCACGGTGGTCCTGCAGGGCGGCCTGATAATCGCGACATGCCTCATCAGCGCAAAGTTCGCGGTCCAGGACATAATACACGCCGAGGACATAAAGAATTACCAGATACCGATGATCGCGGCCTCGATATCGGTGGCGGCCGGGACATTCATCGCCGTGTTCATCAAGGTCACCGCCCGCAAAACGAACTCTTCGATGATGCACGCGGCGAGCATGCACTGGTTCATAGATACCGCGATGTCGGCCGGAATGCTGGGGGGTTTTTACGCCGGCTCGATACTGAAGAACAAGGGGTATTCCAATATAACCCCATACGTCGACCCCGCAATGGCCATTATACTGGCGATAGTCTTCATATTGCCGCCCATAAAGGCCGTGAAGAAGAACTTTTTAGAGCTTATCGACGCCGTCCCGTCCAGGGAGATAAGGGAGAAGGTAAAGAAGGTGGTCGACGAATACAAACCGAAGATGTTCGGCGTCCACAGGATAAGGACCAGGAAGGCGGGGGAGAAGGTATTTGTGGAGATATGCTTTATCGTGAAGGAAGATGTGACCCTGCGTGAAGCCGAGGTAATATCAGCAGATTTCGAAAGAGATCTCAAGACCCACCTGCGCCACACCGACGTAGTCGTATACTTCAAGCCTACAAAATAGCAAAAAATCACCCTTGACGGCGCATGCCTTAAGTGGTATATAAAAGGTATGCTATGGTGTATAAAGGTATATGGAAGGCAAAGGCGCGGGATCGCCCTGATCATGGTGGTCGGGGTGCTGGGCATGCTTACCCTTATCGGCGTCTCGTTCGCCTCGACCGCGCAAGTGGTGTATAAGGAAGCGAAAAACTACGCCTATTCCGTAAAGGCGAGGTACCTC
>JBAYMW010000018.1:0-18053 GCA_041663405.1 Candidatus Omnitrophota bacterium | reverse complement strand
GGCCGCGTGCTGTGGCTGAAGGTCTATGACATCCCGCAGGCGGGCCGCCAGGCCAGGGGCAAGGCGATGATAAACCTGCTCGAGATGCAGCAGGGCGAACGGATAAGCGCGTTCGTCCCGGTCAAGGAGTTCAAGGCCGAGCATTTCCTGATAATGGCTACGAAGCTGGGAGTAATAAAGAAGACGTCGCTCGAAGCGTTCAGCCATCCGCGCAAAGGAGGCATCATAGGCATAACGCTCGAGAAGGGGGATGAGCTGATAGGGGTCGAGATGACCGACGGGAAGAGGGAGATCCTGCTTGCCACGAGGGACGGGAAGGCCATCAGGTTCGCCGAAACCCAGGTCAGGGACATGGGCCGCTCGGCCAAGGGAGTCAAGGGCATCACGCTCAACAAGAAGGACGAGCTGATAGCGATGTCCGTCGCGGACCCCGAGACCACCGTATTGACGATAACGTCGCTCGGATTCGGCAAGAGGACCAAGTTCAAGGAATACAGGACACAGAGCAGGGGCGGCAAAGGCATAATCAACATAAAGGTCACGCCGAAGAACGGCGAAGCGGTCGCCTTGAAGACCGTCTCTGACAACGACGAGATAATGCTGATAACGGGGAAAGGGGTAATAGTCCGCTGCCCCGTAAAGGACATACGCTCGACCGGCCGCGCCGCGCAGGGCGTAAGGATAATAAAGCTGGACGATAAGGACAGGGTTGCCTCGGTAGCTTCGGTCATCGAAGAGGAAGAGGGCGAGGAGGAAGCTAAATAACCCGCCCTGGCGGCATGGACAAAACGGCCGCAATCAGGTATAATTACTCAGACTAATCTGCGCGTCCCCATCGTCTAGCCTGGTCAGGACACGAGCTTTTCAAGCTTGCGACCGGGGTTCAAATCCCCGTGGGGACGCCATAATCAAATAAGGAGCAGATCCATGAAAAACAGGATAGGATATTTCAGCCTGTTATTTGTTTTTTTAGGCATGCTGCAGGCCGCCTGTCAGCCTATCTTCGCTAGCGACCTGGTAATAGCGAGTTTTGAGAAGAACGGCCGCAGCGACCTCGGGACCGACATGGGGGCATGGAATTCGAACCCGCTTGACACGTCGCAGGGGTGCACGATAGAGATGTTGAAACTGTACGGCGTGCTGGGCAAGCCCACCGAAGAGAGCCGCGTCATGAAGATATCTTATGACGTCGCGGCAAGCGGCCCGGCCTTCAACGGCGTATACATAAAGCTGCCCGATACAGACCTGACGCCGTATGACGAGATGAGCATGGTCATCAAGGGAGACGCGAGCAAGGGATTTACGACGAAGTTCAAGCTCGAGATGAAGAATTATAAGGGCGAACGCGTAGTCTTCGTGATAAACGGCATAACCGCGGAATGGCAGAAGATAACGGTGCCCATGCAGAGCCTGAAAGACCTCGGCTCTATGACCGATTGGACCAAGATGAAAGAGATCGTCCTGACCTTCGATGACATGACCTGCGACTACAGGGAAGGCGTCCTTTACGTAGACGATATCATGTTCTCGTCGAAGAAGTAGGTGCCCCATGTTTAAAGCGGTGGTTTTGGCGGCGGCTTTTTTAGCGTGCACCATGGCGCCGGTATCCGCAGATACGGGCGAAACCTTCACCGTCGATGATTTTAACGGCAGGCAGATGTTCAACCTGCTGGGCGGGAAGACCCAGGGTTATGAAGAAGCCGGCGTCAAATGTATCCCGACATTCACGGATGATCCCGCGGAACGGCACGGCGAAACAGGAGCGTCGCTCAGGCTGGATTTCGACGTAAGCAAGGGCAAAGGTTTTTCGTATTACTGGTCGACCCTGCTCGCGGGAAGGAAGACGGACGTCGCCGGCAAGGCCATCGAGCTTATGGCATTCAGCGACCTCAGGGGCTACGACTTCCTGTCGTTCTGGTACAGGGATCCTGCCGGAGGCGTGCTCTTCGCTATAGAGATACATCAGGATGCCGACTCTGACGGCTCATATATCATGGCCGTGGATAAGATATCATCGGTAGATATAGCGCCTTATTTAGACAGCCTCGCAGCCGGCAAATGGCAGAAGATAGAGATCCCGCTCACGAAATTTTCCAACATTGACGACTGGAGCAGGGTGCTGGACATAGTCTTCTTATTCAGGAACGGCCGCGGGCTTAATAAGGGAACCGTCTTTATAGACGACCTTTCCTTCGTTAAATACATTGGCCGATGAATTTCCTGATATTCAACGCGAACGTATTGACCCCGGGCGGCGTCATCAAGGACGGGTCGATCCTTATAAAGGACGGCAGGATAGCTAAGATAGGCAGGAAGCCCGCATCCGGCTTCATGTCCTCCAGGCTTATAGATGCCGACGGTTGTTTTGCGGCACCCGGTTTCATAGACCTCCAGTTATACGGCGACCCGAAGAGGGCGGCGTTCCACGAGGCGATGTTCGGTACGACAGGTTTCCTGGCGGCCATCCCGTGCTTGGCTCCGAAGGCCACGCTAAAGGGGATCGATTCGATCGTCAGCGATATCAAGGCGCAGGACGGCGGCGCGCGGATCCTCGGGATAAACCTGGAAGGCCCGTACCTGAGCAAAACAAAGCCGGGGGCCCAGGACAAGAAGTCGATACGGAGGCCCGAAGTCGCGGAGCTAAAGGCCCTTATCGAAAGGTCGAAGGGGCATCTTAAGCTTATGACGGTCGCCCCGGAACTCGGCGGCGCCCTTGAGGCGGTAAAGATATTGAAGTCGAAGGGCATAATAGCCTCTATAGGCCACACGAAGGCGACATTCGCGGAGGCCGGGAACGCTGCGGACCTTGGCGCTAATTGCGCGACGCACGTATTCAACGCCATGGAAGAGTTCCGCCACAGGCAGCCCGGGGTGGTCGACGCGGTCCTGAAAGACCGGAGGATAAGCGCGACGGTCATCCTCGACGGGGAACATGTCAGCCCGACGGCATTCGAGATCCTGCTCAAATGCAAGGGCGCGGACAAAGTGATCCTCATAACGGATTCGCTCAGGAACGACGCGTCATTTGAAGCGAAATGGGACGGCGGAGTGTACAGGCTAAAGGACGGCACCATCGCCGGAAGCGGGCTAACGATGATCAATGCGGTGAAGAACGCCGTGAAGTTCAGCGAGCTGTCGCTGCCGGAAGCCGTTAACCTCGCTTCCGGGAATCCCGCGAGGCTCCTGGGGTTAGAGAAGAAGGGCGAGATACGGCAGGGATATGATGCCGACATAATCCTGTTCGATCCCAAATTCGATGTCTGGCTTACAATGGTAGAAGGGAAGATAATCCATAAAAAATGTGCGGCATAACCGGATATATAGGCAGCGAAGAAGCGGCCCCTATACTTATCAGGGGTTTGGCGAGGCTTGAGTACAGGGGTTACGACTCGGCCGGCATCGCCGTGCTCGATGGCGGCAGGATAAAGTCGCTGAAGATGCCCGGGAAGATAAAAGAGCTGTACGACGGCCTGAAGAAGAGCCCGCTCTCCGGCACCACCGGCATAGCTCACACAAGGTGGGCCACCCATGGCGTCCCGAATTTCATAAACGCGCACCCGCATTACGACTGCAAAAAAGATATAGCGCTTGTCCATAACGGGATAATAGAGAATTGCGAGGAGCTTAAGCTAAAGCTCCAGAAGAAGGGCCATAAGTTCTGCTCCGATACCGACACGGAAGTCCTGCCGCACCTTATCGAAGAATATTATAGCGGCAACCTGGAGGATGCCGTCAGGAAGGCCCTGAAGGAAGCCCAGGGCTCATATGCGATCGCGGTCATCCATAAGGACGAGCCCGGAAAGCTCGTCGGCGCCCGGAACGGAAGCCCGCTTATCGTCGGCTTGGGCAAGGGCGAAAATTTCCTGGCCTCGGACTGCCCGGCAGTAATGGACAGGACGCGCAAGGTGATCTTCGTGGATGATAAGGAGGTCATCGCGCTGACGAAAGACAGCGTATCGATAACCGACCTTAACGGCAGGAAGGTCCATAAGAAACCGACCAATATCGAATGGGACATCTCGCAGGCGGAGAAGGGCGGATTTGCCCATTTCATGCTCAAGGAGATATACGAGCAGCCGCGCGTCATCCATAAGATACTGACATCCAGGACGGACGTCGCCAAGGGAAAGATAAAGCTCGAAGGCATCAACCTCAATCTTCCGGAGCTGAAGAATATCGACAATATAATGATCTCGGCCTGCGGCACGGCATACCACTCCGGGCTCGTCGGGGAATACCTTATAGAAAAGTTCGCGAAAATACCGGTAGAGGTGGACGTCTCGAGCGAATTGCGGTACCGCGATCCGGTCTATTCGCGCAGGACGCTTTTTATAGCCGTCAGCCAGTCGGGAGAGACGGCTGATACCCTTGCCGCGTTGAGGGAAGCGAAGAAGAGGGGCGTCAAGGCCGTATCGATATGCAATGTCGTCGGTTCTACGATAGTCAGGGAGTCCGACGGTGTAATATATACCCATGCCGGCCCCGAGATAGGGGTCGCTTCGACAAAGGCATATACGGCGCAGGTCGCGATATTCATACTGTTGGCCCTTTACCTCGGCGCGGCCAACGGGCAGGTAGGGCGCAGGCAGATGAAGAAGATCCTTGCCGATTTCGAGATGATCCCCGAACATATGGACGGCATCCTGGATGAGGCGGGCAAGATAAAGGAATGCGCGAGGAAGTATTACAATCTGCCCTGCTTCATGTATATCGGCCGGGGCGTCAATTACCCGAACGCGTTTGAGGGCGCGCTGAAACTCAAGGAGATATCTTATATACACGCGGAAGGGTACGGCGCCGGGGAGATGAAGCACGGGCCGATAGCTTTGATCGAGAAGGACATGGCCGTGGTCGCGATAACCCCAAGATCGCTTACGTACGATAAGATGATATCAAATATCCAGGAGATACGCGCGCGCGAGGGAAAAGTCATCGCGATCGCGACCGAGGGCGACCTCTCGGTGAAAAAGCACGTAAGCACAGTCCTGTACATACCGAAGACCGAGGAGGTGCTGTCGCCGCTGTTGACGGTCATTCCGCTGCAGCTCCTGGCTTACCATATAGCGGTATTCAGGGGAAGGGACGTCGACCAGCCGCGCAACCTCGCCAAGTCGGTCACGGTCGAATAGGGCCTATGCCAACCGGTACGCTGCACGTAGTCGCGACGCCGATAGGGAACCTTAAAGATATAACGCTGAGGGCGATAGAGACCCTTAAGGAAGCCGACCTGATAGCGGCCGAAGATACCCGCCACACAAAGATACTTACCGACCATTACGGGATAAATACACCCCTTACAAGTTATTTCCAGCACAACCAGATCACGAAGGGCGATTACCTGATAGGGCTCCTGAAAGAAGGAAAGAATATCGCGCTTGTTTCCGACGCGGGCACTCCGGGCATATCGGACCCCGGGGCGCATATAATAGGACTGGCCGTCAAGAACGGCATAAACGTCATAGGGATCCCGGGGCCCAGCGCGGTGATACTCGGGCTGGTGGTATCCGGCATGCCGACGGACAGGTTCGTATTCGAGGGGTTCCTGCCCAATAAGTCCGCCGGGCGCAGGAAACGCCTCTCCGAACTGAAAGAGGAGAAGAGGACGGTGGTGCTTTATGAGTCCCCCCACCGGATATCCAAGACCCTATGCGATATCCTCGACATATTCGGGGATATCAGAGTGTCGGTCATGCGCGAGCTCACGAAGAAGTTCGAAGAGATAATACGTTGTAACGCGGCCGCAGCCGTCGCACATTTCGAAAAGACGAAGCCGAGAGGGGAATTCCTGGTAGCCTTTAATCCGAAAGAAGGTGTAAAAGATGCCTAAGATACATCCTACGGCAATAATAGGCAAAAAGGCGGAGCTTGGGGATGTCGAGGTCGGGCCGTACGCGATAATCGAGGACGGCGCCGTGATCGGCGACGGGACCTCGGTACTGGCGCACGCGTATGTCGCGGCCGGGACGACCATCGGGAAGGATTGCGAAGTGCATATAGGGGCCGTAGTCGGGCATACCCCCCAGCACCTGCAGTATAAGGGCGCGAAGACGTACCTGAAGATAGGGGACAGGAACATCATCCGCGAATACTGCAGTATCCATCGCGGGTTCGAGGAAGGTTCCGCGACCGTGATAGGCAACGACAACCTGTTCATGGGTTTTTCGCACATCGCGCATGATTGTCGTATCGGAAACAATACGGTGGTCTGCAACGGCGCGCTTGTGGCCGGCCACGTTGTCGTAGAGGACAAGGCTTTTATCTCAGGCAATGTCACCATACACCAATTCGTAAAGATAGGGACGCTCGCGATGATCGGCGGGCTGGCCCGCGTAAACAAGGACGTAGTGCCGTATACCCTTATCGAGGGCGATTCTGAAGCCTGCTCCCTTAACATCGTCGGGATAAAGCGTTCGGGCATGGCCGCAGAGGCCGCATTGCAGATAAAGAAAATATATAAGCTTATCTACAGGTCCGGGCTTAATGTAAGCCAGGCGCTCGCAGAGGCCGCCAAGCTTGGAAAGCTGGCGCCTGAAGCGGAAAAAATGGTCAGTTTCGTTAAATCTTCGGAGCGTGGAATATGCAAACACAGAAGAACGGCATCGAGCGAAGAAGATATATAAGGTTAGGCACGGTATTTCCCGTCGAATTCGAGGTCATCAGCCTCGATGACAAGGAAGTATTCTGCGAATTCCACCAGGCCTTTACGCGCGACGTAAGCGAAGGCGGCATGTGCCTTGAGATAAACAACCTCAAGGACGACCTGGCCGAGAAACTGAACAGGAAATCCGCGAAACTCCGCCTTCAGATAAACATGCCTTTTTCTTCAAAGCCGATAGAGGCGATAGCCGAAGCTGCCTGGATAAAGAAGATAAAGGAGCACCACCCGAATAAGTACCTTCTCGGCGTTTATTATGAAAAGATATCGGAGAAGGAACGCAGGAGTATTGTCGGCCACGCGAGGTTCCTGACATTAAGGCCGCTGTTCGTCGGAGCGGCGATATTGCTGCTGATAGTTGCCGTCGCCGTTACGAGGGTGGAGCTTATCAAAAAAGAGGCGCTGCGCAAGGAGACGGAAAAGAAACTGGCGCTGATAGAATCCGAGCGGACAAAACTGGCCCAGGCCATGGAAGAGCTGAAATCAAGCATGGGCGGGCTTGAATCGAAGATAACCGCCTTCGAGCAGGATAAGGCGGACCTCGAGAAGAAGCTCGCGGCGGCAAAGTCCGAGGCCATGTCAAAACCGGAGGAGATAGCGCGGCTGGAATCCGAGCTGGCCAAAGCCAAACAGAAGACCGACGCGCTGAATTCCGAGCTGAGCAAAGTCGCCGATTCGCGGAAAGAGCTGGAGGCCCAGCTTAAGGTCCTCGAGGAGATCAAGGCCTCGAAACCGGTCAAGGTAACGCTTGCGGCCGGCGGCATAATAGTCGGCAAGGTAATACTCGAGACGGCGGATTCCGTGAGGGTCGAGATCCCTACCGGGGTTATAACGCTGAGGAGGGAGCTCATAACGTCTATGGCCACGCCCAGCGAAGAAGAGATCGCGGAACTGGCCCGCGAAAGGATAAGGCTTGAGTTGAGGGCCAAAGAAGTAGAAAAACAGAGAGATGTCGAACGCAGGAAGGCCGAGGAGCGGGGAAAGACAGAGAAGGTCATCGCGAAAAAGATCCCCGGAGAACCCGACCAGCTGGTGCCGAGGAAGATCGCCGACCGCGGCGTCGTGATAAGGGAGAACAGGATATATGCCGACGGCTCGTTGTTTTATATAAAAGGGGTCGCGTACGGTATAAGCGCGCCGGGGCTGCCGCCGGGAGCCGACGGATGTTTCTCGAAGATACCGCTGTCGGTGTTCGAGAACGATTTCAGGATGATGAAGGGCGCCGGTATAAATACGATAAGGACATATGAGCCGTTCCCGGACGCGCTTCTCGACCTGGCGGAAAAGTATGACCTCAAGATAATAGAGCAGGTCGTCTATCCTTCCGCGTATACGGACTATTCCTCCGAGGTCGAGCTGAAGGCGCTTAAGAGGATGGCTACAGAGGCCGTAAAGAAGCACAAGAACAGGAAATGCATCCTGATGTGGTCTATATGGAATGACGCGCCGTTCTGCTACGACGAACCCGGGAATCCCGTCCCGCGTTACGGTTTCGAGACGGTAAATAAGTTCATGAAGGAGATCTATCTCGCCGTGAAAGCGGCGGATAAGAGCCACCCGGTCACGGCGGCAAATATCCTGAAAGTGAAGGGGTATGACCTGGGGTTCGATTTCCTGGATGTCATAGGGTGCAACGCATATATCGGCGGCCACGGGTTCAACTGGCGCGGAAGGGATGAGGCGGTAAAGTCGGTTAAGGAGATGAAGGAGATATCAAGGAAATACAAGAAGCCGGTCATCATAACCGAGACCGGGTTCAGCACCTTCGTCAAGAAGGACACCCAGGATAAGGCGCTGAATACGCAGATAAAGAGCGCCGAGGACGACCTTGCCGGGATCGTGATCTTCGAATGGACCGACGAATGGTGGAAGGGCGGGAACCCGTCCGTGCAGGATAAGCATATCGAGGAGTATTGGGGCATATTGACCTGGGACAGGAGGCCGAAGGCCGGGTTCGAAACGGTCTCGAAACTGTTCAATTCCATACCCACGGATTCGCTGGGCTATTCGCCGGCCGCGGCAAATTAAAAATTAAGCCTTGACAAAGGGACATGCCAATGCTATCTTTATCACCAGAGACCTTTTAATCTGGCCCGGTGAGGCCGGAAAAGGAGACGAGATGTGCTGTAAATATGAAGGATATAATATTGTGCCTGTTTTCGGCAATGAGCCGATGACAGGCATTTTTTTGCGAGGGAATTAATGAAACTTCGAGAGAAGGCAAAAGTGCTGGATGCCGACCAGATCGAAAAGGCGATCGTCCGCATAGCGCACGAGGTGCTCGAGAATAACAGGGACGTGGACAAGATCGCGATAGTGGGGATAAGGACCCGCGGCGCTATCCTCGCGCTGAGGCTCGCTAAGAAGATGGAAGCGATAGCAAAAAAGGACATACCTTTCGGGGTTTTGGACATCACGCTCTACAGGGACGACCTTACAACGGTCGCGGAGCAGCCTGTGGTGCATAAGACAGAGATAGATTTCGATATCCATGACAAGATAATCGTCCTTGTAGACGACGTGCTCTATACGGGACGGACCATACGCTGCGCGCTGGACGCGCTTATAGATTTCGGAAGGCCCAGGAGCATACAGCTCGCGGTCCTGGTCGACAGGGGCCACAGGGAACTGCCTATAAGGGCTGACTATGCCGGCAAGAACATCCCGACCTCGCAGAAAGAGACGGTGCAGGTCAAGGTGGCGGAATCCGACGGGGCCGACGAGGTAGTGATAGCGGAAAGGGAGGAATAAAGTGGCCGTTTTGTGGAAGAGGAAAGACCTGCTTGACCTAGAGAGCCTCTCTACGCAGGAGATAGAGATGATCCTCGAGACGACCGGCTCCTTCAAGGAGATATCCCAGAGGCCTATAAAGAAGGTACCGACGCTCCGCGGACAGACGGTCGTGCTCTTCTTCTTCGAGCCGTCGACGAGGACGAGGACTTCCTTCGAGCTTGCCGCTAAGCGCATGAGCGCGGATATAGTAAATATACAGACCAGCTCATCGAGCCTCACTAAAGGAGAGACGCTCAAGGATACCGCGAGGAACATCGAGGCGATGAAAGTGAACATGATCATAATGAGGCATTCGTCCTCAGGCGCGCCGCATCTGCTCGCGAGGTCGGTCTCTCCCTCGATAATCAACGCCGGAGACGGCTCGCATGAGCACCCGACGCAAGGGCTCCTTGATATCTTTACTATAAAGGAGCATAAGAAGAAGATCGAGGGTTTGAACGTGTCCATAATCGGCGATATCGCGCACTCGCGCGTCGCCCGCTCGAATATATGGGGGCTTACGAAGCTCGGCGCGAACGTGACGGTCTGCGGCCCTGCGACCCTGATGCCGCCGGAGATAGAAAAACTCGGGGTAAAAGTCACCTACGATATCAAGGAAGCGATAGAAGGAGCCGATGTCATAAACATGCTCAGGATCCAGCTCGAGCGGCAGGGACAGAGCCTCTTCCCGTCGATAAGGGATTATTCGATGAGCTTCGGCCTAGACGCCGATAAGATGAAGATCGCGAAGAAAGACGTCCTGATAATGCACCCCGGACCGATAAACAGGGGCGTCGAGATAACACCCGAGATAGCCGACGGGCCGTATTCGGTGATACTCGAGCAGGTCACGAACGGGATAGCCGTGAGGATGGCGGTCCTCTACCTCGTGTCGGGCGTGAAAGAGAGGGGCGAATAATATGGATATCCTCCTGAAGGGCGGCCGGATAGCGGATCCGGCTAACGGCATTGATGCCGAATCCGACCTGCTGATAAAGGACGGCAAGATAGCGCAGGCAGGCAAGAACATAAAAGCCGCCGGAGCAAAGCAGGTTGACTGTAAGGGCAAGATAGTGCTGCCCGGGCTTATAGACGTCCACACGCATTTCAGGCAGCCGGGCCGCGAAGACGAGGAGACGTTCATCACGGGTTCGAGGGCAGCGCTGAAAGGCGGTTTTACGTCGGTGCTGTGCATGGCGAACACGAGCCCTGTCATAGACAATAAGGGCGTAGTGGAGTATGTGTACGCCGAAGCCGCCAAAGCGGGGCTGATAAATATATATACGGCAGCGGCTGTCACGAAGAACCTTGATGGCAAGGAGCTTACGGAGATAGGGCAGATAGCCGCGGCGGGCGCAAAGGCGCTTTCCGACGACGGAAAGCCGGTCATGAACGCGGAGATACTCAGGCGCGCCATGGAATACGCGAAGATGTTCAGCCTTCCGGTCATATCGCACTGCGAGGACGTTAACCTGTCGCGGAACGGAGTTATGAACGAAGGGGCGCTTTCCACAAGGATGGGCCTTAAGGGCATACCGCGCGCTTCGGAGACGGTCATGGTCATAAGGGATATAGAGATCGCACAGCTTGCCGGCGCGAGGCTGCATATCGCGCACGTCTCCGCGAAGGAGAGCGTTGAGGCGGTAAGGCAGGCCAAAAAGAGGAAGATAAAAGTCACCTGCGAGACATGCCCGCATTATTTTACGCTTACGGAAGAATCGGTCCTGGGGTATAATACGAGCGCGAAGGTCAATCCGCCGCTCAGGACCAGGGAGGACGTTGAAGCCGTAAAGAAAGGGCTGTCGGACGGCACGATAGACATTATCGCCACCGACCATGCCCCGCATTCGGGGGAAGAGAAGGACGTCGAATTCGATTTCGCGGCCTCGGGAATGATAGGCCTCGAGTTCGCGGCATCCCTCGTGAATTCCGAGCTGGTCATGAGAAAGGTGCTTGACTGGAAGGGCGTAGCGGAGAAGATGTCGATGAACCCCGCCGCGCTTCTCGGGCTGAAGAATAAGGGCTCGCTCTCCGCCGGCGCTGATGCCGATGTGACGGTATTCGACCCTGCCCGCGATTGGACAGTGGAATCGGGGCGCATAGAATCAAAATCAAAGAATACGCCGCTTGTCGGAAGGAAGATGGTTGGTTCGGCGGCACTTACGATAGTAGGCGGAAAGATCAGGTACGAAAACGGGAAATTCTCGTAAATAAAAAGGAGGAATTAAATGGGTGTCAGGGTAATAAAGATCCTAGCCTCGGTAATGATACTTTCGCTCGCCTTAGGTTGCGCGGCTCCTTCAAATATGCTTTCGGGCAAAGAGAAACTCGAGGCGAAGGACTGGCTCGCCGCGGGCGACCTGTCCCTGAAGAATAATGATTGGGACAATGCCCAGTATTTTTATGACCTCGTTGTCAAGAAATATCCCGGCTCATATTATGGCGAGAAGGCCCAGGCAGGCCTTAAATCCGTGAGTTTCCACAGGAGCCCGGCCGGCAAGGCGGTGGATGGAACCAGGGACGCCCTTTCACCGTTATTCTAAGGAATATAAATGAAGCAGGCAAAAGGCAGGATCCTATCCAATAAAGAAGTGAAGCCCGGCTATTACCTGATGGCCATAAAATGCCCGCCGGTAGCCAGGGCCGCTAAGCCCGGGCAGTTCCTGACGATAAGATGCGGAAACGCGACGGAGCCTCTGCTCAGGAGGCCGTTCGGGTTCCACAGGATAAGCGGCGACGCGTTCTATGTCCTGTACAAAGTCCTCGGGAAGGGGACGAGGGCATTAACATCTATGAGGGCCGGGGATAACATCGATATCCTGGGGCCTTTAGGCAACGGGTTTCCTGAGCCAAAAGGCAAAAAGGATATCGTCATAGTCGCGGGAGGGATCGGCGTTGCGCCGCTTGCCGCCCTGGCGGAAGAACTTCTGAAAGACAGGAAGAGAGATATTTCGGTCATTATAGGGGCGAGGGACAGGAAGTCGCTTTTGTGCAGGGAACATTTCGAAGGGCTCGGTATAAAGACGATGGTGGCGACTGATGACGGCAGCTGCGGAAAAAAATGTTTCGCTTCGGACGTGCTGGAAGAGCTCATTGCCGTAAGGAGGCCCTTCATACCGGTTATATATGCGTGCGGCCCCGGGCCGATGATCAAGGCCGTCGCGCATGTGG
Organism: Candidatus Omnitrophota bacterium; assembly: GCA_041663405.1. Classification (GTDB taxonomy): domain Bacteria; phylum Omnitrophota; class Gorgyraeia; order Pluralincolimonadales; family Pluralincolimonadaceae; genus UBA6215. Next base: position 5,455 of record JBAYMW010000018.1, on the reverse strand, counting down.
CAAAGAAACGCGGGCTCGAAGCTTACGGGTCGTTCGAAGAATATATAGCATGCGGCGTTGGCGCGTGCCTCGGCTGCGCCATAAAGACGAAGTCCGGATACAAGCTGGTCTGCAAGGACGGGCCGGTCTTCAACCTGAAAGAGATGATATGGTAAAGCCCGACCTGAAAGTCAGGATAGGCGCGCTCGAGCTGAAGAACCCCGTGACGATGGCGTCCGGCACGTTCGGCTCCAGCGGTGAGGAATACAAAGGCCTCATAGACCTCAACAAGCTGGGCGCAATAATCACTAAGTCTATAACCCTCAAAGCGAGAGAGGGCAATCCGCCCCCGCGCCTCGTCGAGACGCCTTCAGGCATGCTGAATTCCATAGGGATACAGAATGACGGCGTAGATTCTTTTATAAAAGATAAATTACCGTTCCTCGCAAAGCTAAGGACGGCTGTGATAGTGTCGATAGCGGGCCACTGCGTAGAGGATTACGCGCGGCTGGCCGCGAAGCTCGATAAAGTGAAGAGGGTCGACGCGATAGAGGTCAATATTTCCTGCCCTAACGTGGAGGGCGGCCTTGAATTCTCGAAAGAGCCCGGTTCAGCGGCCGTGGTGGTAGAGGCGGTAAGGAAGTCTACCGGAAAGCCGGTCATCACGAAGCTCTCGCCGAACGTAAAGGACATAAGCGAGATCGCGCTCGCGGCGCAGGAAGCAGGGACGGACGCGGTGTCGCTCGTCAACACCTTCACGGGAATGGCCATAGATATCGATTCACGGATGCCCGTCCTCGGGAATATAGTGGGCGGATTGAGCGGCCCGGCGATAAAGCCGGTAGCGCTGCGCATGGTATGGGAGACGTCGAAGAAGGTCAAGGTCCCGATCATAGGCATCGGCGGAATAATGGACTATAAGGACGCGCTCGAGTTCATCATCGCGGGGGCAAGCGCGGTGCAGGTCGGCACGGCGAATTTCGTGAACCCGTCGGCTGCGATAGAGATAATCGGCGGGATAGAAAAATATATGCGCGGAAAGAAGATCAGGAAAATAAAGGAACTGACCGGATGCCTGAAAACCTGAAGCCCGGGGAAAAGCTTATCGTTGCCCTCGACATGAAAACGCTGGACGAGGCCGCCTTGATGGTAAAGAAGCTGGGGGCAACTGTGCGGGTTTTCAAGGTTGGAATGGGCCTTTTCACGTCCTATGGCCCGGATGCCGTAAAGATGGTCCACGATAAGGGTGCGAAGGTATTCCTGGACCTGAAATTCCACGATATACCCAACACGGCAGCCCACGCGGTCAGGTCCGCGGCGAAGCTCGGAGTGTTCATGATGAACGTACACGCGATGGGCGGATCCGACATGATGGCATCAGCAGCCGCGGCGGCGCTTGAGGCCGCCGTCGATCCGGATAAAAAGCCGATATTGCTGGGCGTCACCGTATTGACCAGCATGGACCAGGCCTCGATAGGCGAAATAGGGGTCGACAGGCGGATAGAGGAAGAGGTGATCGCCCTCGCGAGGCTTGGGAAAGATTCCGGGCTCGACGGAGTCGTGGCATCGCCCAACGAAACGGCGCTGATAAGGCAGAACCTCGGCAAAGATTTCATCATAGTGACCCCCGGCATACGTCCTGCGGGCACGGAGAAAGGCGACCAGAAGAGGATAATGACCCCCGCGGATGCGGTCAAGGCAGGGGCGGATTATATAGTCGTCGGCAGGCCGATAATAGAGGCCAAAGACCCGGTCGAAGCCGCGAAAAAGATAATAAAGGAGATGGAGAGTTGAACCAAAAAGCCGTAATGGATATCTTCAGGAAGTGCAGCGCATTCCACAAGGGCCATTTTAAGCTCTCCAGCGGCCTGCACAGCGAATATTACATGCAGTGCGCCCTCGTGCTTGCGGATACGAAGATGTCCGCTAAATTATGCGGGGAATTGGCTAAGAAGTTTAAAAGCAGTAAAGCAAGCGTGGTTATAGGCCCCGCCATCGGCGGGATAACAGCTGCGTACGAAGTGGCCTGCGCGCTCGGAATAAAAGGCATATTCGCGGAGAGGGAAGAAGGAAAGATGGCATTGAGGCGCGGATTTGCGCTCTCGCCGGCCGACAGGGTCATAGTCATAGAGGACGTTACCACTACCGGAGGCTCGGCGAGGGAAGTCGCGGATCTCGTGAAAAGCCTCGGCGCGAAAGTCGTCGGGGTCGGAGCCATCATAGACAGGTCGGGAGGGAAGGCTAAATTCAGCGCGCCGTTCAAATCTCTAGCCAAATTGAAGATCGATACATTCCGTCCGGAAGAATGCCCGTTATGCAAGGCGGGAAAACCCATCGTAAAGCCGGGCAGCAGGAAATAAGGCCTACAGCTCTATCAGTTTTTTCTTCGGGAATACCATGCGTAAAAGCGGAGGGGTGACAAGGGTCGTAATGAGGACCATTATTACCATTGCGGAGAAGACGTCCTTCTGTATTATCGCGTGCCCGAGCCCGTAACCGGCAATTATCAAGCCGACCTCGCCCCTTGATATCATGCCGATGCCTACCCTGAAAGATTCCCTGTTGTTGAAACCGGTAGCCCGCGCGCCTGCCATGCATCCCGCCACCTTTGCGGCTATCGCAATGAGGACAATACCTACGACGAACGGCATATTCCCGCCAAGCTCGCGCGCATTCGCGCGCAAACCTATGTCTACGAGGAATACCGGCACGAAGAGCGGATACGCGAAGGTCTTTGCGGAGTCCAGTATCTTATCGAAATGCTTTGACCTCGTCATCATCACGCCGCAGATATACGAACCGGTTATAGCGGCGACCTTTCCGAAATATTCGGCGCCGATAGCGTAAAGAAAACATAATATGAGCGCCATAGCGAAGAGGGCGTGGGAAGAGGTGAGCTTTACCGCGTAATCGAGTATCCTGTCGAAGAACTTCGCGCCTATAAGTATCGCTGCGGCGAAAAATACGGATATCTGAAGCATAAGCAGGCCAATCGGGCATACGGCAGAATAGATGCCTCCGGATGCCTGCGGCGGGTTTATCGAGAACGCCACGACCAGCGACAAGACTATTATCCCCATCACGTCATCTATGACCGCCGCGCCCAATATCGTCGAGCCTTCTTTAGTCTTGAGCGCGCCTATTTCCATGAGGGTCTGGGCAGTGATAGAGACCGATGTCGCAGTCAGTATCGTGCCTATGAATATCGATTCCTTAAGGGGGAAGCCCGCGTACATCGAAAACCATGTGCCAATACCCATAGGGAGGATGACGCCGCCCGCAGCCGCCCAGAAAGCGTTCTTTCCCACGGCAATAATGCCCTTCAGGTCGGTTTCAAGCCCCGCGATGAACATAAGGAGGATGACGCCTATCTCCGCGATATCGTGGACCACCTCGCCGATCGCCGGCAGGGCCGCCTCATTCGCGCTAGGCAGGAACAGCGGCCAGCCCATCATATTGAGGATGCTCGGGCCGAGGATGAGCCCTGCGAGTATCTCGCCGAATATGGGCGGCTGCTTAATAGCGGCGCTCATGCTCCCGGCTATTTTGGCGGCAGCTATTATGATGCCGAGGGCTAAAAGCAGCTGGAGGATATGGTTCATCGTACCATCTCCGCATCGTCTACAAGGATGCTGACATTATTTTTCAGCACTTCCAGTATACCCGCGCTCCTGCAATCGAATGTCGTATCCCCGGCGGCGCCGCGCTTAATTGTTATCTTCCCCGGGCCGAGGATCGCGATCAACGGGGCATGGTCGACAAGGACGCCGAAATACCCGGACTTTCCGGGCGCTATCAGCGACGACGCCTCGCCGTCAAAAAGGGCTCTCTCCGGCGTAGCTATGCTTATTTTAAAAACCTTATCGGACATCTGTCTGTTCGCTGTCGCTCTTCAGTTGGGCGGCCTTCTCGATCGCCTCTTCGATGGTGCCTACCATGAAGAACGCCTGTTCGGGAAGGTCGTCGAGTTTGCCCTCTATTATCATCTTGAAGCCCCTGATCGTGTCCTCGAGCTTCACGTATTTCCCCTTGATGCCGGTAAACGCTTCCGCGACGAAGAACGGCTGCGAGAAGAATTTCTGTATCTTCCTCGCGCGGGCGACCAGCTGCTTATCTTCCTCGGAAAGCTCATCGATACCGAGGATCGCTATGATATCCTGCAGGTCCTTGTACCTCTGCAGGATCTTCTGCACGTTCCTCGCCGTATTATAGTGGTCCTCGCCGAGTATCCTCGGGTCGAGTATCCTCGACGTGGAGTCGAGAGGGTCGACGGCCGGATATATGCCGAGGTCCGATATCTTTCGCGAGAGGACCGTCGTGGAATCGAGATGGGAGAACGTCGTGGCCGGAGCGGGATCCGTAAGGTCGTCCGCCGGGACATATATGGCCTGGACCGACGTTATCGAGCCGCGTTTCGTGGATGTGATCCTCTCCTGCAGTTCGGCCATCTCCGTGCCCAGGTTCGGCTGGTAACCTACGGCGGATGGCATGCGCCCGAGGAGCGTGGATACCTCAGAACCGGCCTGCACGAACCTGAATATATTGTCGATGAAGAGGAGCACGTTCATGCCTTCCTCGTCGCGGAAATACTCGGCCATCGTAAGCGCGGAAAGCCCGACGCGCAGCCTTGCCCCCGGCGGCTCGTTCATCTGCCCGAATACGAGCGCGGTCTTTTTCACGACGCCCGATTCATTAAGATCGAGCCATAGGTCGTTGCCTTCTCTCGTGCGTTCCCCGACGCCCCCGAAGACCGATATGCCGCCGTGTTCGGTCGCTATATTGCGAATGAGCTCCATGACGATGACCGTTTTTCCGACACCGGCTCCGCCGAAGAGGCCTATCTTGCCGCCTTTCGGGTACGGCGCGAGGAGGTCTATGACCTTCAACCCCGTCTCGAGCATCGAAGATACGGTAAGCTGCTCTTCGAAGGAGGGAGGGTCGCGGTGTATCGAATACCTCTTATCGGGACTGGCGAGCGCGCCCTTATTGTCTATCGGGGTGCCGAGAAGGTTAAATATCCTGCCCAAGGTCTGCTGTCCTACGGGGACCGTTATCGGTGAGCCCGTGTCCAGCGCCTTCATCCCGCGCACGAGCCCGTCCGTCGAGGCGAGCGATATGCACCTGACGGTATTATTGCCGATATGCTGGGCTACCTCAAGCGTGAGGTCTATACCCCTGTCCTTGTCCTCGATCTTTACGGCGTTCAATATCCTCGGCAATTCATGCTCGGGGAACCTGATATCCACGCTTGGGCCTATTACCTGAAGTATCTCTCCATATGCCATTGAAATTTCCCCTATTTAAGTGCTTCCGCGGAAGTCGCAACTTCAAGGACTTGGTTGGTTATCGATGCCTGGCGCGCCTTGTTCCTCATCAATGTCAGGCTGTCTATCAGCTCTACCGCGTTATCTGTCGCGGACTGCATGGCTATCGTCCTGGAAGAATGCTCCGTAGTGAACGCGTCCAGGAGTATGAG
>JBAYMW010000017.1:0-18557 GCA_041663405.1 Candidatus Omnitrophota bacterium | reverse complement strand
GTCGGGCAAGTTCAAGAACCTCTACGACTTCTGCGAACGCGCGGACCTGAGGCTGGCGAACAGGAAGGTGCTGGAAAGCCTCATAAAATGCGGAGCGTTCGACGAATTCAGCCTCCACAGGTCACAGCTTACGGCGATGCTCGATGACTGCCTTGAATGCGGGGCGAATTCGCACAGGGAAGGGGCAAGCGGCCAATCGACATTCTTCGAGGAGTTCGGCGCGCATTCAAAAGCCCACACGACCAGGAGGCATGAAGTGCCGAAGATCCCGGAATGGCCCGAGAGCCAGCTCCTGGCCTTCGAGAAGGAGATGCTCGGCTTCTACGTCACAGGCCATCCGCTAGCCAAATACGATAAACTCATACGTTCCTATTCGACCTGTTCGGTAAAAGACCTCGGGAAGAGGAGGCCGGATGAGGAGATAAACCTCGGCGGCATAATATCAAAGCTTAAATTCACCATAACCAAGGCCAAGAGCGAGAAGATGGCCATCATGAGCATTGAGGACCTGACCGGCGCGGTGGAGGTCCTCGTCTTCCCGAAGGCATTCGCCAATACGGAAAAATACATAAAGAAGGACGCGATAGTCTGCGTAAAGGGAAAGCTGAACCTCAGGGAAGACAGGCCTAAGATAATGGCGAACGATATCATCCCGCTGGATGAGATCCAGAGAAAATACACCCAGGCGATCATAATAAGCCTTGACGCCGGGATAGGCGAAGAATCGATGAACAGGCTAAAGACCGTCCTCGAATCCCACCCCGGGACAGCTCCCGTATACCTGCACTTCAAGATGGCCGATGGCAAAAGGTTCGAGATCTCGGTCGAGGATAAACTGAAGGTCGAGCCCTCCGACAGCCTGACAACGGAGATCGAAAGGCTGTTAGGCGACGGCGTCGTGTCATTCAAGACTTGACAAAATGCCTCATTACTAACTATAATAGTAATAGTAATTTACGGATACTTTGTAATAATCCCTAAGGAGGCCATATATGACAAAAAAAGAGATCGTGCTGCAAATTGCCAACGAAACAGGCTTGAAGCAGGTAGACGTCAAGCTGATCGTGCAGCGTACGCTGGACATGATCGTCGAGGCACTGTCCAATAACGAGACTGTCGAGCTCAGGAATTTCGGGATATTCAAGGTCAAATCCAGGCGGGGAAGGACAGGACGGAACCCGAGGACCGGAGTAACGGTACCCGTACCGCCCAAAAAAGTGGCAGTATTTAAGCCAGGGCTTATTATGAAGCAAAAGGTCAGATAACCGGCATCCTTCGCGCCGAGCATCCCTTTATGAGAGAACAAGTTAAGGCATTGCGGGGGACTAAAGATCTCCTGCTAAAAGATGCAAAATTATGGACGACCCTTGAGGCGAAAGCCAGGGCCGTCTTCGGTGCTTTCGGATATATGGAGATACGCACCCCGGTAATAGAGGAATCGTCTTTATTCGTACGTTCCCTTGGTGAGGGCACAGATATAGTCGAGAAGCAGATGTTCACCTTTATCGACCGGGGCGAGCGGTCGATAACGCTGCGGCCGGAAGCTACGGCATCGGTCGTCAGGGCTTACCTCGAGAACAACCTCGTAAACGAGATGGGCTTCGTTAAATTATTCTACATGGGCCCGATGTTCAGGGCCGAAAGGCCGCAGGCCGGCAGGATGCGGCAATTCCACCAGATCGGGGTAGAAGCAATAGGTTCCCAAAGCCCGCATCTGGACGCCGAGGTAATAGCCCTTATGGCAGGCCTGCTGGATTCCCTCGGGGTGATCGGATATAATATAAAAATTAACTCCCTTGGCTGCCCCAAAGATAAGATAGCCCTCGCTGACGGGCTGCGTAAAACGCTCTCGGGAGGCCAGGATAGGCTCTGCGATGACTGCAAGGTCCGTTACGAGAAGAATATCCTGCGCATTCTCGACTGCAAGAACGAATCCTGCAGGAACTCTGTCAGGATGATATTCAAGGGAACCCCGGAATGCCTTTGCCCGGACTGTAAATCGCATTTTGACAGCGTAAGAAGGTCCCTGGACGAACTCAAAATAAACTACACGGTCGATCCCTATCTCGTAAGGGGCCTGGACTACTATACAAAGACGACTTTCGAAGTGACGCATAAGAAGCTCGGCGCACAGGATGCGATAGGGGCCGGCGGCAGGTACGATAACCTTGTCGAGGAGCTCGGAGGGCCCGCAAGGGGAGCCTGCGGTTTTGCTCTCGGCATGGAGAGGACCGTCATGGCGTTGGACGAGACCCCGGTGATACCGGAAGGCATATGCTTATATTTTGCAACGATGGGCGAGGAGGAATACCGCGTCGCGTTCAATATCGCGAACGAATTGAGGACCAGGGGCGGCATCTCCTGCGAGCTCGATTACGAGGGGAAATCGCTCAAGGCCCAGATGCGCTCGGCGGACAGGCTCGGCGCCAAATACACCGCGATAATCGGCGAGGACGAACTTAAGGCCCACACGCTTACTTTGCGCAATATGGCCACAAAGGAACAGAGGGCCTTGCCGGAACACGAGTTTGTAGCAGAGATAGAAAGGATCTTCGTTAAATAGATGAAAAGGACGCATACTTGCGGCGAATTGACAGCCAAGGAAGCGGGAAAGAAAGTCACTCTTGCGGGATGGGTACACAGGAGGCGGGACCACGGCGGGCTGATATTCATAGACCTGCGCGACAGGTACGGCCTTACGCAGATAGTCTTCAACCCGGCCTTGTCGAAGGAACTCCATGACACAGCCGAAGGGCTCCGCAGTGAATTTGTCATAATGGTCGACGGGGAGGTATCGCTCAGGCCGAAAGGCACGGATAACCCGAAGATCAAGACGGGCGAGATCGAGATAGCCGCGGCAAAACTGACCATCCTCAATACCGCGAAGACCCCGCCTTTCGAGATAGAGGATGACAGCCAGATATCCGAGGAGCTCAGGTATACGTACAGGTTCGTCGACCTCAGGCGCAAGTGTTCGCGCGACAAGCTCGTGACAAGGCACAGGGTATGCCAGATAACGCGCAGTTTCCTGGACAGGGAAGGATTCATAGAGTTTGATACCCCCGTCCTGACGAAGTCCACCCCGGAAGGCGCAAGGGACTACCTCGTGCCGAGCCGCGTGAATCCGGGAAAGTTCTTCGCGCTGCCGCAATCGCCGCAGCTGTTCAAGCAGATACTTATGGTCGCCGGCATGGACAGGTATTTCCAGATAGCCAAATGTTTCCGCGATGAGGACCTCAGGGCGGACAGGCAGCCGGAATTCACCCAGATAGATATTGAGATGTCGTTCGTCGATGTCGACGATGTACTCGACCTGGCCGAACGCCTCATAAAGGAGATATTCTCCGGCGCTATCGGCGTCGACCTTAAAACGCCTTTTATGAGGATCAAGCACAGCGAAGCCATAGACAGGTTCGGCATAGATAAACCGGATACCCGCTTCGGCATGGAGTTGGAGGACCTTACGGAAACGCTTAAGGGGAGCCAGTTCCAGGCATTCGAGAAGGTCATCGCCTCCGGAGGGATCATAAAGGCGTTGAACCTTAAGGGGAAGGCCGACATATCGAGAAGCGAGATCGACAGCCTGACCGAATTCGCGATAAAAGAGGGCGCCAAGGGGCTCGCCTATTTTAAGGTAACCGATAACGGGCTCGAATCGCCGATAACGAAATTCTTCAGTATGCCGCAATTACAGGCAGTTGCGGCCAAAATGAAGGCGGACAAGGGCGACATGATATTCGCGGTCGCCGACAAGAAGGGCACCGTGAACGAGACACTCGCGCACCTGAGGCTTCACCTTGCCGAAAAATACGGCCTCATCGACAAGAACAAATTCAATTTCCTGTGGGTTGTCGAGTTCCCGTGGTTCAAATATAACGACGAGGAGAAACGGTGGGAAGCGGAACATCATCCGTTCACCGCGCCTTATGACGAGGATACCGGCCTTATAGAAAAAGACCCGTCAAAGGTCAGGGCAAAAGCCTACGACCTCGTATTGAACGGGGTGGAGATCAGTTCGGGTTCCATAAGGATCCACGACCGTGAAACACAATTCAAGCTGTTCAGGGCCATCGGCTTGAGCGAGCAGGAGATACAGGCAAGGTTCGGCTTCCTGCTCGAAGCGTTCTCTTACGGCGCGCCCCCGCACGGCGGGATAGCCCCCGGCCTCGACAGGCTTGTCGCAATGATGACCGGCACTGATAGTATAAGGGATGTGATAGCGTTCCCGAAGACGCAGAAGGCGGTCTGCTTCATGACCGGCGCGCCCTCGGACGTATCTGAAAAACAATTAAAGGAATTGGGCATAGCCCTTACCGGGCTAACTCCAAAAAAATAAAAGGAGGGGAACATGAAGAAGTTTGTCGTGTTATTCGCTTTGGCTGCAGCTTTGGCTGCTATGGTCGTATCACTCGCGGGATGCTCGGTCAACACTAAAATGGTCACCAGGGAGAGGGTCGACCAGGAGCTCACCACCGCTTCGGGCAACCGCGGCTACCTGACGGGAACGGCGCCTGCCGCGGGCGACAGGAAGACCACCAGGGAGTACATCGAGGTCCAGGTAGAAGTCCCTTCGCTCGAGAGGGAGAACAGGGTGCCGAAGAAGCCCGCTGAGGCGGCTGCGCCTGCCACGAATTACGAAACATCATCTGCCTCAGAGACGGTTGTAGAGGAGATCGACGTGGAAGTAAAGGAAGAATTCGTCGACTACAAAGTCCAGAAGAATGACACGCTCCAGAAGATATCGATGAAGTGCTTCGGGACCACGAAGAACTGGAAGAAGATATTCAACGCCAACAGCGATATCCTGAAATCCCCGGACAAGCTCCGCCCGGGCATGACGATAAGGATACCGAAGGAAGGCATTTCGGATATCAAGGTAAACGAATACATAAAATAACGGATAATGGACAAGACCTTTAAGCTTGTAAACGACGAGGAAGCGCGCGTTCTGTTCGGGCGGCACGACGAGAACCTGAAGGCGATCGAACGTGAGTTCGACGTAAAGGTAACCGCCCGAGGAGAGAACCTTACTATAGGCGGCGACGGCAAGAAGGTCGAGAATGCCTCCAAGCTCTTTGAGCAGCTGCTGGACATTATCAGGATGGGGCGCGCAGTCCATCAGCACGAGATACTTTACGCCATCAAGGCCTTGCAGGGCAGCCCGAACATAGACCTGCATTCCATCTATCTTGATAAGATAGATATCATGTCCAAGAAACTGTTTGTCACGCCTAAGACGGCGGGACAGAAAGCTTATGTCGACGCGATCAGGCAATTCGATATCGTTTTCGGGATCGGCCCCGCGGGGACAGGCAAGACCTATCTTGCCATGGCAATGGCGATAAACGCGCTGAAGCTGGGGCATGTCAGCAGGATCGTTCTGACGAGGCCTGCGGTCGAGGCCGGAGAGAGCCTCGGCTTTCTCCCGGGAGACCTCGAGGAAAAGATCTCGCCGTATCTGCGGCCCCTGTACGACGCCTTATATGAGATGATGGACCTGGACAAGGTCGAGAGATTCCTGGCCAGGGGCGTGATAGAGGTCGCGCCGCTTGCTTTCATGAGGGGAAGGACACTGAACGATTCCTTCATAATCCTGGACGAAGCGCAGAACGCGACGGCAGAGCAGATGAAGATGTTCCTTACGCGGCTTGGGTTTGATTCCAAGGCCGTGATAACAGGAGACCTCACGCAAAGCGACCTGCCCGGAGGCAGGGCGGTAGGCCTGGTACAGTCGCAGGAGGTCCTGAAAGAGATAGAAGGGATCAAGTTCACCTACTTCTCGGGCGATGACGTCGTAAGGCATGAGCTGGTACAGGACATCATAAGGGCATACGAAAGGTATAACGGTAAATAACATGTTATACAAGGAGATGTTCAGGAAACCCGGCTTTCTACCGAAGAACATATCGGTAAGGCTGTTTATCGCGATAGTTGCATGCATATCCATCGTTTCGGTCATCTATATCGGCAAGACGCCTTACGGCGGACAGCCGCAGGTCGGGAAGGTCGCGGACAGGGATATATACGCCCCCATAGACTTCTCTTTCAACGCAGGGATAGACGACGATAAGACCGCGGAGAAGAAGAACAACGCGGCGCTCGCGGTAAAGGACGTGTATGACATAGATCCCGGCGTATATGATATTACCTCGCAGAATATAAAGGCGCTCTTCTCGACCGTCAGGGAATTGCGTTCCGTCGAGACGATAAGCTCCGAGGAAAAACTTGTGCGCGCGAGGTCCGCGAATAAATTCGGCCTTTCCGACGGCGACCTCAAAGTATTGCTGCAATCCTCCGATACCGAAAATGCGGAACCGTTACTGCTGAAATGCATGGATGACGCATTTTCCCAGGGCATAATATCGCCCGATGAAAAGGACAGCCTCAAGAAGCAGGGTAAGAACGTTATCCGGATAAGGAACCTGACGGCCAAGTCCGAATCGGACGCCGAAGCAAAGTCCGTCAGGGTCCCGTCAGAGGTCCCGGTCCCGCAATTCAACGAACCTGACATTACCGATAATAAACTGAAGGCTGTGCTGAAGACCATATGCTCCGGCGCGGCCGCGCCGGACCTGAAGCCGAATATCGTGGAGACTTCTGCCAGGAGGGAGAGGGCCATATCTTCGATCCCCCCGCAGGAAAAGCTCCTGGATGTGCTTCAGGGTGAGCTCATAATCAAGAGGGGCGAGAAGGTAACGCCTTTCCATATCGCGAAATTCGAGGCGATAAGGGCGCTCTCGGTGTCCGAGAAGAAATTCGCGCTCTCGATCCTCGGCATAGCCCTTGTAGTCATCGTGCTGGTGATGATGCCGGGCCTTTATTTCAAGTATTACGAACCTGCCATATACTCAAATAACAGGCATCTTTTCCTTATCGCCCTTATAGTGGTAGTGATAACGGCCATCGGGAAGGCGATAGCCCTTTCCGGAGGGCCCGCATATTTCGTGCCCGTTGCCATCGCACCGATACTTGCCGGATTATTGCTGGGTGTCAGGCCGGCCATATTAATAGCCGTTGTCACGTGCCTGCTGGCCGGGCTTGTCGTCGGTGAACGCTTCGACTCGTCCCTGATATTCATCTCCGGAAGCATTATCGGCATCTACATGGTAAGGTCTGTCCGCAACAGGTCCGAACTGTTCAAGGCGGGCGTCGTAGTAGGCGTAATAAACGCCTTCTGCGCTATAGGCCTCGGGATACTCAATAACCTGGAAAGCGACGCGATATTCAAGGATGCCGCCATGTACCTGATGAACGGCCTCGCGGTCGGCGTGATAATAGTCGGGACGCTCCATATCTTCGAATCGCTGTTCCACATTACGACGAATATATCGCTGCTGGAGCTCGCGGACCCGAACAAACCGCTCCTGAAAGAACTGATACTAAAGGCGCCGGGGACCTACCATCACAGCCTTATCGTTGGCAACCTCGCGGAATCCGCCTGCGATTCAATAGGGGCAAACGGCCTGTTGGCAAGGGTCGGCTCCTATTACCATGATATAGGCAAGGTAGAGAAATCGGAGTATTTCGCGGAGAACCAGATGGTATCGGAAAGCCAGCACGATAAACTGGCGCCGACCATGTCCAGCCTCATTATAATTAACCATGTCAAGGACGGGCTCGAGAAAGCCAAGAAGGCCGGCCTCAACAGCGCGCTGATGGATTTCATAGAACAGCACCACGGGACCGGCCTAATATATTATTTTTACCAGCGGGCCCTTGAATCCGTCGAAGACCTCGCAAAGCTTGAGGAGGAGGGGTTCAGGTATCCCGGCCCTAAACCCCAGACAAAGGAGACCGCTATCGTGCATCTTGCGGATTCGGTAGAGGCCGCTTCGCGCACATTACAGAACCCCACTCCTTCAAACCTGGAAGAGCTGGTGAGAAGGATCATAAATAATAAATTCATAGACGGCCAGCTGGATGAATGCGACCTTACCCTGAAGGACCTGAACATGATAGCCGCCACCTTTACAAAAGTACTGACCGGCGTCTATCATACAAGGGTCCAATATCCTAATGGCAAGGACAAGAACGGCTCGTAGGAGCCGCGGCACCGCGGCATTCACGGAGAAGGCAAAGATACCGTTCACCTGCAAGGCCGCCGCCTCATACGCGCAAAAAACGCTTGCGGCGCTTGGCCGGAAGGGCTGCCGCATAAACATATTATTCGTAGGTGACCCGGCCATGCGGCGCCTCAACGGCAGGTTCAAGCACAGGAAGGGCGCGACCGACGTGCTGGCTTTCGATACCGGCGACATAGCGATATCCGTGGACACGGCCAGGAAGAACGCAAGGCGGTTCGGGAATACACTCGCGGATGAACTTAAATTATATATAATACACGGGATACTCCATCTCTGCGGTTATGACGATACGTCTGCCGCGGAGGCAAAAGAGATGCGGAGCATGGAAACGAGGATGCTGGAAAAGCTATGAAAAAACGCGGACTCACCGATTCCTTAAATTATGCCATAGAAGGCCTTAAATATACGCTGAAGACCCAGCGGAATATGAGGATACATTTCTTTGCTGGCGCGGCAGTGCTGTTTTTGGGCGTGATCCTGCAGCTGACTACGGTCGAGTTCATTCTGCTGATGGGCGCGGTCACGATGGTTATAGTCGCAGAGATGTTCAACACGGCGCTCGAGATCGCAGTGGATATATTCACGAAGGAATTCCATCACATGGCCAAGATGGCCAAGGATATCGCGGCGGGATGCGTATTCGTGGCTTCAGTGTATGCGGTCATCGTAGGGTATCTCGTATTCTTCAAGAAGCTCAGCATACTTAACCTTTCGGACGCGATGTTGAGGATCAGGCAGTCCCCGTGGCACCTGACCTTCATCGCGCTGGTGCTCGTGCTGACACTGGTCATTACCACTAAGCTCGTCCTGCACAAGGGCACGCCTTTCAGGGGAGGCTGGCCGAGCGGCCATTCGGCTTTCGCTTTCTCAATATTTACGATAACGGCGTTCCTGTCCGACAGCGTCATCATAGTATCGCTCGTATTAGTCATGGCCATGCTTATCGCGATATCAAGGGTAAAGAAGGGGATACATACATCCTGGGAAGCGATCGCCGGCTCAACGCTCGGTATACTTGTGACCTTATTGATATTCCAATACTTATACAGGGGCTGATATGTTCAAATTCCTAAGAAAAAACTTTTTACCGGGCCTGGCAGTCATCCTGCCGGCGATTCTGACTATCTGGCTCGTGAAATTCATAATCGACAGGGCCAACCAGTTGCTACTGGAACCTATCGTCATGTTGCTTAAAACCTATATCTTTGACAGCAGGCTGCTGGAGATCGCGGCCAAAACGCTCGTATTCATCTTTATTGTGCTCCTTATCGCCTTTATCGGTTTCGCGACAAGGCTCATCTTACTGAGGAGATTATTCTCTTATGCGGAGAGGAGATTCACGCAGTTCCCGATGCTCGGTAAGATATACATGGCATTCAAGGAAATAAGCCACGCGCTTCTCGGGCAGACGCAGGGGATCATAAAAAGAGCGGTGCTTGTCGAATATCCGCGAAAAGGGATATACGCAATAGGATTCGTCACTTCTGAGGGCAAGGAGACTATACATGACGGTACCGGCAAGAGGCTGATAAGCGTCCTGATCGGGACCACTCCGACGCCGACGTCGGGATTTCTTATCTTGGTGCCTGAGGATGAGATAATCCCGCTCGACATAAGCATAGAAGAAGCCCTTAAATTAATAATATCGGGAGGGATCATCCCGCTGCCCGACAGGGTAACGATAAAGAAGAAGAATGGCGATACAGACGACTGAAGCGCTGGTCCTTAACAGGCGCGACCTCAGGGAAACCAGTATGATCGCCACTTTTTACTCGAAGGATTTCGGGAAGATAAAGGGGATCCTGAAGGGCATACGCGGCGACCGTTCGAGATACGGAAGCCGGGCAGAGCTGTTCGGCCTCAATAAGATAGTGTTCTATGAAAAGCCGAGGAACGATTTCCAGAACATTACGCAATGCGACCTGATGGACGGGTTTTTCGGCATACGCAAGGACCTGAACGCCATCGCATACGCGTCGTATCTCGCGGAGCTGGCCGACCGGCTTACCGAACCCGCGGAGAAGAGCGAGGAGATATTCGAACTGCTGCTGGGCTGCTTTAAGCTGCTCGCAAAGGGGATGGAACCGGTAAAGATAGTCCGGATCTTCGAAATACGCTTCCTGACATTGCTGGGATTCGGCCCGACCGCCGAAGGCGCATCGGTCGGGCATATAAAGGTGTCTATGGGCACGGCACAGACCTTCAACCGCCTTAAAAGCGCGGGATGGGATTCGCTGCTCAAGTTCAGGATATCGAAGCCGGTTTCCGACGAGCTCGGGCCGCTGGTCGACAGGTTGATAACGACGCACCTTGACAGGCCGCTCAAGTCAAAAAAATTCATAAAGGAGCTCCAGAGGTTAAAGAGATGAAGAAAAAAACCATGACTTTCCAGGATCTTATAATGGGCCTCCAGAAGTACTGGGCCGGAAAGGGATGCCTTCTTGCCCAGCCTTACGACATAGAAGTGGGCGCGGGGACATTCCACCCGCTGACCTTCCTGCGAAGCCTTGACAAGAAGCCCTGGAATGCAGCGTTCGTCCAACCCTCGAGGCGCCCTACGGACGGCAGGTACGCGGATAACCCGCTAAGGGCCCAGCATTATTACCAGTACCAGGTGATACTCAAGCCCGCGCCGGCGGACGTGCAGGCGCTGTATCTCGAGAGCCTCGAGAGCCTCGGCATAGACCTCAAGAAACATGACTTCAGGTTTGTTGAGGACGATTGGGAATCCCCGACGCTCGGGGCTTCAGGCCTCGGATGGGAAGTCTGGCTCGACAGCCTCGAGGTCACCCAGTTCACATATTTCCAGCAGGTCGGCGGCATTGAGCTCGAGGTGATACCGTGCGAGATAACCTACGGGCTCGAGAGGATAGCGATGTTCATCCAGGGGCAATACGACTTTTATAAGCTTAAATGGGATGATACGCATACATACGGCGACATACACAGGAACGACGAGATAGAGTGTTCGAAGTATAATTTCGAGGTCAGCGATCCGAAGATACACATGGAACTCTTCACCCTGTATGAGAAAGAAGCGAAGAGGCTGCTGGCTGAAAAGCTGCTGGTACCCGCATACGAGTTCATGCTCAAAACATCCCACGCGTTCAATATGATGGATGCGCGCGGCGCGGTCAGCACCACAGAACGCCCGACATATATAGCGAGGGTCAGGAACCTCGCAAAATCATGCGCTGCGCTTTACCTGGAGAATACGGACAACAAATGAAAGAAAAGAAGAATACGCAAAGGGATCTCCTGCTTGAGATAGGCTGCGAAGAACTTCCGGCAGGCTACATACCTCCGGCAAAGGACCAGCTCCGCGCGAACATAGAGTCCGGCCTTAAGGATGCGCGCATCGGTTTCGGCAGGATAACATCATACGCCACTCCGGTAAGGCTGATCGTGCTCGCGGAAGGCATCTCTTCCAGGCAGGAATCGCAGAGGGAGAAGATCAGCGGCCCCTCGAAAGCGGCGGCATTCGACAAGGACGGAAAGCCCACCCCGGCATGCCTGGGGTTCCTGAAATCCAAGGGAGCGGAGATAAGGGATATCAAGATCGAGAATACGCCGAAAGGGGAGTACCTCTTCATCGAACGCGCGATGGAATCGCTGCCCGTCAAGAAGGTGCTCGCCGACATACTGCCTAAAGCGATCGGCTCGCTGAAATTCCCCAAGGTAATGAAATGGCCTGAGGCGGGCGGCGTCAAGTTCGCAAGGCCCATAAGATACGTCCTCGCGCTGCTTGGGGATGAGACGATAGGATTCAAATTCGGCTCCCTCTCCTCGTCAGACTTTATCCGCATGCCCAGGTACGAGAGCGCTGTTATGGGCCCGGTCAGGATCAGATCCGTAAAAGACTATTTCCTGAAACTGAAGAAATTCGGCATTGAACCGGACGGAGAAAAGAGAAAAGACAGGATATTGTCCCTGCTTAAGGCATCAGCGAAGGCTGAAGGCGCCTCAGGGGAGTTCAATACGGCCTTGCTCGATACGGTCTCATACCTGTCAGAGTCTCCCTCGGGATTTACCGGCAAGTTCTCAAAAGACTATCTCGACCTTCCGGTAGAGGTGCTTGAAAGCTCCATGGCAAAGAACCAGAAAATATTCCTGCTTAAAGACGCGAAGGGCAGGGCCCTCCCGGCTTTTGTCGGGGTACTGAACGGCAAACGCAAGGATATCTCCGGCATATGCAGTACATTCGAGGCGATCCTTAACGCGAAGCTGAAGGACAGCATGTTCTTCCTTAAAGAGGACCTTAAGACGAGGCTGGAAGACAGGATAGACCTGCTTAAAGGAGTGGTATTCCAGGCAAAGCTCGGAACGATGTATGACCGCGTCGGAAGGCTCAGGGAACTGTCGCGCTATATCGCGGACGCCCTGAAACTTCCCGATGACGAAAAGAAGAAAATTGAGATGGCGGTGCTGTTATGCAAGACGGACCTCGTGACCCAGATGGTCAAGGAGTTCCCGGACCTGCAGGGGATAGTCGGGAGGGAATATGCCGTCCGGACAGGGGAAGACAGGGACGTGGCAAAGGCGATATATGAGCATTACCTACCTAAAGGCCCCAATGACCCGCTCCCGGCAGGCAACGTCTCATGCGTTTTGGCGATAGCCGATAAGATCGACGCGATAGTCGGGTTCTACTCCATAGGCATGATACCGACAGGCAGCGAAGACCCTTACGGGATACGCAGGGCATCCCTCGGGCTGCTGAAGATCCTCTCGGAAAGGAAATACCCGGTGTCGCTGGACGGCCTGATCGACAAGGCGTCCGAGCTTTACGGCAATACGATAGCCTGCGACAGGAAGGCCGTAAGGTCGCAGATATTGGCCTTCCAGAGGGAACGGCTGAAGAATATTTTGCTGGACAAAAACTATAAAGATGATATCATAGATTCTGTTTTGTCGCCGGGAATCGGAAGGTTCGACAGGCTCGGCAAGAAACTTGATGACCTTTCCTCCATATCCCAAGCCAAGTATTTCCTGGAGGCCGCAAAAGTAGTTGAGCGGGTCTCCAATATACTTAAGGGCGCCAAGGATTTTAAGGAAAATGACCTTAAGGTCAGGACGGAGCTGTTCAAGGAACAGCTTGAGAACGAGCTCTGGGATATTTACGGGAAGAGCAGGGAAAAGATAGAGGAGAAGATAAGGTCGGGAGATTACGCGGCCGCGACAAAGCTGTACGCGGAAGCCTTCTCGGGCCCGATACATCTCTTCTTCGAAAAAGTCGTCGTCAACGCGGACGACCAGGCATTAAGATTCAACAGGTTGTCGCTGATGAAATGCATATATGCGGTCTATGTGGACGGCGCGGCCGACCTGTCAAAAATAAAGCTTCAATAAACCAACAATATTACAAAAGGAGCGACTGACGAAGATGGGGAGTAAAAAGGTCTCGAAGACAGCGAAGGGCAAGATGAAGTACGTCTACTCGTTCGGCGGCGGAAAAGCCGACGGCAATGAGAGCATGAAGAACCTGCTGGGCGGCAAAGGCGCCAACCTGGCTGAAATGGCCGGCCATAAGGACCTTAAGCTTCCTGTTCCGCCCGGATTCAGCATAACCACGGAAGTATGCACGTATTACTATGACAATAAGAGGACATATCCGCCGATCCTTAAGGACCAGGTAAATAAGGCGCTGGCGCAGGTGGAGAAACTGATGGGCAGGAAGTTCGGCGACCCGTCATGCCCGTTGCTCGTATCGGTCCGCTCGGGAGCCCGCAAGTCGATGCCTGGAATGATGGAGACGGTATTGAACGTTGGCACGACCGAAAAGACGATACCGGGCCTCATAAAGCAGAGCGGCGGCAACACGCGCTTTGTTTATGACGCATACCGCCGTCTTATTATGATGTATTCGGACGTTGTAATGGAAAAAGCCGCCGGCATAGAACCCGCCGACGATATGGGTATACGCAAGCAGCTGGAAAGGGTAATGGATAAGCTCAAGAAAGAAAAGGGCTATACCAGCGATACCGACATGAACGCGGATGACCTCAAGGTCCTCTGCAGCCAGTTCAAGGCCAAGATAAGGGAAACCTTAAAGAAAGAGTTCCCCGATGACCCGATGGAACAGCTCTGGGGCGGCATCGGCGCGGTGTTCGCGTCGTGGAACGGCAAGCGCGCCATCAGCTATCGCCGTATAGAGGGTATCCCGGACGAATGGGGCACCGCAGTAAACGTGCAAACGATGGTCTTCGGCAACATGGGCGAGGACTCAGCGACGGGCGTCGCGTTCACGCGCAACCCCGGCAACGGCGAGAACGGCTTCTACGGCGAGTTCCTTATCAACGCGCAGGGCGAGGACGTCGTAGCGGGAATCAGGACGCCGGCGCCGCTAAATACATACTCGAGGTCGGAGCATAATAAATCGCTAAAGACCCTCGAACAGGCCATGCCGAATATCTACAAGGAGCTTGTAGATTTCCGCAGGCGCCTGGAAAAGCATTATCATGACATGCAGGATATAGAGTTCACCATCGAAAAGGGCAGGCTCTTCATGCTGCAGTGCCGTTCCGGAAAACGTAACGGCCCGGCCGCGGTCCGCATGGCCGTCGATATGCTAAAGGAAAAACTGATCAACAAAGAGATCGCTGTGATGCGCGTAACGCCTTCACAGCTGGACGAGCTTTTGCATCCGGTCATCGACCCCAAGGTCGAGGCGGCGCATAAGCCGATGGCTAAAGGCCTTCCGGCGGGGCCCGGCGGGGCATGCGGCCAGATAGTATTTTCTGCCCATGATGCCGTTGAGTGGAAGAAGCAGGGCAAGGATGTCATTTTAGTCCGCGAAGAGACTAACCCTGAGGATGTTGAGGGCATGAGGGCGGCCGAGGCCGTGCTTACGGCCAGGGGCGGCATGACCTCGCACGCGGCGCTTGTCGCGCGCGGCTGGGGCAAATGCTGTATAGTCGGCTGCGGCGGGCTGCACGTAGATTACCAGAATAAAGAGGTTAAGTCGGAAGGCAAGACGCTGAAGGAAGGGGACTGGATAACCCTTAACGGGACCAAAGGGAACGTCTATGAAGGCAAGCTCCCGATGATGGACGCTTCGGAGGAGAACCTGCTCCTGGACAGCTACCTGAAGGTCTGCGACTCGATAAAGAAGCTCGGAGTCAGGACGAATGCCGACACACCCGAGGACGCAAGGAGAGCGCGCCTTTTCGGCGCGGAAGGCATCGGCCTCTTCAGGACGGAGCATATGTTCTACGGGAAGGGCGCCGACGAACCGTTATTCATCCTCAGGAAGATGATAGTTTCCAAGACGCTGGAAGAGAGGAAGAAGGCCATAAACGAACTCTTCCCGTTCGTCAAGAAAGATATAAAGGGCACGATAGAGGCGATGGACGGATACCCGGTCGTCATAAGGCTGCTCGACCCGCCGCTACATGAGTTCGTACCGCGCGAGAGGGAGAAGCTCGAACAGCTCGCGAAAGACCTCAACATATCCATGGATGAGCTTTCAAGGCGCGCCGAGGGATTGCACGAATCCAACCCGATGATGGGCCACCGCGGCGTGCGCCTTGGGATCACGTATCCCGAGGTAAGCGAGATGCAGATACGCGCGATACTCGAATCCGCGGCCGAGCTGGTCAAGGAAGGCAAAAAGCCTTATCCTGAGATCATGATCCCGGTCGTCTGCGACGTGAAAGAGCTTGAGGACCAGCTGGCCATAGCCAAAAAGGTCTATGCGGAGGTGCTCGAGAAATATAACCTGAAATCCATCAAGCACATGTTCGGCACGATGATAGAGATACCCAGGGCGGCTATAGTCGCCGATAAGCTGGCGTCCGTCGCTCAGTTCTTCTCGTTCGGGACCAATGACATGACCCAGATGGGATTCGGTTTCTCTCGTGACGATATCGGAGGGTTCGTGCCGGAGTACCTGAAGAAGGGCATCCTGGCTGACGACCCGTTCCAGACGATAGACCAGCAGGGGATCGGCGAGATAATCAAGATCGGCATCGAGCGCGGAAGAAAAGGGCGCAAGGGCCTCGAAGTCGGCATCTGCGGAGAGCATGGCGGAGATCCGCGTTCCATAGAATTCTGCCACAGGGCTGGAATGGACTATGTCAGCTGCTCGCCGTTCAGGGTCCCAATAGCGAGACTTGCGGCGGCGCAGGCAGTATTGACAAATAAAAAATAACAACGAGGGAAAATGGAGCCGATCAAGGCGTATCTAAAAGAGATAGAGAGGGTACCGCTCCTTACCGCCGAGGAAGAGGTCGAACTGGCCAAATTGGCCAAGAAGGGCGACCTCAAGGCGGAAAAGAAGATGATACAGGCGAACCTCCGTCTCGTGGTCAGTATTGCCAAGAAATACAGCTACTTCGGCGTGCCATTGCTCGATCTTATAGAAGAGGGCAATCTCGGCCTCATGAAGGCCGTCAAGAAGTTCAATCCGAGCAAGGGATTCAGGTTCTCTACCTATGCGGCATGGTGGATAAAACAATTCATACTACGCGCGGTGGCGAACCAGGGCAAGACTGTCAGGATCCCGGTCTACATGATGGAGCTTGCCGCGAAGTGGAAGAAGGTCAACGAAAAGCTCTCGCAGAAACTCGGGAAGAAACCGACTACCGCGGAGATCGCTAAGTCCATGAAGATATCGGTCAAGAAGGCGCAGGAGCTTGACCGCGTCATGACGCAGACAACTTCCCTTGAAGCGCCTGTAGGCGAGGACGACAGCGGGACGATGATGGACCTCATAGAGGATACCAAGTCGGTGTCTCCCACTGAAGAGCTTTCGAATTACCTGCGCCAGGAGAAGGTCACAGACCTCCTGGGAAAAATGAGCAAGAGGGAACAGGAGATACTCAACATGAGGTTCGGCCTTAAGGATGATACGGCGCATACCCTTGAAGAGGTGGCCGGGAAGTTCAAGATAACCAGGGAAAGGGTAAGGCAGATAGAGGATGCCGCGCTGAGGAAGTTAAGGAAGAACATGACCACACAGGAGATGCAGTGACGGATACAAACGGCCAGGTGATAGACGAACTCAAGAAGTCCATAAGGGATATCCCTGATTTCCCTAAAAAAGGGATCATATTCAAGGATATAACGACACTTCTGAAGGACGGAAAGAGGTTCCATAAGGCGATAGACGGGATGGCCGAAAGATACAGCGGCAAGAGGATAGATAAGGTAATATGCGTAGAGGCGAGGGGATTCGTGTTCGGGAGCGCGATAGCGTACAAGCTGGGCGCCGGCGTGGTCCCCGTAAGGAAGAAAGGCAAGCTGCCCCACGAGACCCATAAGATAGAATACGACCTTGAATACGGGAAGGACTGCCTCGAGATACACAAGGATGCCATAGGGCCGGACGATAACGTCCTGATAATCGATGACCTGCTGGCAACGGGCGGGACGATGAAGGCCGTTTGCGACCTCGTCGATAAACTCGGAGGAAACGTTATCGAGGTCGCGTTCCTGATCGAGTTGACGTTCCTGAAGGGCCGCGAGCGCCTTAAGGGGCAAAAAGTTTTCTCTTTGATAGAATTTTAGGATAAAAGGATTGGGCCTGTAGCTCATCTGGATAGAGCAGCGGTTTCCTAAACCGCGTGCGGGAGGTTCGAGTCCTCTCAGGCCCACCATAATATGATGATAGACTTCCACACACACACTTTATTGAGCGACGGCGCCCTGCTTCCCACGGAACTTGTGAGAAGAGCGGCCGTTATCGGTTACAAGGGGATAGGCCTTGCCGACCATGTCGATGTGTCTAATATAGACTTCATCGTACCCAGGATAGTCAAGGCCGCTAAAGCGCTGACCTCAGGCAAGATCAAGGTCATCGCCGGCGTGGAGCTTACCCATGTCCCCCCGAAGGATATAGCCGGGCTCGTGAAGTACGCCAGGTATAACGGCATAAAGCTCATAATAGTTCACGGCGAGACTATCGCCGAACCCGTGATACCGGGCACGAATGCGGCCGCGCTGGAATGCGATATCGATATCCTCGCACATCCGGGTCTAATAATCTTTAAAGACGCTAAGACGGCAGCCAGGCGCGGCATCCACCTTGAAATAACCTCGAAAAAGGGGCATTCGCTGACAAATGGCCACGTTGCGAAAGCTGCAATGCAATCAGGCGCAAAACTCGTTATCAACACTGATTCACACGAGCCGGGTGACCTGATAACCGGCGAGATGGCGCTTTCGGTGCTTCTTGGCAGCGGGCTGACCGCAGCGCAGGCCGCAGGCGTTTTCAGGAATTCCGCCGCTTTGCTGCGGAAACTTTAATTATTTTATTGACAAGATATGAATAGCTGTGCTATATTCGCGACAATGATATAAACCGAGAGGAGGTGACACAAAAGTCATGTTCAAGAACAACATCTGGAAGATGGTTTTGGTTCTCTTTGTCATATCATTGGTCATCGGAATGGCTGTACCTAGCTATGCCGCTAACGCGGGCACGAAGCTCCGCAGAGGTTTAGCGAATTTCGCGACAGGTTGGGTAGAAATACC
>JBAYMW010000016.1:0-19303 GCA_041663405.1 Candidatus Omnitrophota bacterium | reverse complement strand
TTGCCCTTGCCGTCCCATATGCGGCCCTTGTAGGTCGACGAGACTGCGATCATGTAATCGCATGCGAGTTCGGGCGTTGTCTTCAATTCTGCGAAGCACCCCGAATCGAAGGCGTATTCGTCCATGTCGCCCTGCGCCATCACCGCGTTCCCGTTCTTGCCGCCCGCGGCGCCGTCAACGTCGATGCCAATGATCCTGTAAGGCACCCACCAGTCTCCGGGCCTGTCGGTCTTGATAAGCAAATACAGGTTCTCGCTGTCGAACGTGACCCTGAACTCCTTAAGGTCTCCGCCCTTCTTGAGCGCCTTGTTCTGCGGATATACATATTTGCCGTTCCCAAGGTCATCGCCCGCGGCATCCTTCCAGATATACTCGCCTTCGCTTACCGCGGCGGTATTATCCGCTTCAGGCGCCACACCCTTCCAGTCGCGTATCGCCTTATCGACCGCTATCTTATGGCCGTTTACGGCGACATCTTCGGCCTGGGCAACAGTCCACGCCGAAAATAACGCGAGTGCCACAACCAAAACTGCCAATACCCTTCTCATCTAAACCACCTCCTGTTTAATTATTAGGTTACTGTTTAGGACCGAAATAGACCGTCAGGTACGACTTGTCTATCATAGCGAAACCCTCGGTGTCCCCGGGAGGAGCGCTCATCTTAAAACTGCCAAGCTCCCTTTCTTGGACGGCGCGCTCCGCGCCGGCCAGATCGTACACATCCGGGTCCACACCTCCGGCATCGCTAGTCTCACCACCTCCTCCGTGCCATTCGCTTGACGCTTCCTCTATCTCACGCGCGATATCATAATCTTGCTGCCCTACCGCTACTATAAACCTGTACGCCTTATTTTCCGGCTTGCCCCCGATAAGCGCCCACGGTATGGCCACTTCAACCGTATTCCAGTTCATATCCGCTATCTTGAACCCGGCCGTATCTTCCGGCTGGTCATCCCTGAACGCAACAAGTTTCCCGCTCGCATCCCATACGCGGCCCTTGTATGTCGACGAGACCGCCACTACGTATTCACATGCCAGTTCGGGCGCTACTTTAAGCTCCGCGTATGTTCCCGAATCCGACGAAAGCTCGTCGATGCCGCCTTCGGCCAGTACCTGCATCCCGTTCCTGCCGCCTGAAGCGCCGTCAGTGTCGATGCCTATCACCCTGTAAGGGGTCCACCAATCGGCGGGACGGTTGGTCTTTACCAGGAAATAAAGGTTGTCATCATCGAAGGTTACCCTGAACTCTTTCAGGTCCGCGCCTTTTTTCAGCTGCTTATCGAGCGGGTAAGTATATTTACCGTTGCCCGTGTCGTCGCCCGATGCGTCCTTCCAAATATACTCGCCTTCGCTTATTGCGGCGGTATTCTCGGTTTCGGGAGCGATACCTTTCCAGTCAAAGATCGATTTATCTACATCTATCTTGTGCCCGGTAAACGGGACATTACTTACGTCTTCCGCGAAACCAACGCAAGGGAACAAAAGCAATAATACGATCACCGGTACTGCCATCGGCCTTACCCCCTCGCTACTTCGAGGCCTCGCCAAACGTCACAACAAGGTACGACTTCTTTATCACGGCGAAACCGTCCGGGTTCCCCGGTTCGCCCTGAGGATCATAGCTGCGCAGCTCAAATTCCTGGGTCTTCTTGTCGGGGCTCGCGAGGTCGAATATGTCCGGGTCGGGCCCGAACATATCGCTCGATTCTCCGCCGCCTCCGCGCCATTCGGAAGCGTCTTTTTCTATCTCCCTGAATACATCATTATCCTGCTGGCCGATGCCCACGATAAATCTCCACGTCTGGCCGTATGGGGGCGAGCCGCCGAGCAATTTCCACGGTATTGCGACCTCGACCGCGCTCCATCCGTAATCATCGACCTTGAATCCGGGGGTATCGTCGGGTTTCGCTTCCTTGGACGCGACCAGCTTGCCCTTAGCGTCCCATATGCGGCCCTTGTATGAATTGTATGCCCCCACGATATATTCGCATGCGAGTTCCGGGGCGACCTTTATCTCGCCGAAAGACCCCTTATCGGGGCCGACATCGTCGGGATCGCCCTGCGCGAGGACCTTCGTGCCGCCCTTGCCGCCCTTAGCGCCGTCCGTATCTATTCCGATGATCCTGTAGGGCGCCCAGAAATCCCCGGGCCTGTCGCATTTTATCAGCATGTAAAGGTTCTCGTCATCCCACGTGATGCGGAACTCCCTGAGGTCGCATCCCTTGCTTACGGCCTTGTTGGTCGGATAGGTATAACGGCCGTTGCCGGCATCGTCATCCTTCGCGTCCCTCCAGATGAATTCCCCGTTATTTATGGTCGCAGTATTTTCCTGTTCCGGAGCCGCGCCGACCCAGTCGCGGATCGCCTTATCGACTTTTATCGAATGGCCTTTCAGGGGCTCGGCGATCATGACCTTTATCGAGTCCGCGGTGACCTTGACCGTATCTATCGTAACGCCGCCGCCTTTTTCGTACTCCCTGACCACCAGGACGTGCCCGGAACCCGCCTTATACCCTTCGGTGTTCCATTCGGCCGTATAGAGGCCCATAGCGGAGACCGGCATCTGCGTGAACTCCGCGTTGTCCACCGAATACTCTATCTTCTCTACCTCCCTGTTCGCCCTCGGCTCGACCATCAGGTTCGCGGCCTTGTATATGCTCGCTCCCTCGAACGGGAATATTATCGTTACGCGGTTCACGACCCTTACATCTATCGACTTTATATTTATCTGCCCGATCTTATCGGTCGCCTTGACCGCGATCGTGTGATTTATCCCCTGGACTTCGGCGGTATCCCATTCGGCGGTATAATTCCCGCTTCCTTCCTCCTTCATAGGCGCCCATGCTCCCGAGTCGACCGAATACTCGACCTTCGCTATATCGCCCTCGTTGTCCTCAACGGTGATCTTCACCATATCTCCGACCGAAGCGTTGGCCTGCGGCTCTTTTATCGAGGGCTCCGGTATGGCGTCGTTAGATGCCTCGCCCTCAAGGGTCATCGCGAATATATGGAACTTCGGATCGGACGGAAGGACTATCGAAGCCAGGACTTTCTTCTTGTCGGGCTCGATAGCCTGCACGTATATGCCCGAACCCGGCTTCCTCTCGCCGGCCGCCTCATGATGGTGCGAGGTCTTTATCGCGGTATCCTCTCCGAAGACCGCGTTGGCGCCCCACCAGTCCGAGAAACCCGCGACGGCCTTCTCCTGCGTCCCGTCGGTATAGTTCAGCATGAACGGGATCTTGGCGCCGCCGTCATGCATGGCGGCCAGGATATATACTTTGCCGTAATAGCCGGGCGCAAAAACGATCTTCTGCTTCGCGCATTCGACCGTATTCATCGCCCCGTCGGATTTGTCCCCGAACCTGAACTTGACCCTGTCTTTTCCGTTGTATATGAATTCCGAACCGGATGCCGGCAGGTCTTCCGCGGCATAATCCCAGCCCGTACCGTTGGCGTAATTGTTGTTCATCGATATCCAGTCATGGTCAAACGGCAGGTCTACGTATTTGCCCGGTTTGCTGTCGATCTTGACCGAGACCTTCTTCTCGACGACCTGCCCGCCCGAATCAGTGGCCGTGAATTTTATCTCATGGACGGACCCGTCCGGCAGGCCGGATACGTCCCATTCGGCCTGGTATGACCCTTCTACCTGGCTCGACATCTTGATCGGATTAGCCCCGTCAATCGTATAAGTTATCTCAGGGGCACCCCTGTCATCCGAGACGGAGGCGTTCAGCAGGACTTTGCCCATCACGAGATCGCCGTCCTTCATGCTGATATCAAGCACCGGCGGCTCATCTTTGTTATCGACGTTGACCCTGACGAAATCCGAGACATAATATCCTTTTTTGCTCTTCGCGCGTACGATCAGGGTCCTCGGGCCTTCTTCGGCCTTCGCGGTATCGAACTCCATCTGGTAGACACCCTTCTTCTGCGAGAGCCGGCCGAATTCCTTCCCTTCGACTATGAGGTCCACGAATTCGGGTTTCTCCTTGCCCTTGATCTCAACGGCTATTTTTACCTTGCCCTTGACGACCTCATCCTCCTTAGGTTCTTTGACCGCTACGGAAAGGTCGCCGAGCAGCATCGCGTACTGGCGCTGTATCTGGAAATAAACGGGCTTCTGCAGTTTCCTGTCGATCGTCATGAGGCCCATGTGCTGCGGCTCGTTGATCATCGTATGCCAATCGGCGATCGTCCACCAGGCGCACCCCGAGACATACGGGAGTTCCGTGAACGCGGAGAACGTCTCCTTCGCGACCTCTATCTGGACCTTCTCCTGAGGGGTATCGCCGTAACCGGACCATATGCCGTATTCGGTCGAGATTATCGGTTTACCGGGAAAGGCCTTGCGCGTCTTCTCCAGGGCTTCCTTGGTATCCATATAATAGGAGCTGCCGTAGAATATGCCGTAGTAGGTCGTAAACCCTATGATATCGCATTCTTTCTGGGTGGGATCCGTGGGGTCGCTTCCGGAGGCCGACTGCGCCACGGGGCGGGTGCCGTCGACTTTCTGCGCGTTATCCCTCAGGTCTTTTATGAATTCGGCCCTCTCCTTCTGCCAGCTGCACTCGTTGCAAGTGCCCCAGATTATGACGGACGGCCTGTTGTAATCGCGGTATATCATCTCGAACCACATCTGCCTCGCGATGCCGCGCACATTCTTCTGTATCACGAACTCGGGCCCGCCGAACCAGAATACCGGGATCTCTTCCCATATCAGCAGCCCCATCCTGTCGGCTATCGAGTAGGTCAGCTGTTCATTCGGATAATGCGCAGTCCTGATGAAATTCGCGTTCGCCTCTTTTATAAACTTGAAATCCTTGACTATGCGCGGCGGGCCGAACTCTTCAGGCCCCGGTTCGCCGCGGAAGGCCTCATGCCTCGCGATGCCGCGCAGGAAGACCTCTTTCCCGTTCAGCAGTATCTTCGGGCTGTCCTTGTCCACACGGACTTCCCTTACGCCGAACTGGGTATATAATTCGTCGAGTTTCTTCTTCTTGTCCCCGAGGGTGACCTGGAGCACATAAAGGTTGGGCGATTCGGGCGACCAGAATTTCAGCGCGCCGGACTTCAATGAAAAACTTACGGCGCGTACCTCGCCCGGCTTTAAAATTATCTCCTTTGACGTCTCGCCCTGCACGGAGACCGTCTTGCCCGAGGCGATCTTCTTGGCTGAGGGCTCTTCCAGGTCCTTATCTTTTATGTTTGCCTGGAGGACCTTCACTCCGAGCGATGACGCCACCTCGGTGTCTCCGCAGTTATACGCGGTCACCTCTATGGTAAGCTCCGAATCTTTCTCTCCGGAAACCTTGGTCCTGATATCGGCGCGCACTACGGATACCGCGGGCGATATCTCGAGATATACATTCCTGGTTATTCCGCCGTAATTCCACCAGTCGCCGGTCGCGTAAGGTATGATGTTATGGCCGTTCACGGCCTGCGCCTCTTTAGAGGAATCGCCGTTCGGTATCCACGGTATGTTGTCGACCCTTACGGCAACAACGTTGTCCTTGCCGTAATCCAGGTACCGGCCCACGTCAAAGGCGAACGGCGTATAACCGCCCTCGTGGCAGCCGACCCACTTGCCGTTGACCCATACATCCGTGAAGTAATTGGCGGCCTCGAACATCAGTTTAACGTATTTGCCGGCGGCATCGGCGGGCACGTTGAAATGCCGCCTGTACCACGCGCCGTCCATATACCTGTCAGGGGCGGGGTTCTCGACCCCGGGTATCTCCTTATCCTTCCATGCCTTATCGTCATAGCCGGCGCCCTGCCTTCCGGCGCCCTCCTGCTCGACAAGGACGATACCCTCCGGAGTCCTCTTGCTTAGGGAAAGCTTATGGTCGACCTTCTGCCTCTCGGTCTTCCATGAGCCGTTGAGGTCTACGTATGAGCGTTCCTGCTTCTCCCATGAAGGGAAAGGTATGCCGTTCTGGAACGGGACGTTAATGCCGTCTATCTGCTTTACTTCGAAAGTGGCGGGTTGCGTATCATTTACTGCGGCCGCATCTTCCGCAAATACCGGCGCAGTAATCGACAGAAAAACAAAAAGGGCATAATACACCAACGAGGCGAGGCATTTTTTTAGCATGATTGTCTCTTCATGAGTTCCGGTTTAAGGGCAAGTGTCTGCGGTTCGAAATTTTCGTCGTTCATAGAGCGTATGGCAAGGTCGACGGCCTTCTCTCCCATCTCCTGCAGGGGCTGCCTTATCGTGGTAAGCGAGGGTTCGACATATGCCGCTTCGAGAGTATTGTCGAATCCCATGACCGCGATGTCTTTAGGGATGGACAGGCCTTGCGATTTTATCACGCGCATCGCGCCTATGGCCATATAATCGCTTGCCGCGAATATCGCGGTCGGGCGTTTCTTCAGGGTAAGCAGTTTCGGCATCTCGCGCTCGCCGCTCTCGAACGTGAAATCGCCCTGCACCGTAAGCTCATCGTCCTGGTCGAACCCGTACTTCTTGGAGAGCGCCTTGTAGGCCTGGGACCTTTCCGGGCCGTCAGCCGAGTTCGGGTTGCCGGCGATGAAACCTATGCGCTTGTGGCCCTGCGAGGCAAGGTACTCCAGGGCTATACGGACACCCTCGAGGTTATCGACGCATACCGAATTGACCTTCTCCTTGCCCAAATACTTGGTCAGGAACGAGAAATATATGCCGTTGTCGCGGAGGTCCTGGATATCCTTTGAGATGTCCCTCGTATAATCTACGTTCATGATGATCATCAGGTCGATGAGCCACTTGCGGGAGATCTGGTAATACGACTCGCCCTTCGTCTGGTCGAGGCTGAAGAACATCAGCGCCCGGTTGTATTTCTTGCAGGCATTCTGGATGCCTTCTATGATCATGAGGAAGTACGTTATCGTGAAGAAATGCGGGTTCTCGGGGAATACTACTGCCACGGTAGATGATTTCTTGCTGATGAGGCTGCGCGCTACCATGTTGGGCATATAGCCCATATCATTGGCAATCTTCAATATCTTCTCGCGAAGTTTCGGCGACACGTGTTCACGGTCGTTCATAACAAGAGAGACCGTCGAATGCGCGACGCCCGCCTTTTTAGCTATGTCTTTTATTGTAATGCTGGTTTTTTCGAAACGTTTCATGGCAGTTTGACCCTTCGATAAAGTTTACACGATGAACCGGGTTTTGTCAATGTTATCGCTAACACCTTAAAGGCGCCCTCAGGCACCGTTAAGCTTTCAGTCCTGTCAGCGCGATGCCTTTTATGAAGTACTTCTGGAACGAGACAAAGACTATCAGCACAGGCAGGGTCGCTATGACCGCGCCGGCCATCACCATCGCGAAATTCGTCCCGAACTGGCCGTTCAGCACGGACAGCGCCAGCGGTATCGTCCTCATCTTGGATGAGTATATGACCACGAGCGGCCATACGAAATTGTTCCATTGCCCCATAAAGGTAAATATAGCCAGCGATGCGAGCGCGGGCTGTATGAGCGGCAGGATGACCCTCCTGTATATCGTGAACTCGCTGCAGCCGTCTATCTTCGCGGCGTCAATAAGGTCGTCCGGTATGTTCATTATGAACTGCCTCATCAGGAATATGCCGAAAGCCCCCGACATCGCCGGTATGATAAGGCCGGCAAACGAGTTGAGCCAGCCGAACTTCTTTATTATGACGAAGCTCGGTATCAGGTTCACCTGCCACGGTATCATCATCGAGCCCACAAGCAGCAGGAAGAGCTTGTCGCGTCCGAAAAAACGGTGCTTCGCGAAAGCGTAGCCCGCGAGCGAACAGAAGAATATGTTCGCGATGGTTATGGCCGACGTGACGATCAGGCTGTTCATGAAATACCTTCCCATCGGTATTATGCTGAACAGCTCGAGGTACGCGGCGAAGGTCGGTTTCCTGATGAAGAAGCTCGGAGGATACGTATTGATCTCATCGAGCGGTTTGAACGAGGTCACTATCATCCAAACGAACGGGACTACCATGATAAACGACCCTATGACCAGGAATATATAGACGAAGGTCCTGAGAAGTTGCTGCTGCTTCGACTTGCTCGAGGGCCTGGATGCCTCGTCGCCGTTGAACTTCCTTATATCTTTCATCTCCATATCAGTACTCTATCTTCTTTTCTACTATCTTCATGTTGATTATCGTGACTATGAACAGCACAATAAATATCAGGTATGCCAGCGCGGACGCGTAACCCATCGCGAACCTCTGGAAGCCCGTCTCGTAGAGGTAGGCGACTATCGTGAGCGCGCAGTCGAGGGTCCCTCCCACCGCGCCCTCCGAATTGTATGTCATTATATATACCTGCTCGAATACCTGGAAAGCGCTTATGATAGACATTATGGTGACGAAGACCATCGTCGGCCTCAGGAGCGGCAGCGTGACGTTCCTGAACTTGTCCCAATCGCTCGCGCCGTCGACCTCCGCGGCCTCGTAGAAGACCTGCGGAATGCCCTGCAGGCCCGCGAGGAAGAGTATCATGTTATACCCGAGCCCGCCCCAGACGCTCATTATTATTATCGACGGCAGGGTCAGGTCTATCCCGAGCCAATTGACCGGCGGAACGCCGATAGACGACAGAAAATGGTTGAAGAGCCCGTACTTGCCGCTCGCATAAAGCCACTTCCATATCACCGATACCGCTATGATAGAGGTGATGCTCGGGATGAAGAAGAACGTCTTGAACCAGTTCTTGAACTTTATGTTCTGGTCTATCGCCATCGCAAGCAGCAGGGATATCGCGATGCTCGTCGGCACGGTGCCGACGACGAAGATGACGGTATTCGTCATCGCCTTCCAGAAGCGCGGGTCATGGAACAGGATGTTCGCGTAGTTCTGGAAACCGACGAACTTCGGCGGCTGCAGGATGTTATATTCGGTGAAGCTCCAGTAGAGCGACGCGAAGACCGGTATTATAAGGAAGACCGTGAAGATCAGGAACGACGGCGCTATGAACATATACGACGCCTTATGCTTGTTAAATTCCTTCAGCGCGCAGTTCAATGCTTCTTCCTCCCGTTCAATTCCCTGTTGGCTTCCGCGAGCGCGGATTTCACGTCCTTGCCCTTAAGCACTATCATCTGTATCGCCGTATCTATGAAGCGCGTGCTGTCGTCCCATCCGAGCACCGACGGCGGGCCCTTGGAATCCATCGCCTGCTCCCTGAGCGGCTCCTTGAAGGATGATTCCATCGGCATCATGTCCCACGTCTTCATGTTCGTAGGCAGGTACGTGTCGTGCGATTCGAGCGTCGCCTCGTACAGCTTTACCTGTATGTCCGCCGTCGAAAGGTATTTGATGAACTCCCAGGACTCCTTCTTATGTTTCGACATCGAGAAGATTCCCATGACCCTGCCGCCGATGAACCCCGTCCGTTTGCCTGTAGGCCCCGCGGGCAGCGGCGCAATGGCCCATTTCCCGCCCAGTTCGGGGGCAATATCCGTAAGGCTCTTCATCTTCCAGTTCCCGGATATGAAGATGGGATGGTCGCCGACCTTGAAACTCTGCTCTACGGGCTTATTTTCAAGCGGCACCTGGTATTTCTTATACATGTCGGTAAAGAACTTCATCGCGGCAGCGGCTTCCGGGGTATCGAGCGCGGCAGCGGTCCCGTCCTTGTTATAGAAATCCCCCCCGCTCTGCCACAGGTAAGGGCAATAGCCGATCCATCCCAGCCCTCCCCAGTCTATTATCATGGACTTGCCTCCGGAGTTGAGCTCCGACAGCAGGGATGTCAGCTCCTTCCATGTCTTCGGGGGCGACTTGATCAGGTCGGTCCTGTAGAACATTATATACTCGCTCATGTCGAAAGGGACGGCGAATACGCTGTCCTTATAACGGATAGACTCCGCCAGCCCCGGGAATATGTTCTTCGATATCTCCTCGAGCTCGGCGGGAAATTCCTTGCGCAGGTCGACCATCGCGCCGAGGCTCCCGAACTCCGTGCCCCAGGTAAGCCCCATCGTGCCTATGTCGGGCGTGACTTCCCCGACGACCGACGTAAGGTATTTCGAATGCGCCTCGCCCCAGGATATCGCCTCGCAGCTGACCTTCACTCCGGTCTCTTTATAGAAATCGAGGCCGAGCTCGGTTATCTTCTGCGCCTGCTTCTCCGAGCCTACGAGCCACATCAATATCTCTTTTTCACCGGACTTTTTTGCGCAGCCGGAAAGGCAGATCATATGGATGGCTATCAGCGGAAAAAGGACATACCCGATCATTTTAACGGTCTTGTGGCCGCGCATGGTTTTATCTTAATTTCCTATCCAATAAAAGTCAAGGAATAGTTAGTTTTGCCTGTTCGATGAAACTCCTGGAATTCCGGAGCAGCTCCTGCATGACCCTGTCGAGCATCTCTGCAGGCCTGTTGTCCGGGGAAGGCGGCGCCTTGAAATCTATGCCGTTATCCCGGCAGAGCTCCTCCGTGTACCTTATCCAGAGCTTATCAAGCGTATCCGCCATCATCATCTTTATGTTCTCCTGGGCCGCATAATCCATTGCCAGCATCTTCGCGCGATAGTCCGCGTCGAAGTCCTTGACCTTCTTGACGCCCTGCTGCAGTTCCGCGGAGAATGCGTCCCACTTCTCCTTGTCGAATTCCTTCTTCTGCGCGGCGCGGGCGTCGTTGAGGGCCGCATACAGGGACTCGATCCCCTTCAATTCCGTGATAAGCTCCGCCTTGCGTTTTCCGGTCGTGATCTCGTAATCATCCACCTGCCCGATCCTGAGCTCCGCGGAAGCCACGAGATTGTCCATGCCGGAGAGCTCCTTTTTTATCGCGTCGCTCTCCTGGCGTTCAGGGATGCACGACACGTCGACGACATATATGCCCGGGGTAAACCTCTTGTTCTCGAACGGGCCGAACCTTATCGCGAACGCCGGCCCTTCGACCGTCTGCTTGCGCGTGACCAGCACCCGGTCCAGCGACCGGACCGACATATACAGTACCGTCATGCGGGGAAGGTTCGTGTTGTATTTTACCAGTATCGCGTCGCCGTTGGAGAGGCTCTTAGCCTGGGCGGAGACGCTGAGCTCGAACTTAGATGAGGCTGCCCTGCCGTAGCCTTCCGCCTTCAACTCGGCGGCGGAGGCGCCGGCGCAGGAGACGGCCAATATGACCAAGGATATGAGCGCGCGCTTCATTTAAATATCCCTCCAATAAAGCACCTCGACCCCCCCGGAATAGGTTATCGTAACATCGTCGAGTACCGGGGTGTCGAACAGCCCGCTGCCGGTCTCAAGGAAATTTGTCCTGTACTGCACTGCTCCCGTTCCCGCGGTGAATACCCCGAGAGGGTTTCCGGAGGGATTGGACCTTCCCGCGCTGTTTCCGAGCCAATTCGCCCCGTCGAACACGTCGAATGTCAGGTCGGCGCCGGGGATCACGGGGTTTCCCGCGGCATCCGCGGTGTGTTCGGTCCATGCGATAGTCCCGAGCCTCACGGTCCCGAGAGCCTGCGAAGAGGATATGAAATTCGCGTCTCCGACGTCATAGTATACGCCGGCCGCGTAGTCCATGCCCGGCGATGTCGCGGTGCTCGAGGCGAATATCCTCACCTCCCCGTAAGTCGCGTTCGGCGGTTCCTGGTAAGGCGTGTCGCAGCCGAACTCGAGGCCGTTATCGCCGATGAACTGGTACGGCTCGTTCTTTATGTTCCATGACATGACGCTGCTTCCGTCGATATAGAATACCTGGGCGCACGCCGGGTCATTCAGGAAATCCTCATAATCCCACGTTATCGCTATATGGTGCCATGTCCCGGGCTTCCATGTGTTGGGCATCGACGCCTGCATCGTGTACTGCGTGCCGTTCTTGTTGTTGATCCTCCAGCGCAGCGTGTCGTCGTCCGCAGCGATATAGAGGTCCATCGAGGAGTTGCCCCAGTTGAACCCGCCTCCGCCGGTCCCCCTGTTCTGCGCCTCGAAGACCTTCGCGGAATGCCATGAGTTGTTGAACGTAGCGTAATGGTACTGCCAGTTCGGCTTGAACCATATCTCGAGGGTGCCGTCCGCAGAATCGATATTTCCCTCGGGGCGGAACCAGTAGTTCGTGGTAGCGTCGTTCCTCGGGAAGAAGAGGCCGTCGGGAA
Organism: Candidatus Omnitrophota bacterium; assembly: GCA_041663405.1. Classification (GTDB taxonomy): domain Bacteria; phylum Omnitrophota; class Gorgyraeia; order Pluralincolimonadales; family Pluralincolimonadaceae; genus UBA6215. The sequence continues at coordinate 7,221 of JBAYMW010000016.1, read as the reverse complement.
AGATATTCCCCGGGTCGGCCGCGTCCGTGACGCTCGCCAGGTTCGGGTTCAACGGCACCCACGCGAAACTGGTCCTGGCGGCGCTTCCGCCGGCGCTGTCGGCATCCAAACCGTCCATCTTATGCAAAAAATGCGGGCTTCCCGCCGCCGGCGTGGACGAGCGCATCCTGGAGATCATGACCTGTCCGTCGTAGGATGCGCCGGCGACCGCCGGAGGCTCCGGATAGAGTTCGACATTTCCGGAAGTCCCCAGCGCGAACTGCGCCTGGGTGGTCTGCCTCCATATATCGAAAAGTTTTACGCATACACGCAGGCTCTTCGACGCCGCCTGCATGCCGGCCGCGTTGCGCGCGATGCCGGTCGATTCTATCTCGTAATAGCCGCCTGAATTAAAAGAAAATTCCGTGGTATATACGGTAAGCGAGGACTTATCTACGGCGTAGGGAGTGCCGTTGCTGTCGTAACCCGAAACGTCGTTCGGATTGCCCTTTGATACGTGTTTATAGCGCCAGGAATAATTGGGATTGAACCTCATCAAATCTGTGTTCGGGTTCGCGTTCGCCATAGCTATGGCGGCGTCTCCGTCCGATATATAACCGAGCGTCTCCGCGGTAAGCAGCCTTGCCCAGAGCTGGTCATATGTCGCGTAAGGCCTGCCGTTGATAAGGTGGTCGGCGAGCGAAGCAGCCTCCGCGGAAGAGACCGTGCCCGATCCGTCGCTGATGCCGTTAAGCACAGCTATCAGCACTTCCCTGCCTGCCGTGTTGACGTTCACCGGAGCCCTCGGTGTCGCGGCGTACGGGTACGCCGCTCCAGAGACATCAGGGTCCACATACGCGCGTACCGTTACGGAATCCGCTAACGCGTCATACTTGGCCTGTGTGAAACCCGGCACAGTTTTTATCTCCTCGGCGGACGAGTATCCTCCGGCCGGGCGGTTATCGAATATCGCCTCACCGTCGGAAGCGGCCAGGCCGCAAGCCGAGGCGAGGCTGCCTAGCATACTCCTCAGGTTCGGGTTCGCGTCGTTAATAAAAATGCGGCCGGCGCAATCGGATATCCTGGTAATTACATACCCGCCGTTATTGCTTCCGATATTCGCCGAGTACGGGTCTGTCCCGGACCATGTTTCGGTCGAAGAGTCGACCGCGTCGCTCGTAAAACCTTCGGGCCCGTAACGCAGCTCTGCGGCCGCCCTGCATATGCCGGCCTCCGCTAAATACCTTGCCTTGACAATGCTGACGGAATTCTTCGTCCCCTTATAATCGGTGGTCATGTTTATCGCGAAAGATGTGCCTATGAGCGCCAGCAGGGCGAGGATGCCCACGGTGAGTATCAGCGCGACGCCCCTGCGGCGGTCCGCGTGCCGTGCGCTGCGGGTAATAGCAAGGGGGGCGCTTAAAGCTATTTTCGGGTGAGGGAGCAAGTCTTTTCTGACTTTCCTCATAGCTTTAATACCCCCCTTGTTATTTTTACACTTGCCTTGTTAACGTTTTTTGTTACGCCCTCTTCTTCCTCGCAAAACCAAGGATGCCTATCAAACCGCTGCCGAGAAGAAACATGCTCGCGGGCTCAGGGACCACGCTGTACTGGTCAACATAGATCGCGCCGTCAAAGGTGCCGGTCGAAGCATCGCCTGTGCCGAGCTTCACGCCCATTACCATTATCTTCGTCGGGTCGAAACCGGAATCAACGAAGTCGGGGGACGTTACTCCCGGCGTTACCGAAAGCGACTGCCATGCGTTTTCCGTCATGTTGCTCCACGGGCCGTACCAGGACTTCCAGTTCGTGTCCTTGAAGAACATCTGCCATCCGTTGGGGGCCGAAGGGTTTGTCCCCGCCGCTCCGGTCGGTGCATATACCGATACCGACGCCTGGAGCCCGTTAAGGTTCAGCGCGTTCGCAGCGGTCCTGTTGATCAACACTTCGCCTTTGCTGTAATTGGCGTCGCCCGGTACGAGGTGCGTCGTTCCCATCAATGAGTAAGAACCGGAGCTGGCCTGCGCAGAGGACTGCGCTACAGCGGAGATAGCCTGGCTGTCCGTATAGTTCTGGAATGTCCAGCTGTCGACGCCTGTCTCAAAGTCATACAATGTCGCGCCGAACGCCGGATGCCCAAGCAATAACACAGCTGCAATAATAAGGATACGCTTCATCATGATTATTTCACCTCCTCCCTTTTTAATATTTTAAGTTACTTTGAAGCCCTCTTCCTGAAACCAAAGATGCCTGCGAGGCCGGCGCCCAGGAGCAGCATGCTTGCCGGCTCGGGGACCGGGTTCGTGGCGACGTTATCTATGTTCCATTTCGCATCGCCGGTGACCGGAAGCCATCCGGACACTTCAATGCCGAGCTGTCTCGTGTCCGCTAAGTTAGACGTCCCGCTCATATCCCAAACGAGGGTGTTCCATCCCGGGTTAAGGCTTATCTCGCTCGATTCGGTAAGGTCCCAGGCGCTGCCGGTCCTTATGCCGAGTTTCGCTTTTCCGAAATAGATGTTATCCGGAGCGTAAAAATCCATTGTGTAGAGAGGTTCTGCCGAGAGGTCCTTTGAAGCGGAAAGATCGCCTTTTAAATAGGCCTTGCCCCAGTTTGAGCCGTCCGCGCGCGTATACGTCATGGTTGAAGTGTTGGCTTCGAGGCTCCCCGTTGCGGGATCCTTGGACCACGCCACCTGCTGTAAAGCGGGAAGTCCCGAACCCCAATCCTCACCTGCCCAACCCTGAGTATCCGCTGCGAAATCGAACTGGACTGTAGCATGCGCTGCGGCGGACAAGGACAGCGTAATGACCGTTACCGCCAATACCATTAACTTCTTTACCATGCTGCTACCCCCTTTCCCTTTAGATAGTATAACCGAGTATACTCTGTTAGTTAAAACAAAGAAGTAATGTCAGGAATTAACCTATTGTTAGAGAACAAGGCAAGTATACTCTGGTATAACTATTACTGGGAAAATATACCATTTATGGGTTCCTTTGTCAAGATAACATTGTTGCTATTTTATGGGAAATTATTGCGTAAATCCGACGTTGTCTATATAGAAACTGCCGGACTCCACATCCCACGGATAGAACATGAACATCACTTCCTTCATCGGCTCTTCCCTGTCGATCTCGCCCTTATGCTGCCACTTGGTCGACTCCTTTTTGAAGGTCTTCGCCATGAGGTCGAATGTTATGTTCCTGTTCCAGCCGGGAACTATTATCCGGCGCACGCTTTCGCAGAAGCCTTTGCTGTTAAGGACTACCGATACTTCGATCGAGTTCGGCGCGTCCAGGTATACGTCGAATACCATCTTCTTCGCTTTCGAGAGGTCGAGACCCAGCTTCGTGTTCTGGACGCATATGCCCTTGCCGTCGGTCCTCCTGCCGGCCTTATCGAAGGTGACCTTGAACGCGTTCTTGCCTTCACTTACCTTATCTTTGGCGAGCGAGACCTTGACCTTGTCGCCCCATCCGGCATAATCCCATTCTCCCTGCACCTCGAAGCCTTCCATGAGGTCGCGGGGTTCGGACGTAATGCCTTCCTTCGGGAGATACCTGGATTCGATATATGCTTTGCTTGCCTTAGGGCGCGCCTTCCCGTCAGCGCTTATGACCTTCAGCGCGAAGTCTTTCGTTATCTCGGGCAGCGGGATCTCCAGCTTCTTTCCGTCGCTTGACGCCTGCGCGGTGCCGGTAACGGCGCCCTTGTAGGTGTCCCAGAACTCAACGTTATAGCCGCCTTTATCCATCCCGGCGATCGTCAGGACGGCGCCCTTGATATCGAGCGGTTTCACTTCACCCTGGTTGAACTTCGTCCTGTAGAGGTCATAGACCCATACGAGGGCCTTCTTGTTGTTCAGTATGCCCTGCGCCATCAGTATGGTGCCGTCATCGAACTCCATAGTCCCGCGGCTGTACCGGTAGCACTGCCCGCGCCTGTCCTCGCCATCGTTGAACTTAGCGAGCGAATTCCAGTGGAAATACAGGTTCCTCGGTTCGATGTAATCGTCCCACTGCCACGGCATCGCGTCTCCGGACGAGGGCGTCATGTACGCGGCCCAGATGCCGTTATGGTGGACCGTCGCGTTCGGGTCCTGGATGTCGATCCCGCTTAAGTTGCTCCCGCCGTATTCCCCGACGAAATACGCCTTCTTGTAATCCTTCATGATCATATAGAGCCCGTCGAGCGTCGTGACGATCTCCGGCGTATACATGTGTATCTGGCCGTACGATATCTCCGGCTGCTTCCATATGTCTTTCGGGAAGTTGCCGAAATAGCTCGTCGTTATCATGTGCCTGTACGGGTCCACGGAGTTCATGTACTGCGCCATCTCCTTCTGCCACGGGATGTCGAGCGCCGCGTCATAATTGTCCATGAGCGTCAGCTCGTTCCACGGCTCCCAGGCGAGGATGTTCGGCGAGTATCCCCAGCGCGCGATTATATAGCGCAGGCGCATCTTATAGAGCCTCTTCGCCTCCGGGTTCGTCAAGAAATCGCCCGGCTTCTCGCAGGGGCCGCCGTTCTTCCTGTTGTACGGGTTATTCAGCCATTCGGGGTCGACCTTCGTGCTCAACTGGCCGTGCTGGTTAAGCACGAGCTGGTAGTAGAGCCCGTATTTCTTCGTGAGCTCGGTTATATCGTCGAGCAGTTTCGCGTTCTTAAGGTTGTAGTTGTTGAGGCCGTGGTACTCGCCGACATCGAGCCATTCTATCGCGCACTGCCAGCTCGACATCCAGACGCGCGTCCAGTTATACATGTTATCGTGCATCTTCGAGAAATAGTGCTCGAACATATCGACGGACGGCGCCCACGCGACATTCTGCCCTAACGGGTAATGGTATTCGCCGTTATCGAACTCGAAGAAGAGCGGGTCCTTCTTGCTTATGCGCGCGAAGCCCCGCTTAGGCGCCGAAGGCGCCATGCACTCGAACGACATCGTCTCGGATTTCGCCGTGCCCTTGGGGTTCTTTACCGTCACGTAATATTCCCATTTGCCGGCGGTAACGGGCGTGAACCTTACCTTCCAGACCGCGTCCGATATATTTACGCCGTCCACCTTGCCGGAATAAAGGAACCCGGGCATGACATATTTCTTCCCGTCCGGAGACTTGAAATAGGCCGTCAGGTCTATGTTCTCGGGATTATACGGGTACTGGTAGGTCCCTTCGAACGCGACGTCCGTCTCGAACCTCTCGTACTGCTCGACCTTGTCTGAAACGGGCTTTACCGCCGTTACCTTCGGCTCGGTATAATCTGCGAGCGGTATTATCTTCTGCTCGCTCGTAAGCCTCGGCGTCCTCTCTATGCGGATATCGTCAAAATATACATCGCTCTTGACGTCCGGGTCTTCGGTGTACATTACGAACATTATGCGCCACGCGATCGTTCCCGGCCGCGGCGTGTAGCTGTACTGCCATTTGCTCGTGGGCGACTTGAAATCCTTCGCGTGCAGGTCAAATGTTATGTCCTTGTTGAGCCCCTTCCTTATCGTGGCGGTCGAGCTCTCGATGAACTCGTCGGTGTAGAGAACAAGCGCCATTTCGAGCGGCGGGCCGTCATTATATATGTCGACCATGAGCTTCTTTGATGTGTCGAGGTCTATCGCGGACTGCTCCCTTTCGAGCACTACGCCCTTGGGCGGGTTCTGCTTCCCCTCGGGGCCGAAACTGACCCTGAAGCACTTCTCTCCCTCGGTCTTGTTGTCGGCGACGATGGAAAGCTTGGCGGCATCGCCCCATTGGGCGAGGCTCCAAAGATGCTTTGCTTCGAGGCTATCCCATACGACGGTTTCGGTTACAGCCGCAGCTGAAGCCGCAGTTGATGCCGCAGCTGATGCCGACAGCGCGGCCATTGTTAAAAATACCGCTGACAATATCTTTCTCATAGCTCCTTCGCCCTCCATGCGGCGCCGATCATACCGGCGTCTTCTCCGAGTTTAGCTGACACGACTTTTACTCCCCTTGATGATTCCTTTAAGGCCCGTCCCCTCATTTCCTTTTCGACTTTATCGATAAATCCGCGCCCCGCCTTTGCCATCCCTCCGGCCAGGACTATCACTTCCGGGTCCAGCGCGTTGACTATATTCGCCAGGGCGCACCCGAGATAACGCGCGGTCTCGTCCGTTATCCTGCGCGCGGGCTTTTTGCCTTTGGCGGAATCGCGGAATATGCTTTCCGCGGTCATCGCGCCGCCGCGCGCCTTCAGGGCCTTCTTCATGCGGCGCACCACGCCCGTAGCCGACGCGTATAATTCTATGCATCCCCTGTTGCCGCAGCCGCACCTGGGCCCGTTAATATCTATCGATGTATGCCCCAGTTCCGCGGCGAACCCGCCCTTCCCGGTCCACAGTTTCCCGCCGAGGACTATTGCGCTTCCTATACCCGTGCCGAGCGTCAGCAGGACCATGCTCGAAGCGCGGCGTCCCGCGCCGGCTATCGCCTCGCCGAGCCCGGCGCAGTTCGCGTCGTTCTCGACCGCGACCGGTAAACGGAACTTCCTTTCGATGATCTTCTTTAAACGCACCCCGCGCCAGTCCGGCAGGTTCGGCGGGGAGAGCACTATCCCTTTTTTGCTGTCGAGGGGGCCGGGACAACCGACCCCTATCGCTTCGACCTTATATTCCGGCCTGCCTATGATAACGGCGATGGCCTTGAGCAGCCGCGAGATGACCTTCTCCCTGCCCTCCTGCTTGAGGGTCGGCATCCGGTATCGCGTTATCACCCTGCCGCGGCTGTCCACGACGCCAAGGCGGATATTCGTCCCGCCTATGTCAATACCGAGGTAATTCTTTATAGCGGCTTCCGCTTTCCCTTGAGCGCTATATCAACCAAGTCGTCTATCTTCGCGGTAGCGACACACATTACCGTATCGGCGCCTCCGTAATATATCTTCACGGTGCCGTCCGGCTCGGGTATCGCGCCGCACGTGAATACGACGTTATGCACATAACCGACCCTCTCGAATACCTCGTCGGGGCTCAATATGAACTGGTCCGCGATGCCAAGTATCTTAGCGGGGTCTTTCAGGTCGTGCATCGCCACGCCGAGCCTGTAGGTCATTCCGTCCATCGTCCATGTCACGCCGTGGTAGATGCTGAGCCAGCCCTTCTTAGTCTTTATCGGAGGGGCGCCTGCGCCTATCTTATGGTCTTCCCATATATGGTTGCCGTATGGGGCCATTATATGCTCCTGCTCTCCCCAGTGTATAAGGTCGGGCGAGTAGGATATCCAGATC
>JBAYMW010000015.1:0-20434 GCA_041663405.1 Candidatus Omnitrophota bacterium | reverse complement strand
CCGATCGCGAGAAAACCTGTTACCGCCGATACCGTGAACCCGGCGAGAAGCGCCCAACCCTGCCCTTCCGCGACCATGCCCCCTATATCCTTGATCTTTAACACTGTCGCCCCGAGTATTATCGGCGCGGACAACAGGAACGAGAACTTCGCCGCTGATTCCCTGTCGAATCTCATCCCCATCCCGGAGGCCATCGTTATGCCGGACCTCGACACGCCAGGTATTATCGCGAGCGCCTGCGAGAGGCCGATCACGATCGCGTCCAGCAGGTTAAGCGACTTGATGCTCCTCGCCTTCCGGACGAACCTGTCTACCAGGTAAAAAATCGCGGCAAAAACGCTCATCGTTAAGGCTATGAGAAGCGGCGACCTGAAGGCGGTCTCGGCCTTATCCTCCAGCAGTTTGCCTATCAGCGCCCCGGGCACGCTTGCGGCCGCGATATACCATATCATGCGGCTCCTGATAATGCCCAGCCACTCCCTCCGGAAGTATACGATCACCGCGGCCAGCGTACCCGCGTGGAGGGCGACATCAAATGAAAGGCTGTGCTCCTGCCATCCGAATAGCCACGGAAAGACTATCAGGTGCGCCGAACTGCTTATTGGCAGGAACTCGCCCAGCCCCTGGACCAACCCAAGGACCGCTGCCTGGAATAAACTCATATATGTTTTCTAGGCCTTACTTGCTGCTGTACTTTTCGGCCATGTCCCCTATTACCGGGAGCTTGAACTGCTCTCCCGAAAAAGATTTAACTATAAGCACGATCCAAACCACAAAGAAAATGAGCCCGATTATCGGGATCAGGAACGCCCCTACGATGGTTATCCCGAGCACGATCAATATTATAGTCCAGGCCGCCGCGAAGAGTATCGACTGCATCGCGTGGAACCTGAGGAACTTGTTCTCCTTCTCTAACAGGAAGAAGATAAGCCCCGACACCCATCCGAACACATAGGACAAAGCTGCAGCGAGGTTAGCGTCCATTCCGACCGTGGTCTTACCGAGGTCTTTCAAATCGGCCATCACAACCTCCTTTTTTTTAGCCCATTACCGCGTTTAATAAAAGCAGCGTTATGAACCCCGCTATTGCCGAGAATGTCGCGGCTATCTCATTCCCGTGGCTGTGGCATTCCGGTATTATCTCGTCAAACGTCACATAAAGCATTGCGCCGCCGGCGAACGCGAGCCCGAACGGCAATATGGATTTCGAGAACCCGAAGAGTATTATACCAAAAAAAGCGGCTACCGGCTCGGCGATCCCGGAAAGCGTCGCGATACCGAGGCATTTAATTCGCGATACGCCCGCCTGCCTGAGCGGCGCCGCCACGACAAGGCCTTCCGGCATGTTCTGGAGCGCGATCGCGACGGCAAGCACAAGCCCGAGCTTCGGCGATGCGACATATCCTACGCCGACCGAAAGCCCTTCGGGCAGGTTATGCATAGTGATGGCGACAGCCATAAGTATCGCGCTCTTCATCTTGATATGCATAGGCCTGTCTTTGAAATGGGGATACCAGTTATGGAGGTGCGGTATGGACTTTTCCACGAGGAAAAGGAAGATCGCTGCAAAGACTATCCCGGTTATTGTCTGTCCGAGGCTCCCGATATGGGTCGCCGGCTCGATAAGGTTAAAGCACGCGGTGGCGATCATTATTCCCGCGGAGAAACCGAGGAGGGTATCATACACCTTGTGCGATACTTTTTCCGAGATAAGCACCGGTATCGCCCCGAGGCCGGTGAAACAGCTTGCTATGAACGAGGCCAGAAGCGCTTCCTTCAATCCTTTGACCCTTTCATGATCATATCCGACAACGCGGCGTCGTCTCCCATCAATGCGTCCCTGCCCTTAGATATATCTATCTTGTCCCTGATGATCCTGGTAAGCGAGGCGGCTCCGGACTTTTCGCCGATCATTATTGCGCCGGCGAGTTTCCCGTCTTTTATGACGCATTTCCTGTATATCCCCCTGGCCGCGTCCTTCCTCCTGACCGACTCATATCCTTCGCCTTCGGGATTGACTATGCCGATCGAGGTCACGTCAATCCCCGCGACCTTAAGCGTGGCCTGGAAAGTGGTCCCCTTATATTCTACGGGCCTGTCTATGATATTCGATGCCGCGGCGAGGCCCTGTTCGAGCGCGGCCGGTATTATCCCGTAGACCGTGCCGTTGAATTCCGCGCAATCGCCCGCGGCGAAAACATCCGGGCGGTCCGTGCGGAGGTTTCCGTCCACCAATATCCCTTTTTGCACGCCGATGCCGCAGGCCTTCGCGAGCCCCGTATTCGGACGGACGCCGGCGGATACCACGAACAGGTCCGCGTCTACCCCCTCATGGCAGGCCCCCAGCAGCACTCCTATCTTCATCTTCTCGATGCGGGACTTTATCAGCGCCGCGCCCTCCTCATCGAGCTGCCTCGGCAAAAGCCGCGTATTGTGTTCTATTACGGTGACTTTCATGCCGCGGTCAGTCAGGGCCTTCGCGGTCTCAAGGCCGAGAAGTCCGCCGCCTATGACGGCCGCCTTCTTCTTGTCCCTCGCGAACGAGCGGATCCGCAGCACATCCGCGATGTTCCTGTAAGCGAAAACTTTTCCGGCCGGCACCCCCTCCAATGGCGGGATGAAGGGCGACGCGCCGGTTGCCAGCAGGACCCTGTCGTAATCGCAGGTCCCGGACTTTGACGCCTTTATCTTCTTTGATGCCGTATCTATATCCGTTACGCTGTCGCCGAGGGAGACCTTTATCCCTTTCTTCCTGTACCATTCATCGTTATAGGGGAACATGCCGTTAAGGTCCGTCGATTCCGAAAGCAGCCTGTCGAGCAGCGGCCTCGGGTAATAATTATACTCTTCGTCGGTGAAGATGGTTATCGCGGCTCCGGGCAGGTTCTCCGATATGGATTTAGCGGCAGTCACCCCCGCTATTCCGTTGCCTACGATAGCTATCTTCATAGGCAGGATATTATACCTTCTCGAACATCTCTTTGCCTACTCCGCAATCCGGGCAGACCCACCCGTCAGGCAATTTCTCGAAAGGCGTGCCCGGCGCTACATTCTGCGTCGCGTCGCCGGCTGCCGGGTCATAGATATATCCGCAGACCGTACAGCGATATTTGCTCATTCTCTTCTCCCTGTTCAGGCGATCTTTTTTGCGAGTTCCGCCCCAAGGGCCCGGCAGCGCTCCAGCTCTGAGGCGTCGGGCACAAACCTGGCCGATACCGACGGCAATGCGATCTCCATGCCGCCCTCTTTCAACATCCCTTCGATCTCCGCTACCGCGCCTCCGGCCCATCCGTAGGACCCGAATGCCGCGGTTATCCTGCCCTTCGGTTTGAAACCCTTGAGCAGCCCAAGGAATGAAGCGATCGACGGAAGCATGCCGTTGTCGTGGGTGGACGAACCAATCACGAACGCCTTAGCGTCGAGCATCTGGTTCGCAACCTCGGTCCTGTCGGAAAGTGCAATGTCGAATAATTTCACGTCGACCCCCGCTTCCGTGAGGCCGTCCGCTATTGCCCCCGCCATTTTCGCGGTAGAGCCCCACATCGTCTCGTAAACAACGGCCGCTTTACGTTTCGTCTCGTTCTTCGTCCATGAGGCATAAGCGTTCACGATCTTCATGGGATCCCCGCGCCATATTATCCCGTGGCTCGGCGCGATCATCTTGATCGGAAGCCCCGTCTTCTGTATCTCTTCGATCTTCCTGGCTATGATGCCGCCAAGCGGCCACAGGATGTTCGCGTAATATTTTGACGCCTCTTCCATCAGCACGCACCGGTCCGTCTCGTCATCGAACCTTTCCGATGACGCGTAATGCTGGCCGAAAGCGTCGTTAGGGAACAGGATCTCCTCTTCCGCGCAATAGGTGAACATGCTGTCGGGCCAGTGTATCATAGGCGCCTCGATGAAACTGAGCGTCCTCTTGCCGATATTGAGTTTGTCGCCGGTCTTCACGACCCTGATGTCCCAGTTGCCGTAATACTGTTTCTGGAGGCCTTCCTTACATTTTGCCGTGCCGTAGAGCTTTGCGTCCGGGCAGAGCTTGAGGAGTTCGGGGAGGGCGCCGGAATGGTCCGGCTCTATATGGTTTACGATTATATTCTCTATCTTTTCCGGAGGCGCGACATCGCGTATCTTCTTAATGAGTTCTCCGGTGAACGGCGCGTAAACGCCGTCTATCAGCGTTACCTTATCGTCGTTTATCAGGTAGGAGTTGTAGGTCGTGCCGCGGGCGGTCGAATAAGTATGCCCGTGGAATGTCCTTACGTTCCAGTCGACGGCGCCTACCCAGTAGATGCCTTTTTTTAGCTCGACCGCGTCCATCCGTTAATCTCCTCCCGTCACCCTTCCATCACCCTTCCTTCCGTCTTCACGAACCATGAGACGGAGTCCGAAAGCAGGGTCAGCGCTTCTTCGAGGAGTTCATAGTGGTGCTCCTCTTCCTTCTTAAGGCTGTTATAGAACACCTTCGCTATCCTTATTCCGGTTTCCTTCGACTGTTTGTCGTAATAATCGTAGCTTTTCGTCTCCTTCTTCATCGCAATATCTATCGCCTTGATGTTGGAGGGGTCGGCCTTAAGCTTCCTTACTTCCGCGGTGGAAAGCTTCTTGAACACGAGCGCGAGCTTCTTCTTCGCCTGCCTGTTTATCACTCCCTGGAAATCGTCCCAGTCCTGCTCATTCTTAAGGCCTTCGCTTATCTCCTTGATGCGCTCAATGTGCGTCAATTCCTGGTCGGCCAACGACACGAGAAGTTTCTTCGCGATGGCGTTCTTTGCCGTCTTCGCGGCCTGCAGGTAGAACTTGCGGCCGTCGAGTTCCATCTTAACTGCCGATTCCAATATCTTTACGTCTTTCCTGGGCATAACATATCTCCTGATTTGGGGTGGGACGGTTATTAACCGTGCCGGTAGAGAATTCCGAATCCGCCCTGGGGGTAGTTCCAGTCAACGTTCTGGAATTCATCGCAGATCACACGGCATGTACCGCATTCAAGGCACCCGTCAACGTTGACCTCGGCGATTCCTTTGTCGTTTATCTTCCAGCAGTCCGACGGGCATCCTATGGAGCATTGTTTATTCCGGCACTTCAGGCAAAGGTCCTTGTCCTTGACCTTTATGTGGGGCTCAGGCCCCAACTTGAACCTGTTCACGAATAATTTATCTTCTATCCTCGTCATCTATTTCCTCCGAGCGTATTATCGCATAATATCCGCATCCGTTCAAGGGGCTTTAACCTTAAATCCGCATAATTCGATCCAGTCCTTAACGCACTGGTTGCGCATGAAATAATCCCAGACCATGCCGGTCCTGTAGTTCTCTATCATCAGCACCGTGATCCCCTGGTCTATTCCCGTATAGCTGTCGCACCACCATCTCTTATCGAGGTTGTATCCCGCCTTGAAACCGTACTTCCCGTATACACTCTTCCCGTACCTGTCGTAGGTCTTCTTTACCGACTTGATCGACTGTCCGGGAACGAGCGGCATCGATGCGACCATCCCATACGGGTTTATCGTCCCGTCCTCGACCGTCCTATCGGCGGGCTTCGCTCCGTATCCCTTATAGCCCAGCGGCCCTTCGCCCGCGGTCAGGCCCCATCCGTCCTCGCCGTATCCCTTGTGGGATCTCGCGTTGTCTATACAGAACTGCCTGTTGGCCAGGACGGCATTGACCGAATTATCCCAGTAGTTTATTCCGTTGTCGTCAATATTCCTGAAATCGACCCACGCGTGCGCGAACTGGTAAGTGAACAAACTGCCGAAGAACGAATATACGACCTTATAACCGCCGTATTCCCCGACCGGCTTCCTCCACGCCTTCCAGCAGTCGGGGGATATAGGGTATGTCGGCGAACCTATCGCGAGGACATAAGCGATGACCCCCTCGTTGTACCAGTCCCAATATGACCCGAGGAAACCTTTCTCAGGGCTCCATCCCATGCATATCAGGCTGGTCCCGTTGGTCATCCAATGCCAGTCCGCTTCGTAATAGAGGGAGTTTGCGAGCCGCTCCAGTTCGGTGCCTTTGAAATACTGCCCCGCGAAAAGCGCGCCTGCAAAGAAGAGCGCGGAATCTATGGACGAGAGCTCGGAATCCCACGCCCTCTTGCCGGTCTTCATGTCGACAAAATGGTAGTAGAAACCGTGCTCGCTCTCCAGCGTGTTCTTGAAAGTCTTCAGCGTCTTGAAGACCCTGTCGTAGGCCTCATCGTAAGTTATCCAGCCCCTGCTGTGGCCTATGCATATCGCCGTGAGCCCGAACCCGGTCGCCGCGATACTGCACGGGGCGCCGCCGGTGGAGTTATCCGCCACGAGCCCCGTGTCGGGGTCGGCTTCTTCCCAGAAATACTTGAACGTGTCTTTCTGGATCATGTTTATGAACGCTTCCTGCGGGTTCACTTCTTCATCCGCAGGCAGGCGCGCCGACGTAAATGAAGCTATAGACAATGCGAGAATGAACGAGATGGCGGTCTTCATGGGGTACATTATATGCCCATGCGTGGCGGAAGTCAATTGACACCTCGTCGATATTATGCTATTTTATAGCAAATGTTAAGGACGATTTTTACATCGACCGGAAATTTCTACCTTACGCTCCTTAACCTCTTGTATCCGCAGGATTGCCTTATCTGCAGCAACAGGATACGCGAGGCCAAGGCCGCGCGGTTATGCGGCCCCTGCAACGACAGGATAATGAGATACGCGGACACCCCCCACTGGAGTTTTACCGAGAATGGCCTCGCCTTCGACGCCGCATACCATGTAGCCGGGTACGACGACATCGTCAAGAGGTGCATCTGCCTGATGAAATACAACGGCAAACAGGACCTCTCGAAGATATTGGGCGGGCTCATGTCGGAATACGCCGAAAAGAATATGAACTTCAACGATATCGATATGCTCGTCCCGGTCCCCCTCCATCCGGTGAAGCTCCGCGAGAGGCAATTCAACCAGTCCGAGCTGATCGCCGGGCATCTCGCCAAACGCTTCAACAAGAAGCTCGAGAGCAAATGGATCAAGAGGGTCAGGTACACGCCCCAGCAGGCCGGCCTTTCCAGGGAACAGCGCCTTCGCAACATCAAGGGGGCTTTCCTTGTCAGGCAGGACGCGGCCTTCGCGGATAAGACCGTGATGCTTGTCGACGACGTAATGACCACGGGCGCCACCCTCCATGAGTGCGCGAAGACCTTAAAATCCGCGGGCGCGAAAAAAGTATTCGCGTTCACCCTCGCGCGGGGAAACTGAAATGAGGATAATCAGGCGTTATATACTGATGGAGCTTGCCGGGCCTTTCATCTTCGCGTTCGTCATAACGACGTTCGCGTTCATGGCCGGCAATATGATAAAACTCGCAGACCTTGTCGTGAACAAGGGCGTCGATTTCCTCTCGGTATGCAAGCTCTTCTGCTATATGCTCCCGTGGCTTTTCACCTTTACGGTCCCCATTTCGGTACTGACCGCCACGCTGCTGACATTCGGCAGGCTCTCGTCTGATAACGAGATAATCGCAATGCGCGCGAGCGGCATCAGCATCTATAAGCTGGTCATGCCGCTGATAATGGTCGGCCTGGTCATCAGCCTCATATCGTACGAGTTGAACGACTGGATACTCCCGAGGCTCAGGTTCGAGACGAGGAAGCTCGTCGCGCAGATAGGCGCGAAGAACCCTGCCGCCTACCTGGAGGCAGGCACGTTCATAAAGGCCTTTAAGGGTTATATCGTTTTCATATACGGGATCGACAAGAACAAGCTTACGAATATCAGGATATACCAGCCGCAGGAAGGCCGCCCTACCCGGACTATAATCGCGCAAAAAGGCGAGATAAACTATATTAAGGACAGGGACGCCATAAAGCTGAAACTGATAAACGGCACCGTTGATGAGCCGAACCCGAAGGACCCTAACAATTTCTATAAGCTCAACTTCAAGACCTACATAATGATGCTGGACCTGAAGGAAGGCCGGGACCTGAAGTTCGAGAAGAAGAAATCGGACATGTCCATCGATGAGCTGAACAGCGAGATAAAGACGCTTAAGGCGGAGGGCGTTAACGCCACGCCGCTGCTCATCGAGGTGCACAAGAAGATATCCTATTCTTTCTCGTCGCTGATCTTCATACTGATCGGGATCCCGCTTGCGCTCATGGCCCGCCGCGGCGAGAAATCCATAGGGTTCGTCCTGAGCGTCTTCGTCATAGCGGCCTTCTACCTGCTGCAGCTTGGCGGGGAAGCGCTGGCGATAAAGGGCCTCCTATTCCCCGCGCTGGGCATGTGGCTCCCTAACATCGTATTCGGGGTTATAGGGCCTGTTATGATATTCTGGATAGCGGAACAATGAAGATAATAGACAGGTATATCACGAGGGGTTTTGTCTGGCCGTTCCTTTACTGCCTCTTCGTGTTCCTTTTGCTTTATGTCGTAGGCGACCTGCTCGGGCACCTCGACGCGCTCGTTAAGCAGAACATACCTTTCGGCATCATCAGGACATACTACCTGGCTTCCCTGCCTTTCATATTCGTGCAGACCACCCCGTTCGCTGTGCTGCTCGCGAGCGTCTTCCTCTTCTCTAACCTTAACCGCCACAACGAGATCATCGCGCTGAGGGCAAGCGGCGTCGATACGCTGCGCATAATAACCCCCGTTATCCTGCTGGGCTTCGCGATAAGCCTCGCGGTCTTTTTGGTGAACGACAAGGTCGTTCCCGAATCGGCGGTAATATCGAATACCATAAAGGAACTGCGCTTCGACAGGGACCAGAAGGAAAAAGGCGACAAGCTGGAGAATATAACCGTATTCGGGCGGGACGGCAAGCTTTTTTACGCCAGGGAGTTCGACCTGAAGGCAAAGACACTCAAGGACGTCGTAATGCTGGTGCACGATAAGAACCAGATCCTCAAGAGGAAGATCACGGCGGAGAGCATGGAATGGACCGGTAAGAGCTGGAAATTCCACGGAGCGGACTCATTCAGGTTCGACCGCGAGGGTAATGTCCTCGGCAAACCCGCGATATTCCGGACGCCGAAGATAATAGATTTCAACGAGACGCCTGAAAGCCTTTTAAAGAAGCAGACCCAGCCCGACTTCATGAACTACGCGCAGCTGAGGGATTACATCCACCTGCTCGCGCTGGAAAGCAAGTCCACCGCCAGGAAACTGCTCGTAGACCTGCATTACAAGCTGGCGCTCCCGTTCACGAGCGTCGTCATAATGCTCATCGGGATCCCGTTCGCCCTCAAGAGGACAAGGTCGAAGGCCATGGCGAGTATGGGGCTTTCTATCGTGATAGCGCTCGTCTTTTACGGCGCCAACGCGACTTCCCTTGCGCTCGGAAAAGGCGGGTTTGTGCCCCCGATAATTGCAGCATGGGCCGCGAACTTTGTATTCGCGGCCCTTGGTATCTACCTTCTCGCTGAGATCAGGTCTTAGGGGACGTGTCACTTTGGGACACTCCACTATTTAAACGACTCCATCTTCTCGTCTACGATTCCCTCGTAGGGCCTAGATTTTGAAATGTATTCAATATAAACGCTTTTTCTTTCTTCGTCAGTTTTAGCCATTATTTCAAACAGAGGATCTATTGAGACCAGATTGTCCCCGTGCCCTTTAGCATAGTGACCGTAGCTTGACCAAGGGTATTCAGACACTCTTTCAACGATATTTGCTCTTACGGGATTTCTTTCTATATATCTGGCGCACTCCAAAAGGTACGAATCATCATCGATTAATATGCTTTTGTATCTGTTTTGGAACAGGTAACCTGTATGTCCGTATGTTTTCCTATAGTAATTGGCATAGCTCTGGCAGATACCTTTCATCAGTAAAGGCAGTTCTTCTGCTTTAGATATTTTCATCAATAAATGAAAATGGTTAGGCATGATGCAGTAATGATAAAGGTCAAATTCGTATTTCTTCTTATACCTTTCGATTATCTCCTTAAATCTGTAAAAATCAGTTGCTCTTTCAAATATCTTATCCTTATTATGTCCCCTGTTTAATATGTGGTAAGTTCCGCCATCTACTACCCTGCGCTTTATCCTGGGCATAGAAAATCCCTCCTTTTACTCAATATAGACGTAAAAAAGAGGGATTTTCTTTTAACTATTTATCGCGGAGTGTCCCAAAGTGACACGTCCCCTAGGCTTTTCCGCCGCAGCCGAGGAACTTGATCTTCCTCTTCACGACTTCCTTTATCGCGTCGCGGGCGGGCCCGAGATATTTTCTCGGGTCGAACTCGCCCGGCGTCTCTACAAACACCTTCCTGATAGCGCCCGTCATAGCGAGGCGAAGATCGGTATCAATATTGACCTTGCAGACGCCCATCTTGGTCGCCCTGGCAATCATCTCCTCGGGGACGCCCCTCGCTCCGGGTATCTGCCCGCCGTAATCGTTGCATTTCTTAACGAGGTCGGCCGGCGCGGATGACGCTCCGTGCAGCACGAGCGGGAACCCGGGAAGCAGGCTCTTGATCTTCTCCAGCCTCTCGAAATCCAGGTTGGGTTCTCCCTTGAACTTGTAGGCGCCGTGGCTCGTACCGATAGCAACCGCGAGCGAATCGCATCCGGTCTTCTTCACGAACTCGACCGCCTGGTCGGGATCCGTGTAAATCGCGTCTTTCGCCGCGACCGATATGCTGTCTTCAACACCCGCAAGTTTACCGAGTTCGGCCTCTACCGGTATGCCCTTTGCGTGGGCGTAATCGGCAACCTTCTTCGTAAGCGCAATATTCTCCGCGAACGGGTATTTCGAACCGTCTATCATGACGGAGGAGAAACCGCCGTCCACGCAGGCCTTGCAGACCTCAAAATCCTCTCCGTGGTCGAGATGGAGCACGCAGTCTATGCCGGTGCATTCCATCGCGGCCTGGACCAGGTGTATCAGGTACTGGTGGCGGGCATACTTGCGCGCGCCGGCCGATACCTGCAGGATCACCGGGGCCTTCTCCTCGGCTATTGCCTCGGTTATGCCCTGGAGTATCTCCATGTCGTTGATGTTAAATGCGCCTACCGCGTATCCTTCCTTATATGCCTTCTGGAAGAGCGGCTTCGAAGATATGAACGCCATTTTCTTTCTCCCTTTCTTTTATGTGCCCATTTCCCACGAGGAGAGGTACTCCCTCTGCTCCTTCGTGAGAATATCTATCTTTATCTTCATCGACTCGAGCTTCAGCTTAGCTATCTTCTCGTCGATATCCTTCGGCACCGAGTAGACCTTATTTTGGAGGCGTTTTGAATTCTTCACGACGAATTCTGCCGACAATGCCTGGTTCGCAAAGGACATATCCATGACCTGCGCGGGATGACCTTCCGCCGCGGCAAGGTTGATCAGGCGCCCCTCGCCCAACAGGTTTATCCTGCGGCCGTCCTTCATCGTGTATTCATCCACGAACTCCCTTATCTTCCTCTTCTTCCTGCTCAAGCGCTCGAGCGCCGTGATGTCGATCTCGACGTTAAAATGCCCCGAGTTGCTTATTATCGCGCCGTCCTTCATCGCCTTGAAATGCTCGCCGCTCAGGACATTACAATCGCCGGTCACGGTAACGAATACGTCGCCTATCTTCGCCGCTTCCTTCATAGGCATTACCCTGAAACCATCCATGACCGCCTCTATCGCCCTTAGCGGGTCGACCTCGGTGACGATAACGTTCGCTCCCAAGCCCTTCGCGCGCGACGCCGCGCCCTTGCCGCACCAGCCGTAGCCCGCCACGACAAAATTCGTGCCGGCCAGCAGCTCGTTCGTCGCCCTTATTATCCCGTCGATCGTCGACTGCCCGGTCCCGTACCTGTTATCGAACATATGTTTCGTCAGCGCGTCGTTTACTGCGATGACCGGGAACATGAGCAGGCCCTTGCTCTCAAGGCTCTTCAGCCTTATGACGCCGGTCGTGGTCTCTTCGGTCCCGGCGAGTATATAGTCGACGAGCCCGCGCCTCTTCTGGTGTATCGTCGAGACGAGGTCAGCGCCGTCATCCATCGTGATATTCGGCCTGTGGTCGAGGGCGGCATTGATATGCTTGTAATATGTCTTATCGTCCTCTCCCTTGATCGCAAAGACCGGTATCTTGTAATCCTTCACCAGCGATGCCGCGACGTCATCCTGCGTCGAGAGCGGGTTCGATGCGCACACGACGCAATCCGCGCCGCCGGCCTTAAGCGTCCTGACCAAGCCGGCCGTCTCGGTAGTCACGTGCAGGCAGCAGGCTATCCTGATGCCCGACAGCGGCCTCTCTTTCAGGAACCTCTTGCGTATTAACTGGAGGACGGGCATATTCTCGTCCGCCCACTCAATACGCAGCTTGCCCTTCTTGCTCAGTCCCGTGTTCTTTATATGATATTTCATGCTTTCCTCGCGAGTATCGCGGCCTTGTCGGTCTTTTCCCAGGAGAAGCCCATATTCTCGCGGCCGAAATGCCCATAGGCCGCGGTCTTCCTGTAGAAGGGTTCCCTCAGGTCGAGTTTCTCTATTATGCCCTTCGGCGTAAGGTCGAAGTTCTGCCTGACGAGTTTCACCAGGCGATCATTCGGGATCCTGCCGGTGCCGAACGTCTCGACATTAACAGAGACCGGCTCGGCCCTTCCGATGACATACGCTATCTGCAGCTGGCACTTCTCGGCCAGGCCGGCAGCAACGATGTTCTTCGCGACATACCTCATCATGTAAGCGGCCGAGCGGTCAACCTTCGTCGGGTCCTTGCCCGAGAACGCGCCGCCGCCGTGCGGGGTCGACCCGCCGTACGTATCCACGATTATCTTGCGCCCGGTCATTCCCGTATCGGACTGCGGTCCGCCGATCAGGAAGAGCCCGGTCTGGTTTATGAAGAACTCCGTATCTTTCGTCAGGTAATTTCCGACGACCGGCTTGATCACCTTCTGCACAATGTCCTTGCGGGCCTTGTCCGAGAACTTGCCCCTCACGACCGCCTTATCGGTATGCTGGGAAGCGATCACGACGTTCGTGACTTTTTTAGGTTTCCCGTTGACATATTCGACCGTGACCTGCGACTTCCCGTCCGGGCCGAGATAGTCCAATATCCCCTTCTTCCTGACTTCCGCGAGCCTCAGCGAGAGCTTATGCGCGAGCATGATCGGAAGCGGCATCAGTTCTTTAGTTTCGCGGCAGGCATATCCGAACATCATGCCCTGGTCGCCGGCGCCGCCCCTGTCCACGCCCTGCGCGATATCGGGAGACTGCTTGTGTATCGCGTTCAGTATTGCGCATGTATGGTAATCGAAGCCGTATTTCTGGTGCGAATAGCCGATATCCGCCAGGACCTCGCGGCAGATGTCGTGCACGCGTATGAACGTGGTCGGCTTCGTCGTTATTTCGCCTCCGACGATAATGAGCCCCATCGTGACATACGTCTCGCAGGCGACCCTGCCCATAGGGTCGTCCTTCAGTACGGCATCGAGCACGCCGTCGGATATCTGGTCGCATACCTTGTCCGGATGGCCTTCCGTGACCGACTCGGACGTGAATAAATAATCTTTTTTCTCCATCTCTTCTCCTATTTTTCCTGGAATGCCAGGTTTGCTTTGCGGTAAGATTCAAGGTCCCCGATGTCGAACCATACTCCCTTAAACACGTAACACCTTACCTGATGTTCTTTCCTGATCCACTGAATGAAATGCCCCGGCGCGTCCTTCTCGTCGCCCAACTTCAGGAACTGCGCTATAAGGTTGAGCTTATCCTGCGGAAAATAATAAATGCCCGTCGCTATGAACGACGTCGGCGGATCCTTCGGTTTCTCGAGAAAATTAATAAGTTCGCCGCCGGGGCCGACTTCCACGACACCGTAGGTATTTGCCGCCTTCGCCTTGTCATTCAGGTCGAACGCTCCCAGCGCGAACGCCTCGGGCTTCTGTTTCGCGAATTCCGCGAACTCCTTCATGCTCCAGTCGAACATGTTGTCGCCTGCAAGCACTATGATGTCGTCGTACACCTTCTGTTTATCGAGCACGAGCCTTATATCGCCTATAGCGCCGAGCCTGTCGTCGTTCGTGGTGCTCCCGTCGTTATCTATGAATATCTTCTTTTTGGACTTGCAGGTCTTCCGCCATTCATTGAAGATGCCGTAGAACTTATCGTTGGTCACGATATATATCGTATCTATCTCCGGGACCTGGTCCAGCTTCTGTATCAGGTAATCGACAATCGTCCTCTTGCCGACAAGTAGCAGGGGCTTCGGCCTGTCCTTGGTCAAAGGATAGAGCCTCGTCGCGTATCCCGCGGCAAGTATCAGGGCTTTCATCTTATCTTGCTCAACTCCCTTTTAAGGAACGTTATCCTGTCCACCGGCGTCGGATCGATGCCGTTTAGGACGGCGAGGTAGTAGCTCACGAAATCGCCGGTATATACGAGGCTGAACATGCGCGAAAGCAGGCGGGCACCGGGCTTGCCCTTCGACTTTATCTCGGCCACCTTCGATCCCTGTTCGATTATCGTCTTCGTTATCTCTATCCTCTTCGCGATGCGCGGATGCTCGCTCTCGTCCCTGAGTATCACCACCGTGAAATCCTTCAAAAGCGCCTTCGGCCCTTCCCATCCCACGAGCTCATTATGGTTGAGCTCCGGGAAGACGTGCGTGGACGAAAGCGTCTTCGCGTTCTCCGCCAGCTGGCCCCTCCACCTGAGGGCTATCGAATCCAGGTGTTTGTTCGCCGAATATATAAAAACGTACTTCCCGCTGAGGGACTGCGCTATCTTCTTCGCCTCGTTCTTTGGCGTCTCTATATCCGGTCCTATAAACCCATCCCTGAGTTCCTTCATGCCGGCTATCGCCTCCTGGACGTCGCGGGACCTGTCGCTTATGAAACCTAATTTATGCAATACGTCGAGCCACGTGAAGAACGCGTAACCGAGCGCCGTCCTCGGGGGATATCCCTTCGGAATGTATATGACGGGGATCTTGTCTTCCTTGGCGAGCACTTCGATCTTTCCTCCGGACGATATGACTATTATCTTCGCGCCCTTCTCCTTCGCTTCCGCGTACGCGGAAAGGGTCTCTTCGGTATCGCCCGAGTAGCTGCACGCGAGGAAGAGCGTATCCCTTCCGACGAACTTAGGCAGGGTGTAATCCCTGTTCACGAATACCGGTATCTTAATGTCATCGGTCAGGTATGAACGCAGCAGGTCTGCCCCTATCGCGGACCCGCCGAGCCCCGAAAAGACTATGTTCTTGTATCCCGCGCCCACATACGACTGCGGCACCTGGAAATCGCACCCGATGCCGTACGCCTGCGCGCATTGTTCCGGGAAATTCACTATGAGGTCGTACATGTTCGACTTATCTATGCTCTTTATTTGCTTGATATCATCCAGCGATGCCATCTCCGCCCCTTTCTATACCATGCCAGGCATGAGCTGCCTTAGCTTCATGTTAGCGAATTCCTCGATCTCGGCGCCCGTCGACAAGGCCATGGCCTCATCGGCGATCTTCTGCGCGGTCGCGTAATCCACCGACCTTATTATCTGTTTGATCCTCGGTATGTTGACGGGGCTTGTCGAGAACTCGTCCAGGCCCAGCCCGAGAAGCAGCAGGGTGAACGCAGGCTCGCCCGCCATCTCGCCGCACATCCCTACCCATATATTTGACTTGTGCCCGGTATCAATGACGTTCTTGATGAGCCTGAGCACCGCGGGGTGCGCCGGCTCGTAAAGGTACGCGATCTTCTCATTGACCCTGTCGACCGCGAGCGAATACTGTATGAGGTCGTTCGTCCCTATCGAGAAGAAACTTATCTCCTTCGCGAGGATATCCGCCGTCAAAGCGGCGGACGGCACCTCTATCATGACGCCGACTTCCACGTTCTCGTCGAACGGGACGCCGCCGCGCCTCAGCTCGTCCTTTATCTCGGCGAGCAGTTTGTTCGCCTCACGGACCTCCTCGATGCCCGATATCATCGGGTACATTATCTTAAGCTTCCCGTGCGCGGACGCCCTCATTATGGCCCTCAGCTGGATCTTGAATATGTCCGGGCGCGCTAGGCAGAACCTGATCGCCCTCCATCCCATGAACGGGTTCATCTCTTTCGCGATCTTCATCTGCGACATGAACTTGTCTCCGCCGAGGTCCAGCGTCCTGACTATTACCGGGTTCGGAGACATCTGTTCGGCGACGCTCTTGTATGACTGGTACTGCTCCTCCTCGGTCGGGAAATCCGCCCGGTCGAGGTAGAAAAATTCCGTCCTGTACAGGCCGATGCCGCTCGCGCCGTGCGACTTAACGGATGCGACCTCGTCCGGTATCTCTATATTCGCCGCCAGCTGTATGCTGCGGCCGTCAGGAGTGACGCAAGGCAGGTCGCGCAACTGGACCAGCGATGCATCCACTTCCGCGAACTTCGTCTTCTCCTGCTCGTATTTCGAAAGGGTTTCCTGGTCGGGATTGATTATGACCAGGCCGTTCGAACCGTCCACGACAAGCGTATCGCCGCTCTTGACGTTCTTCGTGACCGACTTCAGGCCTACTACGGCGGGTATCTCGAGCGCCTTCGCCATGATAGCGGTATGCGACGTCTTGCCGCCTATATCGGTCGCGAAAGCGATGACGTTCTTCTTGTGCAGCGAGGCGGTATCCGACGGCGAAAGGTCATAAGCGACAAGGATGACCTTTTCCTTTATATCGGCGAGCGTCTCGCGCTTCTTGCCCAGCAGGTGGTTCAGCACCCTCTTGCCTATATCGCGAATGTCCGCGACGCGTTCCTTGAGGTATTCGTCCTCGACATTCTGGAACGCCGTCATATATCTCCTCAGTACGTCGTCGAATATGTATTCGACGCATACGAGGTCCTTCTTCAGCCGGGATATGACTTCCTCTATCAGGGTGCGGTCTTCGAGGACAAGCAGGTGGGCGTTGAATATCTCGGCGTGCTTTATTCCGAGCTGGTCGGAGATCCTTTCCTGTATCCCGAGTATCTCCTGCCTCGTCTGGATAAGGGCATCCTCAAAGCGCGCGATCTCCTTCGGAAGGTCCTTCTCGCTTATCTCGCGCCTTATAATGGTATAGGTCTCGCTGTCTAATATGAAGACCTTGCCTATCGCGATACCGGGCGATGCCGCGATACCCTTAAGTAACATTAATTACCTCGCTTTATTTGCCTCGGGCGCGTCCAGGTCGCCCGACAATACCTGCTCAAGTTCCGCCATCGCCTGCTCAGCATCTTCCCCGTCGATCTTCAGCGTGACCTGGCTGTTCTTTCCGGCGGCAAGCATAAGTATGCCCATGATGGACTTGCCGTTGACTTCGAGCTTGCCCTTCTTGACGATGACATCGGAATCATATTTGTTCGCGACCTGCACAAAGACAGCGGCAGGCCTCGCGTGGAGCCCTGACTTGTTCCTTATGGTGATCTTCTTTTCCGCTATCATTTTATTCCTCTATTTTAATATTTTTGGTAAACTTTATCTTCCAGCTTCCGCCCGGGGCCAGTTTCAATCCCCAGTGGAATAACAGCACTACTTCCTGGTATGTCCTCTCGAGCCCCTGTTCCGAGTCCGACACCGTCTCTATCGGGAAATACCAGAACGACGCCTCTTCCGAAAACTCAAGGTCCACCTTGACGCCGTACCACTGGTCGTTCACGCATATGTTCTTAACGCCGTTTGCCTCTCCGGCCCTGTTCAGGTGCGGGTCCTTCAGCGAATAACTGAACTCTATCCCGAACCTCGGAGCAAGCTCTTTATTCCCGGTGTTCGTCACCGTATATTCGACATCGAAGGCCGCTTTGTTCGGCCTGACGCTTATCGTCTTGACTATCCTGACCGGCGAAGATGCGCCGTCCGCGCCGTAATAGCTGCCGTCGCGCGACATCTCGACAGCGGTTGCGCCGGACTTCGCCTTCCTGACGCTGTATTTATATTCGCCGTCCACGAAATCGCCTGACTCGCCGTACCTGGAGGCCGCGAAATCCTTTACGGTCGTGCCTTCCTTCAGGAAGTGGTCGATAAGCGACGCCCTCCTGTACCAGTCATAGCTCAGGTCCGCGACAAGTTCCGCGTCCTTCGCCCTTGAGACATCGTGTATCGAGTCTATCCCCTCGCCCTTGCCGTCCTCGTTGCCCGCAGGCCCGGCCTGCTTGGCCTTCTGCAGCGCCTTCTCATGGTACGGCTCCTTGCGCCTCGTCAATGTATTCGTCATGTTAAGCGCGAGAGGCTTGAAATCCAGTTCAAAGATCGACCCGCCGTTATGCGGGGAGATATCCAGCTCGATCTTCGAGTTGGATACCAACACTTCATTATACGAATCGCAATCGAGATCCGTCTCGACCGTCTCGACCCAGTCCGCCGTCTTATGCGCGGCCTTGTCGAGCTCCTTCTGCGCCTTGATAATGTTCGAGTAGACCGCCGAGCGCAGGTGGTTCAGGTACAACCCGCCGAAGACGCCGTGCCAGTACGCGCAATTGCACTGGCTCTTGTAGATATATTCCAGCGCCTTGCGTGCCGCGGCGGCCTTCGACGCCGCGACAAGCCCGCTCACGAACTGCATCTTCTTCTGCATGCTGTTCGCTTCCGGGTATTTCACGAGGAAATTCTTGAAGTACCCGCCGCTCCATTCCATCATCTCGCGGTAGCTCGCGCACGTAAGGTATATCCTTCCGGTCGGGCCGTTCTCTTTTATATAATCAGAGAACATCGTGGTCTTAAGCCACGAGGATTCGCTTTCAACCGCGTTGAGGAAATTCTCGAGCCACTTCTCCTCATAGACCCATTTATGCGTCCCGGGCCATACGCCGAACTTCTCGCCGTCATCGGCGAATACCTTCGCCGGCGCCCCTTTGTCCTTCTGCTCCCTCATGTAATCCACGGTCTCGTGCGGGAGCTTGAAAGGCATCAGGTACCTGAGCTTCTCCGAACCGGGGAATATGAACAGTTTCGCGCCGTCATCCTCGGTCACGTAATATCCTGTCGTATCGTCCGGCTTCTGCCCGACGTACGAAAAATGCCAGTCATCAACTATCACGTACTTGATACCCGCTTTCGCGAGCGGCTTTATCAGCGTCGGCTCCCATACCCTCTCTGTAAGCCATACGCCCGCCGCCGGTTTCCCGGTAAATTCCTTGAGCTTCTCGTTCATCAGCTTTACCTGGCCGAGGATGTCCCTCTCCGGTATAAGCGTCAGTATCGGCTCGTAATACCCGCCGCCCAGCATCTCTACCTGGCCCCGGCCGACCATCTCCTTCAGCATCGCGATGAATTCCGGGTGCTTATCCGCTATCCAGTCAAGGAGGCAGCCCGAGTAATGCAGCGACATCTTCAGCCGCGGGCGCCGGTACACCGATTCCAGGAAAGGCAGGTACGACTTCTCGTACGCCTCGGCGAACACCCAGTCGAAATTGCCTTCCGGCTGGTGCGAGTGTATCGCCATCAAAAAATCTATCGTTCCCCTCCCCATCAGGCCCCCGTGCCCTTCACTTCATATATCAGGTCAAGTATCCTCTTCGAGATCTTTTCGGCGTTATGCCTGACATAGTCGTCGGCCGTCATCATGTCGCCTTCGACCACGCCTACGCCCATCTCGCGTATCTTCTTCATATCCGGCTCGACCGGATACGCCATCTCCGACTTATATTTTTCCTGCAGGCGCTCGGGTATCTTCGCCGAATTAATCATCGCGTAATCAACGATCGCGTGGTGCGTATGCCTGATCAGCACTTCCAGGTGGTCCGACGCCTTGAACCCGTCCGTCTCACCGTGCTGGGTCATCACATTGCAGATATACACCTTTACCGCCCGCGACTTCAGTATCGCCTCGACCACCCCGTCGACCAGCAGGTTAGGCAATATGCTCGTATATAAACTTCCCGGCCCCAATACTATCGCGTCCGCCTCTTTTATCGCGAGCAATGCTTCCGGGGTCGCCTTGGCGTTATCGGGCCTCAGGTAGACATTCTTTATCTGGCTTACCTTTCCGCCCGACGGCGACGTGGCCAGCGGTATCATGCTCTCGCCCGAGGTCTCGGACCCGTCCGCCCTTTTCGCCACAAGCGTCACCTTCTCAAGTGTCGACGGCACGACGCTGCCGCGTATCGCGAGTACCTTGCTCGATTCCTTTATCGCCTTGTCGAAATCGCCGGTTATCTTTGAAAGGGCCGTTATAAAAAGGTTGCCGAAACTGTGCCCCTTAAGCCCTTCGCCTTCCGTGAACCTGTACTGGAAAAGTTCCCTCATCAGCCCTTCGGCGTCAGCCAGCGCGACGAGGCAGTTGCGTATATCGCCGGGCGGGAGGACATCAAACTCTGTCCTGAGCCTTCCCGAACTGCCGCCGTCATCCGCGACCGTAACGATGGCGGTAATATTCGATGTGACTTCCTTGAGCCCGTGCAGCAATACCGACAGCCCGGTGCCTCCGCCTATGACCGCTATCTTCGGGCCTTTCGAGAGCTGCCTCTGCCTGAATATGATATCGACGAGGTCCTTCTCGCGGCGCGGCAGGAAGACCGT
>JBAYMW010000014.1:0-21947 GCA_041663405.1 Candidatus Omnitrophota bacterium | reverse complement strand
GCAGCCGCGGAAGCGAATATACGCATTGTAAACCTCCATAGTGTTATATGGTTTACAATTATATAACAGGCAGGCGAAAATGCAAGCAGTATCCTTATATATCCATATCCCGTTCTGCGCGAGTAAATGCGCCTATTGCGATTTCTACAGCGTGAAATACGACGGCGCTGCGGCAAAGGCCTACATAGACGTGATATGCGGGCAGGTCGGGAAGATCGAGAGGCCGGTTTCTACTATATTCATCGGGGGCGGGACTCCGACGGTGCTCGGGACCGCGCTGCTGAAGAAATTGCTGCACAGCCTCAGGAAATATTCCGGGAAGGGCGCGGAGTTCACGGTCGAAGCGAATCCCGAAAGCCTTACCCCGGACAAGATAGGCCTGTTCCTGGATGAGGGTGTCAACAGGATCAGCATAGGCGTGCAGTCGTTCCGGGACGGAAAGCTCGCTAAGCTGGGCAGGATACACGACGCGAAGAAGGCCAGGAACGCCGTGCTCACGTCAAAGAAGAAAGGGTTCGGCAACATAAATGCCGACCTGATATTCGGCGCTCCCGGCGAGACCTTCGCGGAGTGCGCCGCGGAACTCAAGGAGGCGGTGAAGCTGCCGGTCACCCACCTTTCCTGCTACTGCCTTTCCTATGAAAAGGGGACGCCTCTCTATAAGGCGAAGGCCGACGGCAATGCGGTACCGGTAGAGGAAGAAAGCGCCGCGCGTATGTATTCTTACGTGATGGACTTCCTGCCGGAACACGGTTTCGGGCATTACGAGGTCTCGAATTTCGCGAGGAAGGGTTATGCCTGCAGGCATAACCTTAATTACTGGGACAACAAGGAGTACATCGGGCTCGGGGCTTCGGCCGTCTCCTACATAGACGGCATAAGGAAGAAGACCCTGCCGGACGTGGACGAATATATCAAGAGGGCCTCCTCCGGCGCGAGCACGACGACATCCTCCGAGAGGCTCGCAGGCGAGCGAAAGGCCAGGGAAACCGCCGCCGTGAAGATAAGGACCGCCGAGGGCATAAATTTCCGATGGTTCAAGGAGATGACCGGCTGCGACCTCATGGAACTCGAGCCGGACGCCATGCATAAGCTCCGGGATGCGGGACTTATAAAATTCAGGATGTCCAAGGGCAAGCGCACAGGCATATCGCTGACGAAGCGGGGGTTCCTATTATGCGATACCGTTTCGAGCGAATTATTATAGGGGACAGTTTTCCGATTGGCTTGAGAACCGTCCCTGTGGTATACTTGTAAACGACAATAATAACGGAGGTAGACAATGCGCACGATCGCAATGAGCGAAGGGTTCCTGAAGGCAAGGTACGGGATATTCAGTTGGAGGTTCCATCTGGCGTCGGCCGAAAAACTGGCGCTCTCGCTGGCGATGGCCGGTGCCATCGCGCTGCTCGCGCAGGTGCGGATACCGCTGCCGTGGACTCCTGTGCCGATAACAGGATCTACATTCGGCGCTATCTTCGCGGGCGTCCTGCTGGGGAATGTCTGGGGAGGCATAAGCGTGATGATCTACTTGACGCTCGGTGCCGCGGGCTTGCCGGTATTCACCGGATTCAAGGGCGGGACTGAAGTGTTCCTCGGGCCGACGGCCGGATATCTCTCCGGGTTCGTCATCGTCGCGTTCGCGATGGGGTATATCACGGATAATTACGCGAAGGCGAGGAGGTTCCTGCCTATGCTTATGCTGATGCTGGCCTCCAGCGCCGTGATACTCGCGTTAGGCTCGGCATACCTTGGCGTATGGCTGCATGCGGTGACGGGCCGCGCGCCGGGAGTGTCCGAGATATTATGGATGGGAGCCATACCTTTCATACCGGGCGACGTGATAAAATCTTTCGCTGCCGCCGCTATCGCGGGTCTGATAACCCCGAAGGAGTCATATAAGTAGGGTAGGTAGGGAGCCATCCTCCGGGGGGACACCCTCGCAATATAATCTGAAAGAAAATCACCTCCTTTTTCGTCTATTACATATAGAGAAAAAGGAGGTTTTTTGTGCCAAGAAAACCCAGACATCTGGCTGATAACGGTTTTTATCATATTATGAGCAGGGGACATAACAAGTGTGAATTATTTCACTCCCGGAAAGATTATGAAAAATACAGGGACTTGATAATTGAATATAAACAAAAATTTCCATGCGATATCTACCACTATTGTCTTATGCCGAATCATGTCCATATTTTATTAAAAATAATACGCGGGGATGATCTGCCGGGCTTTATGCAGCGGATTAATCAGGGTTATGCCCGGCATAACAAGAGACTGCGCGGAACAGTCGGAAATCTATTTCAAGGGAGATATAAGGGCCTTATCATCGAAACGGAGGCATATTTACTGGAATGTGGCAGATATATTGAAAGAAACCCATTGAAATCAGGGCTAGAGAACAACCTGCTGCGGTATCCTTTTTCCAGCTTCAGTTTCTATGTAAAAGGGGATAGGGATGAAATATTGACTCCAAACCCACTGTATTTAGAGTTGTCCCAGTCTGAAGAAGAGAGAAGAAGAATTTATTCGGAATATGTGCTTAGAGAGAGGATGGAGGAGCATGTCAAAAATATCAACTCGGGATTATAGAAGGTGTTATGCAGCTTTGAGGGTGTCCCCCCGGAGGATGGCTCCGTCCCCCCACGTCCCCCCCCAGTGTATGGCCCCTTTTTTTCTTGACAAGTTATTGTGATTATGATAAGTATAATACCAAGTATATTAAGCATAGGTATAGTAGTTATTGTAAGAACAATAACTCTGTGAGGGAAAGAAGCTCCATATTATGGGCGTAAAGCAAAAGCTTATATCCGCGCAGGAGATCATCAAGAAGTACAGTATTACCTACCAGACCGTCAACCACTACACTAATTTCGGCTTGATCAACGTGATAACCAAGAAATCCAACGTCCGGCTCTATGACGAGGAAGAGGTGGACCGCCGGCTGATAAAGATAATCCAGCTGGCCGGCGCGGGTTTCCCGCTGCGGCTTATCAGGAAGACCCTGAACGACGAACTCGCGGTGAAGGTCAACACCGGGACGGGTGGCGCATGAGCTACTACAGGATATTAGGGCTGGAAAAAGAACCGTTCTCGACAAGCCCCGACCCTGAGTTCTTCTACCAGTCGATGGAGCATAAGTCCGCGCTCTACAGGCTGCGCATAGCGATAGAGTTAAGGAGGGGGCTGAGCCTCGTGCTCGGGGATGTGGGCACCGGCAAGACGACCCTCAGCAGGAAGCTCTCGCAGCTGCTGGCCGAAGACCCGGGCCTCGTGATGGCGATGGTCCTGAACCCGATATATGAATCGGAAAAACAATTTCTTGCAGACCTTATGGAGCGCTTCCATATTGAAGTAGATTCGGGGAATGGGAGCGCTCCAACGTTATTGGATTACATGAAGGCATTCGAGAAGTTCCTGTTCGAGAAGGGCGTGCAGGATGGCAAGACCGTCGTCCTGCTCATCGACGAATCGCAGAAGCTCAGCGAACCGTGCATGGAGATCCTGCGCACGCTGCTCAATTACGAGACGAACGAGTACAAGATCCTCCAGCTGGTGATGATGGGGCAGATGGAACTGCTGCCGCGCATAAGCAGGATAAATAACCTGTGGGACAGGATAGCGGTCAAGTATTTCATAAACCCGCTTGAGGAAGAGGAGGTCAGGGAGCTCATAAATTTCCGGCTGCGCATGGCGGGCTTCATATCCAGGCAGCCGCTCTTCGATGACGCGGCCGTTAGGGCCATATATAACCACACGCAGGGATATCCTCGCAAGATCGCGATGCTCTGCCATGATGCGCTCGAATATATAGTGATGTATAACAAGCCGCGGGTCGACAGGCAGGTCGTGCATGACCTCGTACAACGCGAAATGAAAGCGGCGCAGTCGTTCCGCTACGTTTCGCAGGCAGCGGGATAAAATGGCCGATACGGTTTCACCCGAGGAGAGGCTGTTCAATATAATCAGGGACGGAAAAGATTCCGGCTCCGGCGGTGGAGTTTCAAAACCGAAGAAACCTTCTTTGGATGCATCGGGGATAAAGAAATTCTTCGGCTCTTTGAAACTTCACCCCGGTGCTAATAAGATAGAGCCGGGGTCGGTCAACAGGATATTGTCGGTCATACTTGCGGCGGTCGCGGCCTTCTTCATATATTACCTGTTCAGCACGCGGCCCGATGCGGATAAGATAACAAGGTCCGCGCCGAAGACGGGAGCGGCCCTGAAAAACGAGATAGAGAGGTTCGGCCCGCTGGATTCATACCTTGCGGAAGTGAAGAAAAGGGATATCTTTAAGCCGGCGCCCAAAGATGAGGTGAAAGGCGCCGCGCCGACATCGAAAGAAGCGCAGGAGAAGCTGAAGGAAGCCGCCCGCGACCTGAAAGTCGTAGGCATATCCTGGGGCGAGACCCCGAAGGCGCTGCTGCGCAGCGAGAAGGACAAGACGACATATTTCCTTAAGAAGGGCCAGCTGATAGGGACGATGGATGTTGATATCAGGGAGATAACCAAGCAGAAGGTGACAATAGGTTACAAGAGCGAACAGTTTGAATTGCCTTAAAGGAGAAATATGATGAGAAGAAACGCGGGATTCGCACTCATGGCGGTCGCGGCGCTCATTGCCGTTATCGCTGTATGCACGTGGCCGCTTCCGCTTTCGGCGGAGAACGGGCAGGAGGAGCCGCGGAAGACGCTTAACCAGTACGGGTTCGAGGGGATGTCCAAAAAGGTCTCCCTCGACCTGCGCGCGATGGATATGGTGGATGTCCTTAAGTTCCTTGCCATAGAAGGGAACCTGAATATAGTGGCGGGCAAGGAGGTCACGGGGCCCGTCAGCCTGCTGATAAACGATGTGGCGATAGGCGACGCGCTGGAGATGATACTCGCGCTGAACAATTTCGCATATGAGGTCCAGGGCAGCATAATCAAGATAATGCCCGCGAAGGACTACAAGGCTCTCTATGGCGTAGAGTTCTACGACCAGAAGAAGACCGTGATACGCCAGCTGAAGTACGCTTCCGCGAAGAATATCGCGACGATGATGGGAAGCGTGAAGAGCGATATCGGCAAGATCATATATGACGACTCGACCGGGACTATAGTCATGATAGACACGCCCGCGAAGATACGCGAGATGGAGGAGATAATCAATTCGGCCGAGATGCCCACGATAACGAGGGTGTTGCCCACCGAGACGAAGGTCTTCGAGCTCAAATACGCGCTTGCCGACAATATTAAGGAAGAAGTCAGCAAGTCGCTGACGGCGGATATAGGCACGATGCGCCTGGACAAGAGGACGAACACGATAGTCGTGACCGACCTGCCGCACCAGATGAAAAAGATCGAGACGGTCATAAAAGCGTTCGACAGGAAGACCAGGGAGGTATTCATAGAGGCGAAGATCGTAGAGGTCACGCTCTCCGATATGTTCCAGTGGGGCATAGACTGGGATTACATATCGCAGTATACGCATAAATTCGGCGGGGCGAAGAGGACTTACAGCATAACGCCCCAGGCCAGCCTGCCGCTCGGACTGACCGGCACTTACGGACAGCTCGCGATAGCATCGATGGATACCGCTAACCTCGCGTTCACGCTGCAGGCGCTTGATACGGTCGGCGAGACGAAGATACTCTCGAACCCGCACCTTACGGTGGAGGAGAACAGGGAAGCGACGATCAAGGTCATCGAGAAGCAGCCCTACCAGCTCGAGACGACGACTACCGCGTCGGGAGGCACGACCACTACGTCGAAGAACTATGAGTTCGTCGACGTCGGCGTGACGCTGAACGTCAAGCCGCTCATAAACGAGGACGGCTTCATAAGCATGATAATAAAACCCGAGGTCAGTTCCATCTCGACCTGGTACGGCGGCGCGGCGCAGGCGGCGGGCTCGGTCCCGGTCGTCAAGTCCGCGAACGCCGAGACGACGGTAACGATAAAGGACGGCGTCAGCATAATAATCGCCGGCCTCATAAAGGATAACAAGACGAAGACCGTTAACAAGCTGCCGATACTCGGAGACCTGCCGCTTGTCGGCCTGCTGTTCAAGAATATAAGCGACGACATCCGCAGGACGGAGACGGTCGTATTCCTTACGCCCAGGATAGTGAACGGCGACCAGCCGTTCCTGATGGACAGGGACACGCAAAAACCGACAAAGGGGATCAGGGAATAGCATAAAGGAGGTGTTGATAATGAGGAAGGGTATCGCGTTTTTGCTGCTGTGTTTCATGCTTACAGCGCACGCTGCGCGGGCGGACGACATAGACGACCTGGTGAACAAGAACCTCATGATGAGGCAGCAGGTCGACGCGCTCGAGACGAAATGCTCGACCATGGAGAATGAGAGGGACGTGCTCATCGCGAGGGTGAAGGAGCTCCAGAGGCAGAACGACTTGCTCGCGAGGGGCGAGGCCGCGAAAGGCATATCCGTCACGCCGGCGGAGCTTGCAGACCTCAAGAAGAAGCTCGATGACGCCTCGAAGAAGCTCTCCTCCGCGATGAAAGACAGGGACGCGATCCAGAGGGACCTCGACAAGGCGCAGAAAAAACTCGCCGACATGGATAAGACGATCGCTTCAGAGGTCGAGAAGAGGATGAAGAGCATGGGCGGTTCCCTGACGGCCTCCGACAAGTCGGACGCGCTAAGGGCGCTGCAGAAGGAGAACTCTTCCCTGAAGGACGAGATCCAGAGATTGAAAGACGCGGCGGGAAAGCCAAAACAGGGTATTGTACAGCCGCCGGCCGGACAGAAGAGCGACATAAAACCGGTAATAATACGGCAGCCGCAGGCCGATGCCGGGGATATCACGCAGGCGGAGATCCTGAAAGTCCAGCTCGATAAGCTCGAGTCCGACCTGAAGAACGCGAAGAAGAACGCGGATGACGCGCAGAAAGATAAACAGGCCGCCGCCGCGCAGGCGAAGAAGATGAAGATAAAGACCGATAAGGAGAGGCTCGATATGCATTTTAATCTTGCGGTAGTCTATGAGAAGAACGGAATGTATGCCGACGCGGAACGGGAATATTACAAATGCCTCAGCATCGATCCGAACGACCCGGAGGTCCATTACAACCTCGCCATCCTTTATGATGACAGGATGAACAAGACGAGCGCGGCGCTTGTGCATTACAGGAGATACCTCGAGCTGCGGCCGAAGGGCGAGAGTTCAGAAGAAGTCAGGCAGTGGATATTCAATGCCGAACAGGAGGCAAGGCTCGGCGTGGAAGCGAGATAAATGAAGATAGGCTTCGCCGTATTATATGCGCTTGTCATAATCATCCCTACGACGCTGCTCGCGTATTTCGGATTACTGGCGGTACGCAGCGAGAAGTCGATCGTGGAGAGTAATATGATGCAGAAGTACGAGTCGATGGCAAGCCTTGTGGAAGACGAGTTCACCAAGGCGCTCTCGGGCGCGCCTAAGGAATTGCTCGATAACCCAAAGTACGTCGAGCATATGATAATAGAGCAGTCGGCCATTTTCAAGGAGGATGTCGCGATACTCGATTCGACGGGCAGGTCGCTCAGCGAAGAGAAAGGGCCGAAGCCGGTCTTTGTAAAACAGGTAAAGGGATTTCCGTACCAAATAGCGGTATACGAGCGCTACCCCGTGATACTGAGCAAGATAGACGAAAGGCGACACCACCTTTCCTTATATATAGGAATAATATGCTTATCCGCAATTTTAATATTGAGCGGCGCGTTCGTGACGCTGTGGGCCTTGTCGAGGCAGTGGAACCTCGCGCAGCTGAAGAACGAGTTCGTCTCGCATCTCGCGCATGACCTGCGCAGGCCGCTGACATCTATACGGATGTTCTCCGAGATGCTGAAGACCGGCCGCGTCGCGGACGACCGCAAGAGGGAAGAATATTACGGCATAATATCCGGCGAGAGCGAGAAGCTCACTCACCTCGCGAACAATATACTCGATTTCTCGCGCATAGAGATGGGGCGCAAGAATTACAATATAAAGAAGGAAGATATCGCGCGCATAGTCAACGAGACCGTGGACAGGTTCAGGTCGTATATGATAGACGTCCCTCGGAAGGTGTCGGTAGAGACGGAGGAAGGTCTCCCGCCGGTGAACGCCGACGCGAGCGCGATATCCCAGGTCATAATGAACCTGCTGACAAACGCCGCGAAATATTCGCCGCA
This sequence comes from Candidatus Omnitrophota bacterium, assembly GCA_041663405.1. Lineage (GTDB taxonomy): Bacteria > Omnitrophota > Gorgyraeia > Pluralincolimonadales > Pluralincolimonadaceae > UBA6215. Next base: position 13,783 of record JBAYMW010000014.1, on the reverse strand, counting down.
GGACAGCATCATAAACGTCAAGGTTTCCAGGGCCGATAAGAACATAACGGTGGCCGTGATCGACCACGGAATAGGCATACCCAGGTCCGAGCTGAACAAGATATTCGGGAAATTCTACAGGGTCCGGCAGAATATGGTATCCGACGCCGAAGGCAGCGGCCTCGGCCTGACCCTTGTGAAGTATATCGCGCAGGCCCATGGCGGGCAGATACGCGCGGAGAGCGAGGAGGGCAAGGGCAGCAGGTTCACGCTGGTCTTGCCGGCCTGATATGCATAAAATACTCGTGGTCGAAGATGACAAGAACATCCTGAGGGGGCTGGTCGATAACCTCGAGATGGAAGGATACAAGGTCGTGACGGCGTCCGACGGCGAGGCCGCGCTGAAAAAAGCGAAGGAGGCGGCGCCGGACCTCATCATACTCGATATCATGATGCCGAAGATGAACGGCTTCGAGGTATGCAAGCAGCTCAAGGCGAAGGGCAGCGCGACGCCGATAATCATACTGAGCGCGAAGGCGCAGGAGTCGGACAAGGTCCTCGGGCTTGAACTGGGCGCCGACGATTACGTGACCAAGCCCTTCAGCCCCAGGGAGCTGCTGGTGAGGATCAGGGCGGTGTTGAGGAGGGCAGGCGCGCCGGCAAAGGTCAAAGATGTCTACGACCTCGGCGACATAAGGATAGATTTCAATAAGTACCTTATATATAAGGAAGGCAAAGAGGAGAGGCTCACCGCGGCGGAATATAAGATACTGAAACTGCTTATCGCGAATACCGGTGAGCCGGTCAGCAGGCACACGATACTGGCGGAGATCTGGGGCGAGGATGTCACGTCCCGCACGGTCGATACCCATATCTGGAGCCTGAGGGAGAAGATGGAGGAGGTACCGGGGAGCCCGAAGCACATCATCACGGTGCACAGGATAGGGTATAAATTTATGGAGGGGAAATGAGGTATTTGATAGCGTTCTTATTACTGTTCAATGCTGCGTATGCGGCGGAGGCTCCCGCGCAGGATTACGTAGTAGCTACGATAGGGGAGCAGAAGATATATTATTCGGAGATCGAGATGGCGGCGCAGGGGCTCAATAAATTCCTTAAGGAGAATTTTGACACCGTGAGGAGCTGGAAACTGGATTTCGTACGCCAATATGTGGCGCGCGCTGCCCTCACAAAACGCGCCGAAAGGGAAGGGTTGGACAAAGATAAAGATATACAGTTCGAGCTCGAACAGGCGAGAAGGGGCATCCTGTCGGATAAGCTCCTCTTCCGGCAGCTGGACAAGGTCAAAATGACGGAAGAGAGCCTGAGGAAATATTATGAGCAGAATAAGGGCGCTTACCAGGAAAGAGAAAAGGCAAGATTCAGCTATATAAAGATAAAGACCAAAGAAGAAGCGGACAGGATAATGAAAGGCATCAGCGAAAGCAAGAGTTTTGAAAAGCTCTGCGGTAAGGATATGGTCAAATTGACATACTGGAACTCGAAGGGTACCCTCTTTTCGCCTGAGCTTAAGGGTGCCGCGGCCGCGGATATTGACGGCCTTTTCAGCCTTAAAAAGTCCGGAGTAAGCCAGCCGATCGCAGCGGAGGGGGGATTTTATATATTCAGGGCAGACGAGAAGGAAGAAGCTAAAGACCTGCCGTTCGAGAAAGCAAAAGGACAAGTCGAGATCGACTATAAACAATTAGTCCAAGGCAAAGTCGTCAATGACTATATAAAGGATACATTTATTAAAGAGAATGTCGTCATTAACGAAGCGGGGATCAAATAAGTGATGGGGCCATCCCACCCCATTTCTCAGCGGGATGGCCCCGCAGTCTTGACAGTTTCTTGACGAAAGATTGATACGGCTGTGACAACAAGTCCCGTCGGGTATGATATGCTTGAAGCAAAATGAAGGAGTCAAAATGATTACGCCTAAGAGATCAAGACACGGTTTTAGCATTCGCCTGGGTGTATTATGCCTTCTGCTTCTTATGACGGGAAGCGTTGCCCTCTATTACGCTTGGGCCGCGCCCGCGACGAAGAACTGGAATTTTACCACCGCCTCCGAATACACGGTATATAAAGGCGACGGGACGCAGGATACTGATAACGAGAAGATAATTGTCGACGGCGGCGTGGCGAAGCTGGTCGCGCAGGGAGCGGACCTCATAGATGATACGGTAACGAAATATAATTCCGGTTCATATTCCTCGACCGTGCCAGGGCCCGACGCGATCATGCAGTTGACCAAGACGGGCAGCACATTTAATACGCCGGGCACTTATATCTCGCGCGTATTCGACGGAGGGACGGGAAATATTTGGGCGAGATTGAATTATTCGGCTTCTAATATCGTCAACAATATGTCAGGCGCGGTCTGGCATTATGTCGCAGGGCCCGGAAGCAACGGAGAAGTTATCGGACTGTCAGCCGGCAGGTTTGATAATTACCACGTCGGGCAGCCTTGCGTCATCAAAGACGGCTCGACCTATAAGATGTGGTATTACGCCAATAATTACGGCGTGCCCACCGGGACGTACGGCGATATGATAGGTTATGCCACCTCCGCCGACGGCATAAACTGGACGAAAGTCGACGGGCCCGGCCCGGGATACGCGGTAATATGGGCAGACGTCGCCGGCAGGTTTGATTCCGGTTATATTACAAACACAGATTATATATATCCAGGTTCCGTCATCAAAGACGGCTCGACCTATAAGATGTGGTATTGCGGTTATAGTCCTGCAACCCCGGCAAAATACCGTATAGGCTATGCCACATCTTCGGACGGCATAAACTGGGCTAAATATGACGGCCCGGAGACATTGTATTCCGTATTGGATACGACTGCCGGGCGGTTTGACAGCGGCGACGTACTGTACCCGTGGGTCATCAAAGACGGCTCGACCTATAAGATGTGGTATACGGCAGGGGACGGCTCAAGGGATTGCATAGGTTATGCGACGTCCCCCGATGGCATAAACTGGACAAGGGTCGACGGCCCGGGTTACAAGGGCTCGGTCATAGACGGCATCCAGGGGACTTGTGATTATAGTACAGTGTCCCAGCCTTGCGTCATCAAAGACGGCGAGACCTATAAGATGTGGTATACGGCTTACGGCGGCAGAAGATCCAGCGTCAACTACAACGTGGCCTACGCCACTTCCCCGGACGGGATAAACTGGGTGCCTGTCGACGGCAAACAGATCGGAGGCTCCTGCTTTCCAACCTATGGTGAGACTTTTCAAGACAATCAAATTTATAGACCAAGCGTCATGAAGGACGGCGATACGTATAAGATGTGGTATGAGGTGAATTTAGGCCGTGAATACATATTTTATGCGACAGGCGATGCCGATACGACCCTTCCGGCTTCCGTAAAGTTCCAGGTCAGGTCCGGAACGGCGAATCCGCCTACCGGGGATTTCGTCGGTCCTGACGGCACGGTCAACAGTTACTACACCGGTGCCAGCAGCCAGGTGCTTACAAGCACAAAGTTCAATATAACGCACCGCTATGTCCAGTATAAGGCGTATATAGACGGTAAATCAGACGGTTCGGCCAGCCCGGCCATCGACTGGGTCTCGTTCCAGGGTTCGAAGGTCACCAGGGCAGACGATACAAAGGATGATTTTGACAAGGGTACTTACTCCAATACCGCCGCACTGGCCTTGGAGCAGGCAAGCCCTTACGTTGGGTTATCTGAGATGTCCGGCGGCGGGTATAACGCGTACGGGACGTATACGAGCCGCGCGTTTGACGGGGGCGACAGCGCGGTATGGAACTCTATAGCTTGGACAGGCGGGCGCAAAGAGATAGACCCGGCCAACGAACGCGGGCTTGTCGCGCTATACCACCTTAACAGCAACCTTAACGATTCTTCGGGCAACGGCAATAACATGACCTCGGCCGGCGGCGGAATATCGTATAGCACGACGGATGCGAAGATGGGGTCGGCCTGTTTCAGCAACGACGGGACGAGCGGCTACGGCCTTATGCCGTTATCGGATACCCTTAAGAATTTTGACGCGATAACGATAACCGCGTGGGTGAAGTTCGATTACGGCCAGGACGGAGGGCTGGTGGCAGGCTACCAAAGCAGCACGACCAGCCCTAACTACGAACTCTGGCTTGCGGCAGCCCCTCTTAATTTAGCCGGTGAAATTTATGATACGCAATACAACGCGCATTTATCGGCTAGTTATACATATTCCAACCAAATCGGATACAGGCAGTGGCATCATGTAGCGATGAGGTGGGATGGGAATACCAGGCAGTCATCCTTTACGACCTTTCTCGACGGCGTGAAGATGGACACCGCGTATGACTGGCCGTGGGTCGGCACTAATCAATTCAAATTCAGGACCGCGAAGTATCCTTTTCACCTCGGGCACTTCTGGTGGGGCCAGGATTACAAGTTCAAGGGCAAGATCGATGAGGTGGCGATATATAACCGCGCCTTAAGCGATAAGGAGATAGAAGACCAATACCAGGACGGCGCCGATATCAAGTTCCAGTGCCGTTCGGGCGCCTCTTTATCGGAGCTGGAAGCGGAGGCTTTCACCGGGCCGGACGGTACCGCCTCGACCTTCTATTCATCTCCGACGGCCACCGCTTTTGCCGGTGAAGTCCCGGATAACAGGTACTTCCAGTACAGGGCGTATTTTTACGGCAGCGTCACTTCTACGCCTGCATTGCGCGATGTAACGGTGGCTTATAACACCTCTTCGTCATTCACGGATGGTTCGAGAGCCGACTTTGACGCCGGTACTTATGACGGGTCCAATACGAAGATATACGCGGACGAGATAAAATTATCCAAAGTATCGAACGGCGGCCTCTGCGAGATACCGAGTACCACCGCGGGGCTAAAGGCGCTGTATCACATGAACGAGGACTGGACCGATGCGTCCGGCAACGCCAATGATGGAACGCCGAAGAACAGCCCGTCATTTACCCGTTTGGCAAAGCTGGGTTCGCACGCGGGGTTGTTCAGATATAACCGGAGCAGCTATATCGATCTTGGAAATATAGACCTGCCTGGCGATTGCACAGTAGAGCTATGGTATAAGAACATGCAAGAAAACTGGAGCTGCATGTTCTACAGCGATGCGACGAGCGATGGAAACACCTTCCAGATGTACTTGTATCATCATACCAACTGGGGCCCGTATGTGTCCTCGAAAATGACGGATGGCACCACTGTTTCCTCGGTGTCCAACCAGTACTATTATGGGCGGGCGACAGATCTCGGATGGCACCATATCGCCGCAGTAAGGGATGATACCGCAAAAACAATGACCACCTATGTGGACGGAAGGGCTTATGGCACGGCAAGCTACGCAGGCAAGACGGTGGTGCCTTCTACCTCGACCGGCGTAGACATTGTCGGCAGGAACGGCAACGCCGCCAATTATTATTATTACGGACTCATAGATGAATTCGCGTTATATAACCGCGCGTTGTCGCCCGAAGAGGTTGCCCAGCATGCGGGTGTGGGATACGCAACGCAGGGGACGAACGCCTTTACCTCGCAGACTATAGACGCCGGCACCACGGTAAATTGGAGCCAGATATTGTGGGGAGAAAAAGAGGCCGGGTACGGGGAAGAGCTTCCCGTGACAAGCACCAAGGTCGAGACGGCGGCGGACATACCCGACCTTGAAGGCCTCTGGCATATGAACGGGGATTGGACGGACGCATCGAGCACAAGAGGGGGCAAGACCCAGCATGACGGTACGGCCGCCGGAAACGCGACATTCGATGCCGCCAGCCCCAAGATAGGCAGCGCAAGCGGAAGTTTTGATGGGGCCGTGGGCACTTACGTGGACATAGCCAACGTCGGCTCAAAGATCAAGTCCGTCGAGTTCTGGGTCAAGACCAGCAGCGCCGATACCGGGATAATCGAGCTGAAATCGGGTAATGTCTATGTGACACTGGCCGGCAGGGCGGTGACCCTGACCGGGTTTACGAACGCGAATATTTATGTCAACGGCTCAAGTATGCAAAAATACATCGGGACGGGATGGAACCATGTAGCCGTCGTTCAGGATATGGCGATATCGTCGCCTTCGATGAAGATAGGCAAGGCCGGCAGCTCCTACCTTAACGGCGAAATGGACGAAGTGGCGATATATAACCGCGCGCTTACGGCCTCGGAGATAAAGAAACACTATTTTGACGGAGCCGGCAATTACGGAATCTGCGCCCTGTGGCATTTTGACGGCGATTTCACCGACGCGACCGGAAACGGCCACGACGGCACCGGCAACACGGGAGTCGAGTTCGTGACACCCGGCAAGATAGGCACCCATGCGGCCAGCTTCAACGGCAACGAGGGTTACGTGATACTTCCCGGAGGCAACTGGCTGCCTTCATACAAGGAAGCAAGGACGTTCGAGGCGTGGGTAAAGACGAGCGCGGAGAAGAAGAATAACATATTCTTCTACGGCCTTTATGCTACCGCCGGACAGCATTTCTTCGTGGATATAGATAAAGTCACAGGCAGCGGCAATTCATGGCCGTACACCCTTACTGTAGGTAACTACGCGTTAGTCGCGGGAGTCGGTTCCGCCGGCTCAAGCTCAACGATAAGGGCAGTCGATGTACAGCCGGTAAACGACGGCGCATGGCATCATGTGGCGGTCACGATGTTTTGCAATCCCCCGGACAACAATGCGATCATTACCCTGTATCTTGACGGCCAGCGCAGGTCTTCGGGATGGCTGACAACCACATGGTCGACAGAACCAAGCCAGGACTGCCTGATAGGCGAGGACTCGGTGGCTTCTGGGCGCTTCAAGGGGCAGATGGACGAGATGGCGATATACAACCGCGTTTTGACGGAGGAAGAGATACTTGACCATTACCAGCGCGGCGCGTGCAACATAAAGGCCCAGGTATCTACGAACGGCGGCTCCACATGGACCGATGCTACGGGTACCGCGGGCGCGTATATCACGGCGACGCCGTCATCTCTTAACATAAGCAACACCGATACTATCAAATACAAGCTCCTGCTCTCTACGACCGATGGAAATTACAGCCCGGTCTTCCGCGGGGCGACCCTGAAGAAGGCCTCCTATCCGACGGATAACCCGTATGTGATACCTAACAGCGGACAGGTATATATAGGTTATCTTAATACGTTTGCAGGCACTCCCGGCGTAAATAACCAGGGTACTATAAAGTACCAGATATCCAAGGACGACGGGTCGACATGGTATTGGTGGAACGGGACGACATGGGCCTCGACGAGCCAGGGATATTTAACATCAAACACAGCGGCTGATATCAGCACGAATATCCCCGGCCTGTATGACCAGCTTGGGGCCGGCACTTTCAAGTTCAAGGCGTTCCTTAATTCGACGGGCTTGCAGGCTGCGGAGCTTGATAATGCGGAGCTTTCATACGCCCAAGGCAAGATAACCGTGACCTATCCAAACGGCGGTGAGACGCTGCTAACCGGAAGCTATGCGGATATAACGTGGACCGCGGCCGGCACTGTCGGGACGACCTGGAATGTAGAATATTCTAAGGCCGGCGCGGCAGGGCCATGGACTACGATCGTCTCGGGCACAACCGTCACTGCCACGGACGGGGTTTATACTTACAGGTGGAACAGTATCCCGTCTGCCGCTCAGACGGCAACGGCAAGGATAAGGATAACCGACGCGGCCGATTCGACCATACATGACATGTCGAACGCGAACTTCATAATTGGCACCGGTTTCGAGATCATCAGCCCGTCAGGCGGGCAGAAAGTATACGCGAATACCGCGGACAATACAATTTCGTGGAAGTCGTCCGGCGGTATGGGTTCGGTAGTTTCCCTCTATTATTCTACGAACGGCACGGATTATACTTTAATAACGGACGCGGCGCCCAACCAGACAGGCACTAATACCTACAGCCTGTGGGATATAGCCGATGACGCAAGCCTATATTCCGAAACGGCAAAGGTTAAAGTCTCTAACGATGCCTTGGGCAAATCCGCGGTCTCGCCGACAGTGTTCACCATTGCCGGCATCAAATTCACGGCTCCGGTAACCGGCTCCCTGGTAAGAAGGGGATCGGATTACGATATCACCTGGAAGTCAGCGGGGGCCGGCTCGACAGTCAAGATCGAGTACTCGACGAACGGCGGCACAGGCTGGACGACGATAGCAGCCAATGCCTCGAACACCGGGGGAACAAATACCTACGAATGGACGGTGGACGCGGCGATTTCCGCTAACGCATTGATGAAGATAACTTCAAATTCGGACTCCAACCTGACGTTCACGACCGGAGTGTTCACGTTCGGAGATATCCAGCTCACGGCGCCTGCGACGGGTACGGTCTGGCAGGCTGCCAAGAGCAACGCTACGGTGACATGGACATCGGCCGGCGTAACCGGCACAGTATCGCTATATTATTCGACCAACGGCACCGACTGGACCGCGATAGGCACCGGCCTTGCCAACGACGGCAGTTATACCGCGGCGGAAGGTTTCGTCGTGCCAACAGCGCTTTCAGACACGGTCAAATTCAAACTCGTCGCGGATAACGACCCGACGTTCGCCTCGATAACGGGTAATTTCTCGATCGCGGGAGTCAAAGTCTCGGTGCCGAACGGCGGCGAGGCGTTCAATATGACCAGCGTCAACGCGATATCGTGGACATATAATAACGCCGGCGAGGCTGCGGCGTTCTATTATTCGCTCGACGGCGGAAGCACGTGGGCGAACATCGCCTCGGCGATATACTTGAACCAGAACAGCTACAACTGGATACCTTCAGGCACGGCCGGTGTCACTCCGTCTGTGAGGGCGAGGATAAAGATACTCGCGGAAACCCCGGCGGATGATCCGGAACCAGCGAACCCGTATACCGCGCCTATGGACGACACCTCAGACGCCAACTTTACCATTGCGGGCCTTAAGACCACCGCGCCGGCATTGAACGCGAGCTGGCTCATAGGTTCGACCCAGGGCGTGCAATGGTTGTCGGCAGGCACGAATTCCGCGGCCGCTACGGTATACTATTCGGTCCTCGGTGATTTTTCGGACCAGGTCGCGATAGCGACCGATATCGCCAATAACGAAGTCTATCCCGGTAACAACACTTACCAATGGGCCATAGGCTCGACGATAACGCCGTCAGTAACGGCAAAGGTCAAGATCGTAGCCGGCAGTTTTACGGCCACATCGCCGGCTTTCACCCTTAAGGGCATGAGGGTGACAGCCCCTGCCCTTAATGCCGTGATAACGCAGGGAGTCGCGTCGAACGTCACGTGGTCGTCGGCCGGCGTGTCGGGTAATGTAAATATACTCTACAGCAGCGACGGCGGAAGCAATTATAGCGCAACACCGATAAATGCTTCACCAGTCAACGTGACCGCCGGGACTTATTCATGGACGCCGAACACGCTGGTCTACACGCCGTCGGCGAACGCGAAACTCAAAATTCAGGTTGTTTCCGGCACGGATACCGGGTTGTCCGTGGAATCCCCGGTATTTACGTTGAAGGGTATAAAGATAAGCGCACCTGCCGCCGGCGCGACGTGGGCTATCGGAGAGACGCAGCCGATAACATGGTCAGCCGCGGGTTCGGGCTCTACCTGTAACATCTATTATGCTGCGGACGGGACCAACTTCGGCGACCCGATAAACGGCGCATCGCCGGTATTGCTGAGCGCCGGGACTTATTCGTGGACGATAGGGTCCTCGATATCACCGTCGAGCGCGGCCGCGAAGATCAAGATAACATCCGACACCAACGTATCGTCGACTTCCGGCGCTTTTACAGTGAACGGCATCAAGGTCACGAGCCCGACCGGCTCTACGATATGGGAAGTCGGTGAGTCGGTCACGGTCAACTGGCTCGATGCGGGCCTCGGGAACGGCGTGCACGTCTATCTTGTTGTCGACGGCGCGGAGACGCTGCTGACGACATACCCGAAGTATGACCATACTTTCACGTGGACGGTGACCGAAGCCGCGGTATGCCCGAACGCGGTCATCAAGTTAAGGGGCGGGGCCTCGGCCCAATACACCGCCGATTCCGAGCCGTTCAAGATCGTCGGTGAGGCGACCGTGGCGGTGACATCGCCGGCCGCCAACGATAAATGGAACGTATCGGACACTAACGCCATAACATGGACGAGGAGCGGTTCTTCCGAGAAGTCATTCCTCGTGGAATATGACGACAACTCGAGCTTCGCGTCGCCCGAAACGATCGGCGGAACGCCGGCATACGACGGCGCGGGCCATTACACATTGAATTGGAGCGTGCCGGACAGCGTCGGAACGCGTTATATCAGGATAACCGACCTCGTCAATACCAACGTCACCGATATCTCGGGCGCGTTCAAGATACTGCCGAAGTTCCGCGTCAATACGCCGAACGGCGGCAATACATTCTACGCATTGAAACCGGGCACTACGGTAAACTGGGGCACTACCGGTACCGCGGGCACGGTCGATCTCTATTACTCGGCCGATTCGCCGCTATATGCGACCTGGACGAAGATCAATACTGCCGCTATAAGCGATAACGGCAGCGGCACGACGGAGGCGATAACCAGCTATTCGTGGACGGTCGCGAACGTCCAGAGCGCAGCGGTCAAGTTCAGGGTAAGGGCCGCTAACACGAACCTCTCCGACGCGTATGACGATTCCGACGCGGTATTCACCATCAAATACTATGACGTGACGTGGAACGTCAAGAGCGCGACCACCGAGGACTTCCTCGATAAGTTATTCGTCATAGATACGTCCGGATGGGCGGCCGCGGACCTGACGGCCCCGGTCGCGCACAGCTATCCGTACGGCACTTACTCGACGACATGGTCGAGGACGGATTACCTCGATAAGTCGAACCGTAACTGGACAACGACAGCCGATAGCATGTCGATAGAGATAAGCATGACCGAGTCTTCGCTGTCGCCCGAATACCATGTCATGAGCAACTTCTCCTATAACGCCTCGGCGGATAAGTTCCTTATCAACTCGTGGGTGGAGAGAGGCGGGTTCATATTGAGCCAGCCGAGCTCCTGCACGGTGCATATTTATGACGCGGCGGGCGGCCCGCTGCAGACATTGACGGCCGCTACATCCGATGCGAACGGCGTCTTCTGGCAGGAATGGCCTACGACGGGCCTCGACCAGAACGCTATGTATTTCGCGAAAGTGGACATAGTCTATTCCGGAGAGACGTATTCGTCCGGGTTGAGCTACTCCCTGAACATACCGAAGTCGATAGCGGGCCTCGGCACGACGGTCGCGACCCAGCTTACCAACCTCCAGACGGCGATAGGCACCGACCTGGCGACCCAGACGACCGAGATCAAGACGAAGATCGATACGCTCGAGACTTCGATCGGCACGAACCTTGACGCGAAGATCAGCACCGTCAAGACCGATATAGCCGCGGTCAAGGCGGTCGTCGACAACATAGAGGATAAAGTCGGGGTCATCGCCGGCACGGATACCCAATCCCTGAGCGAGCAGGTCGCGCAGCAGCTTGCCGCCGAACTCGCGAAGGGCGTGCAGGCCGAGATACTGACAAGGCCTACATCCGCGGCGTTCGACGCGGCTACCGACATCAGGTTCAGGACCACGACCGGCATGTCGCCGACGATAACCGTATACGACGCGAACAACGTAACGAGGGTCGCGGCGACAGCGATGAAGGAAGTCGGCTCGACCGGTATCTACGAATATGCCCTTACGCCGCAGAGCGCATGGGGCGCCGGCGAATATACCGTAGTCTGCGAGGAGGCCACGAAGAAGGCGGTAGACAGCATGGTGCTAAGCGTTTCGGAGAGCGTCGCGTCCGGCGGCGGAGGCGACGAGGGTATGGTCAACTCGATCAACGCCACCGTGACCACGATAGACTCGAACGTGAAGACGATGTTATCCAAGGTAAACACATTACCCGACGATACGACCGACGTGAATACATCCGTCTCGAGCCTGATGGCGGCCGTGGGCAAGACTACCGATGCCGCCGGCACCAACAGCCTCTTCGGGAAGATAGCTTCGGCGCAGGGCGATATAACGGCGTTCAAGACGGATATCACCAGCTATGTCGACGGCGTCGAGACGACGCTCGGCACCACGGCCGACGCTGCCGGCGCGAACACGGTATACGGAAAGATCAGATCGCTCGAACAGACCCTCAGCACCCTGGGCCCGGACGGCACGAAGGCCGGAAAACAGCTCCTGGCCGCGAAGGACCAGGCCGCAGCCGCTTCCAAGGCCGCGGAGGATATAAAGAAGATGATAGCCGCGGGCGGAAAGAACGCCGAAGCTTATAGCGCCTTGCAGAAGCTCGCCGGAGACCTCGCGAAGCTGCAGGCCGCGAATGCCAGCATCGGCAGTTCCCTGACCGCCGATTCCATAACCGATTTCATCAGGGATACCAGGGCGAAACTCGCGCAGGTCGCGATGAAAGAGGGATACGAGAACCTTGTTCCTTCCACGGGCGAAGTGGGCCAGGTAAACCTTACCGATGAGGGCGAGGTCGGGGACCTCAGGAACGATGTAACCGAACTCAAGGCCCTGATGTCGCAGGTCAGGAGCCTGCTTGACAAACAGGTCAACGCGCCTGTGGTCAAGAGCTGGATAGAAGGCAAATAAAGCAGGGTGTCCCCAATACGGAGGAAAATATGCGCAAAATTTTTTTAACCACTTTCTCATTTCTTTTAATAATGCTGAGTGTTTCTTCGGCTCCTGCGGCGGAGGTGATACTGAAGATACGCGCGGTCAATCCGCTGAAGAAACCGGCGGATACGCTCGTCAAGGAGTACCTGCCGAGAGGCGTGACCGCCAAGGACGTTATTAACAAGGGTAAATTCAGGATAGAATACGACAAAGCGAAGGACCTTTGTTACGCGGAACAGAAAGTCACATTAAAACCCAAAGAGGTGCTTGTCCTGCAGGTCGAGGTGAAGGATGTCTGGGTCGTGCCGGCTAAGAAGATAGACACGCTAAGGGAAGAGGCGAAGAAGGCTTTAGCGCCCACGCCATCGTCGGCAGTAAAGCCCTCAAAGACCGCGGAGGACCTTTTCGCGCAGATGAACAAGGCGCTCGATAAGGTCGAGGCGCGCCAGGCGCAGAACACGATCGCCAAGGCGGGCGTAGAATCCCATATGGAAGAATACTGGAAGGACGTCGATTCGATCAAGCAGGTGGAGTCGGACATAAAACTTATGAAGCTCCTTAATGAAAAGAAGAAATAGCCTTTTAATTATAGCGCTTATTATGTGGGCTGCTGCGGCAACAGCGGCTGAAGCCGGCGTCATCCTGAAGATGACGGCCGTGAACCCGTCGCAATATGAATCCCGCGATGTCTCCGTAAAATCCTACCTTCCGTCAGGGGTGAAGCCGGAGGACATAATAAATAAGGGCGAGCTCGAGGTCGAGTATGACGTCAAGCAGGGGAAATATTACGTATTCAAGGACGTAAGGCTCAGCCCCGAAGAGAGCGTTACCTACGAGATAGAGGTCGAGGATATATGGAAGATAGATGAAGATTATCTCGCTTCTATTACCGCGCACGCAAAAGACCTCTCCGGCAAGCTCAGGAGGACGGAATATTCCACAGTCGCCTCAAAATTGGATGAGATGGTCTCCGCCGATGCAGTTACGATCCTGAAAAAGCAGGATGCGGCAGGCACGGATAAGGTTGCGCCGGTCGACCATATAAATGCCTACGAGGCGAACAAGGCGCTGCTTGATAAGATACGCAAGGACGTCGGGACCATGGAGAACCTCGTGATCGGCCTCGGTAAGGATGCGGGAAAGATAATGGG
>JBAYMW010000013.1:0-22202 GCA_041663405.1 Candidatus Omnitrophota bacterium | reverse complement strand
CTTCCTGCTGGCGCCTGATATCCCTGAGCAGCGTCTCGTTCCTCCTTGGGCGCGTTATATCCAGCACTACCGTTATTATCTTTATCGTCTTGCCCTGCTCGAGGATCGGTATCTTCTGCGTCTCCGTTGCGACATCTGCCGTTTCGATCCGGATAGTCTCTTCGGTCGTCAGGGGCTTGCCGCTGCGCAATACGGTGTTGTATTCCTCCCTGACCTTTTCCGGCAGGAAAGGGAACGCCCTGAAGACGTCCATGCCGACTATATCGGTTTTCAGGCCGAGGCTCCTGCTCCAGGCCTTGAAGGAGTCGTTAATGAATACTATCCTCAATTTATCATCCACAACGTGTATCGGGTAATTGAGGGAATTGATCGTGGCGTGGTACAGGCTCTCGGCGTCCTTCATCTGTTTTTCCGCGCAAAGTTTATCCGTGACGTCCTCGACCACTTCGATCGCCGCTATGACCTCCCCTTTTTCGTTCTCGACCGGGGAGGAGACAATGCGGTAATTGATGACCTTCCCGCCATAAGGGGTTTCCGTGACGGCCTCATGGACCTTGCCGTCATTTAACGTCTTTATCGTCGGGCAATAAGAGCATACGGAATTGCGGGAAGGAAAATTGAATGCCTTATGGCATATAGGCTGCGAATTCAGGTTTACGCCGGGGAACCACTTCTTCATTACCCTGTTCAGCGCAATGATCTCCATCTTCGAGTTGATGACGCAGACACCCACCCCGAAGTCATCGAGCAGCTTGAAGCAATTCTTGTCGTTCTTGATCCAGTCTTCATTCTTGGAGAACGGGTTTACGAACATTTAAGCATATCCTGCGCTTTTTTGAACGGGATGCCTTCGTGCACGATAGCCCTGACCGTCTTGATCATGGCCACGGGATCTTCCGACTGCCAGATATTGCGCCCCATGTCCACGCCGGCAGCTCCGAGCTTTATCGCGTCGCATGCTATCCTGAGCGCGTCGAACTCGGTCTTAAGCTTCGGCCCTCCGGCTATGACCACCGGGACCGGGCAGCTCTTGATGACCTTCTCAAAATCCTCGCAATAATACGTCTTAACGAAGCTGGCGCCCATCTCGGCCGCCATCCTGCAGCATAACGACAGGTAGCGCGCGTCCCTCTTCTCCAGTTCCTTGCCGACGGCGGTCACGGCCAGCACGGGCATGCCGTATTCCATGCCTTCGTCGACGAGCTTTGCGAAATTTATCAGGGTCTGGTGTTCATGCTTCGAGCCGATATATATCGAGAACGCGACCGCGGATACGTTCAGGCGGACGGCGTCCTTCATCGATACGGTTATCTCCTCGTTGGACAGGTCCTCTCCGATTATGCTGTTGCCGCCGGAGGCCCTCAGGACTATGGGTATGTCGTTCGACGCGTCCACGCAATTGCGCAGCACGCCGCGCGTAGGCATAAGCGCGTCGGTATAGGGCAGAAGCGGCTTTATGGTCTTTGCCGGGTCCTCGAGCTTAGATACGGGCCCGAGGAAATACCCGTGGTCGACCGCGAGCATCACGGTGCGGCCGTCCTTCTTAATTATGCGGCTCAGGCGGTTCTTCATTCCCCAGTCCATGTTGTATCTCCTTTTGCGGCGAGTGGTTAAATTATACCTTATTCGCCTGTTTTTTCAATACGTCCTATGCGAAATTGACTTTGGGCGGTTCCTTCTGGGCCAGGTCCTTCAGCTCGAAGAATTCAGCGGCCGCGAAACCGAAGGCCGGAGCGACGGTATTCGCAGGGAATGTCTTGACCGCCGTATTGTATCTCGTGACCTCATCGTTATAGAACTGCCTTGCCGAGGCGATCTGGTTCTCGGTCGAGGCCAGCTCTCCCTGGAGCGCTATCATGTTCTGGCCTGCCTTCAGCTCCGGGTACTTTTCCGCTACGGCAAAGAGCGAACGCAAGGCTCCGGTCAGCATGTTCTCGGCGCCTTCCTTATCCTTTACGGTCGTCGCCTGCGTCGCCTGCGTGCGGGCTTTCGTGACGTTCTCGAGCGTATCCCTCTCGAATTTCATATAGCCCCTGGCGGTCTCGACGAGGTTCGGTATCAGGTCGTGCCTCCTCTTCAGCTGGACGTCGATCTGCGACCAGCCGTTCGCGACCCTGACTTTCAGACGGACCAGGCCGTTAAAAATAATTACGAGCCAGAACAACGCGACTACGGCTACGATCAGCAGGATCGAAATGACAGGCATGGCATGACCTCCTTTTATTTCTGGGGTTCTATTATTACTTTCATGGAATCTTTCGCGCCCGCGACCAGCCCGAAGCCTTCCTGTGCCTGCGCGAGCCCGAGCCTGTGGGTTATCATGTCCTTTACGGCGACCCGGCCGGAGCTTATCAAACGCATCGCCTCGAGATGTTCCGCGGGCGTCGCGGCATAGGAACTCATAAGAGCGGCCTCGCTCTTCCAGAATATGCCGTTTATTGTCCCAGGCAAGGCCAAGTCCTTCTCGGCGGCCGCAAAGAACAACACGGTGCCCCCGCGCTCGACGGAATCGAGCCCCTGCCGAACTCCAGGAGCCGCCCCGGCGCATAATATCACGACGTCCGCCAATAACCCGCCGTTGACATCTTTCAGCTTCTGCGGCGAATACTCCGCGGCATTGAATACGTATCCGGCGCCGGACCGTTTCGCAACATCGAGGCGGTATCCGGAC
Source organism: Candidatus Omnitrophota bacterium (assembly GCA_041663405.1). Taxonomy (GTDB): domain Bacteria; phylum Omnitrophota; class Gorgyraeia; order Pluralincolimonadales; family Pluralincolimonadaceae; genus UBA6215. The sequence goes on along the minus strand of JBAYMW010000013.1, from coordinate 19,531 downwards.
AGGTCGGTCGCGGCTATAAGGCCCGCGCCGAGGGCGCGCGCGTGTTTTATATGCAAAAGGCCGGATATGCCGCTTCCTATGACAAGGACCGTATCGCCCTTCCTGACCCCGGCCAGCCTCTGGCCCCTGAAAACGCATGCCAGCGGCTCGATAAATGTCGCTTCCTCGAACGACATGTTATCGGGAATGGGGTAGACGCCCTTCATTTCAATATTTATCCTAGGTATACGAACGAACTCGGCGAAACCTCCGGGGAAGAAATTCGTCTTGCGCAGCGTCTCGCAGACCGTCTCATGGCCTTTCAGGCAATACCGGCATTTGCCGCACGGGACATGGTGCGACGCGGCTACGCGATCGCCGGGTTTTATGCCCTTGACCCCGCTCCCTGCCTTCTCTACGGTGCCGGCTATCTCGTGCCCGAGCACAAGCGGGACCTTGTCCTTGCGATACCACTCCATGACATCGCTTCCGCAGATGCCGCTCGCCATGACGCGGATGAGTATCTCGCCGTCACCTATCTCCGGGACGGGCACCTCTTCGGTGCGCACATCGCTGTTACCGTAATACATCGCAACGCGCATCTGACAGACCTCAATGTTTGTGCTTACAATTTGCCGGGCAGCTCGACGCCGCCTTTTCGCAGGGCTTCGCCTGGGACTTCCTCTTGTAATCCGTCTCGTAGAACCCGGAGCCTTTGAATATTATCCCCGCCCCGCCGCCTATAAGCCTCTTCAGGGGGCCTTTGCATTTCGGGCACTTCGTAAGGTGCTCGGCGGTCATCGATTGGTAGATCTCGAAGACGTGCTTGCATTTCTGGCACTCGTAATCATAATGGGGCATCGCGTATCTATTCCTTTTCTATTTGCCCAAGGGCAGGAACCTGCCGTAGAGGTATCCCTCGGTGAAATCTATAATGCTCTCCATCATCCTGACGGTCTCGACCGGATGGCGGCCCACGGCCGTCTCGCCGGAGAGCATGACGTAACTCGTGCCGTCCATTATCGCGTTGGCCACATCGGTGACCTCGGCGCGGGTCGGGCGCAGGCTCTCGGTCATGCTCTCGAGCATCTGCGTGGCCGTGATGGCGAATTTGTCGTCGCGGTTGCATCTCTTGATTATTATCTTCTGGATTATCGGTATCTGTTGTATCGGCATCGAGACGCCCATATCGCCCCTCGCTATCATGATGCCGTCGCAGGCCGCGAGGATCTCGTCTATGTTCCTTATCCCGTCGCGGTTCTCTATCTTCGCGACCACCTTACAATCCGGAAGGCGCGGCTTTACGAGTTTCACTATACGCATGATATCGTCCTCGTTCCTGACGAACGACTGCGCTATGAAATCCACTTTATTCTTTATCCCGAACGCGATATCCTTCCTGTCCTTGGCCGTAAGGCCCGAGAACTTCAGCTTCGCGCCGGGCATGTTGATGCCTTTCCTCTCCCTTATCAGGCCGCCGGCCCAGACCGACGTCTCGATGCGGTCCCTGCATATCTTCTTTACCTTCAGGGCTATATTACCGTCGTCTATGTAAATGAACTCCGCGCCCCTGATGTCACACAGGGAGCCGTGGTAATCAAAGGGTATCACGTTACCGCTTCCGACGGAACAGCGATTCGTCAGTATGATCTTCTGCCGCTTCCTGACCTCCACCGGCCTGCCGTCGTCGAGCTTTCCTATCCTTATCCTGTATCCTTCGAGGTCCTGCATTATTTTTATGGGTTTTGCGAACCCCCTATTGATCTTCCTGATAAGTTTTATCTTCGCTTCCTGGTCCTTATACGACGAATGGGAGAAATTAAGCCGAGCTACGCCCATGCCTGCCTCGCCCATCTTCCTTATGACCGGTTCCGTAGAGCTCGCGGGACCGAGCGTGCATATGACCTGGGTCTTGTTGCCGACCCTCTTCATTTTCCTTATAGCCAGCATAGGTTATCCTCCGCCAAATAATCTTTATATACCGCGTAGGCCATGGCCCTGCATCCGCGGCAGCGGTCTATCTGGCAATTGCGGCATTTGCCTTTAAGTTTTGATTTGTCCGTGATATCGCGCAGTACGGCGTTGTCTTTTACGATATACGCCAGGTCCCTGCGGAGCAGGTTGCCGAGTACTATATCGAACCTGCGGCACGGGAGAAGGTCGCCGTTCGGCATTATCGCGAACGCGTCATCGCCGAGGTTGCATTCCGCCGTAAGCAGCCGCGCGTCATCGCCCTCGAACTTCACCCAGAAGGCCTTGCACGGGAGTATCTCGCTCTCGGCGAGGTCGACTTCCATATATTCGCATATATCCTTTACTGTCCTCTTCCAATCCTCTTTTGTGATCACTTCGGATTTCAGGGCGCCGCTCTGGCCGAGCGGGATGAACCGCTCGAGCATCAGGCCGTCCACCCTCAGTTCCCTGCAGAGGTTGAGGAGCGCGGGCATCTCATAGGCATTCGAGCGCATCAGCGTAAGCATGATTATGACCTCGAGGCCGGTCCTCTCCTGTATCAGGTTGATCTTCTCGAGCGCGGTCCTGAAGGCCCCCGGCTTCCTTATCGCATCGTTCGTCTTTTCGGTCGCGCCGTCGAGGGATATCTTGACCGCCTTAAGTTTTTTTATCGCGCTAAGGTCGTCGAGCGCCTTTTCATCGATAAGGCTCGCATTGGTTATCACCATGAGTTCGCCGGTATCCTGGTGTTTATCGAGGTAACGCAGCAGCTCGCAGAGGTCCTTCCTCAGGAACGGCTCTCCGCCTGTTATGTTCAGGTTTATCTTCCTGCCTCTCGCGCAAGAGGCGATATTCTCATATACTTTTATGAGTTCCGGCAGCGCCAGTTCGGAATTATGCGTAAAGCCGTGCTGGTAGCAGTGCCTGCACCTGAAATTACACGCGTCTGTAATATGCCACTGGAAAAACAGCCCATCGGATGCCGTTGTCTTCATATCACTCCCCTATTACCTTCACAAGGACCCTCTTCTTCCTCCGGCCGTCGAACTCGCCGTAGAATATCTGCTCCCACGGCCCGAAATCCATCCTGCCTTTCGTGACGGCCACGACGACCTCGCGGCCCATTATGGTCCTTTTGAGATGCGCGTCGCCGTTGTCCTCGCCGGTCATGTTATGCCTGTACTTATCCTTGCCGAACGGGGCGAGCCTTTCGACCCAGTCCAGGAGATCCTTATGGAGGCCGCTCTCGTCATCGTTGATGAAGACGCTCGCCGTGATGTGCATAGCGTTGACGAGGCAGAGGCCTTCCTTTATCCCGCTCTTATCAATGGCCTTTTCGACCTGCGGGGTGATGTTCAGGATATCGTAACGTTTTTCCGTATTGAAAAATAGGTACTCCGTGTAGGATTTCATCGTATTGTAATTATAACAGGAATTGCCCCCGCTGACAATAAGTGATATGAACGCAAAAGGGACGGTTCTTGAGCCAATCGGAGAACCGTCCCCCATGGGGACACTTTCAGCTTTGGCTGAAGAACCGTCCCTGATTTTACTTGCTGTACTTCTGTAAGTCCTTTATAAGCGCCTGGCCCGCGGCCGTCGGCTTTGCTTTCCCTTCCTTCAGGATCTCCTTCGCGGAAAGGTCCTGCTTGTATAAAGCCTTGTTGCCTTCCTTGTTCTGCGATATGCCGCTGCCTTCGACTTTCACGCCGGCAAATGCGCCGCGCGACCTCGAATACGAGAATATGCCGCCCTTGAGCTGGAGGTCGGTCGAGGCCTGCGTGTCCCTTCCCACGGGGCCCGCCGCGACCGAAGCGTCGGCTCCCAACGTGAATTTGCTCGCGAGGAAACCGTCCACGCCGCGGTCATTCATCATGACGAGTATGAGGTCCGTCGCCTGGCCGCCTATCTGCCAGCCGAAGCTTCCCCCCCCTATATTAAAGACGGCCGGGGGGCTCCATTCGCCCTTGTCATCCCTGTAAACAACTACACCCTGCCCGTATTTCGCGCCGAATATGAAGCCGCCGCCTACCGTGGACGGGAATATCGCTATCGCCTTGCATTTCTTGAACATGTCGGACGGGATCCCGGTATCCGGCATCGAGTTGACCTCGTCGAGCACTTTTCCTGACTCAGTTATCAGGTCCTCCCACTTGTCGGCGTAAGCCTTCGGGTTCGCGGCCGACATCGACGCAAAAAACACCGCTGCCATGACAAATACAAATGCCCTTTTCATCTCCGACCTCCTTTCACTTGTTTTCTTCGAGGAACTTCTTCATGTCGTCCGGCATCGGAGAGACGAACGACATCATCTCGCCCGTGCCCGGGTGCGGGAACTCTATCCTATGCGAATGGAGCGCCGCCCTCCTGAACTTCAGCTTAAAATCCTTAGCGAACGCGAATTTCCTCTCGCCTACCAACGGATGACCCGCAGCCTTTAAGTGTATCCTTATCTGGTTCGTTCGGCCCGTTACGGGCTCGACGTCAAGGACCGCGAAATCCTTCCTCTGCTCAGTCAGCCTGTATTTCGTGACGGCCCTCTTTCCTTCGATCGGAAGCTCGATCGCTCCCTCCCTGTTCCCTATACGGCCGTTCACGAACGCGATATACGACTTCTTCACGCGGCGCTGCTTGAAATCTTCCATCAGCGCCTCCTGTGTGCCCTTGCCCTTCGCATATAGTATCAGCCCGGACGTATCCATGTCAATTCTATGACACGGATGAACTGCCGGGCCAACCCGCCCTTTATTCAGATGATCAGTAAGCGTATTGTGGTTACTTCCGGGAGCAGGGGTCACGAGCATGCCCGCGGGCTTCTCGACGACCATCACGCGGCCATCTTCATAGACAATATTTATGTCGCTCATCGCAGACAATTATACCGCCTTAAGAGCCGGATTGACAATGCAAAACTTCTGTGCTAACTTATTGTGAGCATGGAGATAAATACTACCAGAACGATAAATGAGCTTGTCTCCGCTATCGCCTACGTGCTCGACGTGATGAGTGAAGGCACCAACCTCTACCACTCGTGGCGAGTCGGCATCTTCTCGTCCGAATTCGCCAAGACGATCGCCCCCGAAAAGAGAAAGGATATTTTTTACGCCTCCCTTCTCCACGACATAGGCTATCTCGCTTTGCCGGAGCATATAACCCATTACCTCTTCACGCACGAGGACCCGCGGCAGAACCCGATAATATTGTCCCATACTATAATCGGCGCCGAACTGACCAGCCAGATACCGAACCTCTCGACGATAGCAAAACTGATACTTAACCACCACGAGTGGTACAACGGCAAGGGTTACCCCCTCGGCAGGCAGCGCGGCGAGATACCGCTCGGCGCGCAGATCATACAGATAGCCGACCAGCTCGACCTGCTTTTAAGGGATGAGTCTATACGCGGCATGGCCGACGTCGAAAAGGCGATGTCATCCTGGAAGAACGAGCGCGCATCGGCAGATATGGTCGATTCCGTCCTGGATATCCTGAAGAACGGGAAGATGCTGGACGAGGTCATGGAAAAGGATAAGATCTCGGACATATTCAAGAGGGTCAGGGCCGAGACCGGCCAGGTAGACATACCCGCGAGCGTCGATGCCGTCGGCATCGCCTGCGAGGTCTTCTCCCAGTTGATCGACACGAAACACCCGTCCATGATCGGCCACTCCAAGAGGGTCTCGGTCTACTCGATGCTTATCGCGCTGGCCATGAACCTCTCGCATGACGATATCACGAAGACGAAATGGTCGGCATTGCTGCACGACGTCGGCAAGCTCGGGATAGCAAGGAGCCTCATAAACAAGCCCGGGAAACTTACGCCTGAGGAATTCGAGACCGTGAAATTACACGCGGTCTATACGCGCGAACTGCTCGAGACTATAACCGATTTTAAGGATGTGGCCATGATAGCCAGCTCGGACCACGAACGTTTCGACGGCAGGGGCTATCCCGCGGGCCTCAGGGGCGACCAGATACCTCTCGGCACGAAGATCATATCTATCGCGGACGCGTTCGACGCGATGACATCTACGAGGACATACCGCAAGGCGATGTCCAAGGAGACCGCCTGCGACGAGATAGAGAAATGTTCAGGGACCCAGTTTGACCCGACTATAGTAAAAGAATCCGTGCATGTCCTGAGGAACCTTTCCGGCTCGCTCATGTAGGCCGGATCCCGTTCACCCTCGCCGGATAGACCGTCCATTCCCCGTACTTGCCGTTTATCTCGTCCATCGACCTTATCAGTTCCATCCTCTTCCTCTCGGACTCGAAAAGGCAGCTGCCGCCGGCCGGCGTAAGCATCGAGGCGCTGACCCCGAGCGCGCGCATCCTGAACCCTTTCAGCCCGTGGCGCATGCGGCCGTTAATGACCGACTCGGCCCGCATGAATATCTCCGCCCCGTCGGACGTCGGCACCTGGAACCTCTTCTGTCTCGAGACAAAACCCATATCCGGCTGCCTCAGGAATACGTGCAGGCACCTTCCTTCAAGCCCGAGCGCGCGCAGCCGGGAGGCGACCATCTCGCATAATAACCTGAGCCACGCCCTTATAAGTTCCGGGTTTTGCGCGTTATACGGCAGGGTATACGAATGCCCTACCGATTTTGGCGGGCCGTCCTCCCGGTGCCAGGAAGGCAGCGAAGGGCCGTCCTCTCCTCGCGATACGGCATAGAGCCACAACCCGGTCTTTCCGAACTCACCGTAATAAAAATCCCTGTCAAATTTCGCCATGTCCGAAAAGACGAAGACCCCGAGGCCGTTCAGCTTCTCCGTAAGGCTCCTGCCGATGCCGGCTATCTTCCCGACCGGCATCTCCTTAAGGACCGCGGCTATATCCTTCCTCTCCAGCACGAAGAGCCCGTCGGGCTTTTTTAACTTTGAGGCTACCTTCGCGAAGAGCCTGTTCTCCGATATTCCCACGGAAGCCGTTATGCCGAACTCCGACCTTATGCGGCCTTTTATCTCGCGCGCGACCGCCTCAACGGGGCCGACGAACTTTTCCGTATCCGTCATGTCGAGGTAGAACTCGTCTACGGAGGCCTGCTCGACGTGCGGGCTGTATGGCTTGAGCATGTCGAATATCGCACGGGACGTGAATATGTATTTCGCGGTATCGGCGGCCACGAACTCCGCCTGCGGGCATATCCTGAACGCCTCGGCGCAGCTCATCGCGGAATCTATGCCCAGGCGCTTCGCCTCGTACGAGGCCGCGCATACGACGGTCCTCTCCTTGCTCGCCCTGCCCCCGACTATGACGGGCTTGCCTCGGAGGCGCGGGTCGGACGCCTGCTCTATCGAGGCGAAGAACGCGTCCATGTCTATATGCATTACCGTCCTATTCAACCCTCGATATCCTCCAGATGAGGCTCCTGTCCCCGAAATATATCTTATATACGTCGGCGCCGTCGGTGACATTGAAATAATAGAACTGTTCCGAGCCGGCGCGCTCCTTCCAGCGGAACGTTATCTCTTTTATCTCGTGGACAGAGCCGGCGTAGCGGAAACTGCGCGGCGCGACCGAGCCGTTGTTGAAGGACGCTTCAACGGGGATCTTTTCGTCGGGATTGTCGTCGCGAGGCAGCTTCCTGTCCCATCGCGCATTAGGATTGAACATGCGGCCACCTAGTATTTGCGGTATATTCCTATTAATTTCCCCAATATCGATACCTGGCGTGACTTTTCGATGTAGAGCGGTTTGAAGGCGGGATTCTCGGGCTTGAGCGTTATGCGGCCGTCTTCTTTGCGGAACCTCTTTAAGGTCGCCTCGCCGTCTATCATTACCGCGGCTATCTCGCCGTTCTCCGCGGAAGGCTGCTTCTTTATTATGGCGACATCGCCGTCGTTTATGCCGGCGCCGGACATGCTCTCGCCCTTTACCTTCAGCGCGAATACCTGGCCGTCCGTCCTTACCCATGCCCTGTCTATACAGATCCGGTCTTCGAGGTTCTCGGCCGCCAGCAGCGGTTTTCCCGCGGCTATCCGCCCTATTACCGGCACATCAACTATGTTGCGGGCCTCGAGGCCGGCTATCTCTATGGAACGGGATTTCCTCGAACGCTTTATATATCCCTTTGCTTCTATGGCACGCAGGTGGTCCTGGACGGTCCCTATCGCCTTCAGGCGGAAATGCCCCCTTATCTCTTCGAGGGTAGGCGTGATGCCGCCCCGGAGCTTCCTCTCCCTTATGAAATCCAATATGCTCGCCTGCTTCAAGGTCAATTCTTCCATACTTAGATATATACCATAATTATTTATGGTTGTAAAGATATAAAAAAAGACCCCGTTACGCGAAGAGGTCCATATCTATCTCCTTGAGCATCTTCGCGAGCTTCGCCAACGGCAAACCGATGACATTGTTGAAGCACCCCTCTATCCTGTTTATGAATATGCTGCCGAGACCCTGTATATCGAAACTGCCCGCCTTGTCCATCGGCGAGACCTTTCTGAAATAATTCCTTATCTGCCTGTCGCTCAGCCGGTACATGTATATCTTCGTCTTCTCGTAGTCCGTAAGGACCTTCTTATTGTCGATATCTATTACCGCCATCCCGGTATACACCCATTGCGGCTTTTGCGAGATCAATTTCAGCGTCCTGAAAGCATCGGCGAGGTCCTTAGGCTTCCCGATTATCTTCCTGCCGGAAAGGACTACCGTATCCGCCGCGATGACGACGCCCGAGCCGTATCTCTTCGCGACGTCCTCGGCTTTCTTCAGCGCGTTCGACATCACAAGCTTCGCGCAGCTGCCTTTGAGCCTCATATCCTCCTTGGCGTCCGACTTCGCGGTCACGAATTTGAGGCCTATCTGGTTGAGCAGCCGCTGTCTTTGCTTCGACTGCGAAGCGAGGATTATCTTACGCATTAGCCGCACTCTCCCCCGCGAGATATCCCGTCGAGAAAGCCTGCTGCAGGTTATACCCGCCGCTCGAAGCCGACGTGTCTATTATCTCGCCCGCGAAATATAACCCGGGCACTATCCGCGAACACATCGTCCTCGGGTCTATATCCTTTACCGGTATGCCGCCGCAGGTCACCATCGCCTCCTCGAGAGGCAGCGGCTCGGTTATGGTCAGCACGAATGATTTCATCAGGCCGGCTACCCCGCGCCTTTCGGCCGCGGTAAGCTGGTTGATCCTCTTTGCCGTATCGAGCTTGAGCATCCTCGCAAATACGGGGACCATCTTGACCGGCAGCATCTCCTTCAACATGGTATTGATGCTTATGCTGCCATGTTCCCCGATATCGCGCAGTATCCTGTTATCGATCTGCTCCGCGGTCAGGCCCGGCTTCAGGTCGATAGAGACATAGACGGGCTTCTTGGTGTCGAGAAGAGCGACCACCTGCGCGCTCAGGTCGAGCACGAGCGGGCCGGAAACCCCAAAGTGCGTGAACAACAGTTCGCCGACCTCGGATACTATCTTCCTGCCGCCGCATTCGAACGTGATCTTTATATTTTTCAGGGTCAATCCCTGCATGTCCGCGGCCAGCTTCTCCCTCGTCTTGAGCGGGACAAGCCCCGGCCTGAGCGGATTGAACTTGTGCCCCAGTAATTTCGCGAGATGGAACCCGTCCCCGGAGGAGCCGGTCGCCTTGTAGGAGGCTCCGCCCGTCGCGAGTATGAGCTTCCTGGCCAGCACTTCCGCGCCGCTGTCGAGCCTTAGGCTGAACATCCCGCCGTCGTTGAGTATGCTCATCACGCGCGCCTCGAGCATGACCGGGACCTTGTTCTCCAGCAGCGACTTCTCGAGCACCTTCACTACGGACGCGGACCTGTCGTCCGACGGGAAGACCCTTCCCTGGCGCTCGACCTTCACGCCCAGCCCGTTCTTCCTGAAAAAATCCATGAGGTCCTCGTTGAAGAACGCGTAGAACGCCGACCTGAGGAACTGCCCGTTCTTCCCGAATTTCGCCATGAACTCGTCCATGCCGGCGGAATTCGTCAGGTTGCACCTGCCCTTCCCGGTTATCATTATCTTGCGGCCTATGGACCTGTTCCTTTCAAGCAGGACCACGTCCTTGCCGAGCTGCGCCGCGCGTATGGCGGCCATGATGCCCGCGGGCCCTCCGCCGACTACGGCTATCTCGTGAAAATCAGGCGCCGGTTTTTTTGTGCTCATCTTTATTACCTCTTGAGAATATGATTATGTCTTCTATGATCAGCAGGAACGACAACAGGAAAAGTATCGAACAGGTGACGATGAGGGGTTCCGGTATCAGCCTGTGTTCCGAAATATGTTTGGCTATCCAGGGTTTCAACACCATGGCCAGGGACGTCAGCGCGACGAATGTCATGAATATCGCCGGAAGCAGCGTTACGGCGTAATTCTTCCTCCTCCTGAACAGCCAGACGCTGAGGCCCAATAATACCATCGCGGCCAGCAGCTGGTTGCTCGACCCGAACACCGTCCAGAAGAGCGACCATGCCGGGATGGCATTACCCTGCGCATCGGTCATCTTGCTCGTGACAAAAAATGCCGGAAGCAGCAGCGTCACGAACGCAGAGACGAACAGGCTCACCTTTCCGCGTATATTCGTCAGCTCCTGGAATATGTAGCGTCCGAGCCTCGTGGCTACGTCGAGCGTATCGTAAACGAAAGTCGCGAATGCCAGGAGCGCAAAGGTCAGCGCGAACTCCCTGTCTATCCCCAGGCTGTTCAGGAACGTGGCTACGCCGTTCGCGTATATCTGGTCCGGGCTTCCGAGCCCCTGCGCCTGCGTCTTGGTCAGGAGCAGGAGCGTCCCGAGAGCCGTTATCGCGACAAAACTTTCCAAAAGCATTCCGCCGTATCCTATGATCTTCGCGTCGGGCTCCCTCGCAACCTGCTTCGATGTGGTTCCCGACGAGACGAGCGCGTGGAAACCGGAACATGCGCCGCACGCGACGGTCGTGAAGAGCAGCGGGAACAACGGCAGGCCGCCCGGGTTCACCCATCCGGTAAAGGCGGGATAATTTATGACGAGTTTCTGCGTAAAATGCCCGACGATTATGCCTATGAGGCTCGCGCCGGCCGTCAGCGTCAGGAAGAACCCTCCGAGATATCCGCGCGGCTGCAGCAGCAGCCAGACGGGTATGATAGCGGCTATAAAACAATATCCGAGCAGCAGTATATCCCATGTGGTGCGCAGGTCCATGCCGAACAGCGCCGGCATATGCAGCGGGAATTTAGGCCCGAGCCATATGCAGACGAGGACGAGCGGCATAAAAATAAATGTTGCTATTGAAAGCCGGGGCTTGAACACCCTGAGCACTATCCCCATTATGAGAGCGAGCAGCAGATACATCATGGACGATGACGCGACCCCCGCTCCCCTGGCCGGGTCCGCGAACGTGCCGGCGGTAATATCGGTAAAAGCGGTTATGATGTAGATGATCGATATCCAAAGGAAGGCTAGGAATATTATGAACGCCTTCTTGCTCTTGTATTCCTTGATGACCTCGGCTATCGAGCGCCCGTGGTGGCGCAGCGAGGCGACGAGGGTGAACATGTCGTGGACGCCGCCTATGAATATGCCTCCGATTATTATCCATATGACCGTCGGGACCCAGCCGAACCACATTCCTGCAAGTATCGGCCCGACTATCGGGCCCGCGGCCGCGATGGCCGAGAAGTGCTGGCCGAGCAGGTAGAATTTGTTCGTCGGGACATAATCGACGTCATCTTTCATTGCTACGGCTGGCGTCTTGGCATCGGGATTCAACTGGAGCAGCCTGCTCAGGAACCTGCCGTATATGAAATAACCGAGCAATAGGAGCACACCGGCCCCTACGACAAGGAAGATCAGGCTCATTTTTTCACCTTTTTGTTGTTTTTATCGAAGAGTTTTTTCGTGAGCTTCACCGATATGAAGATAAGCAGCGCGAGCCCCGCCGCTATGGCCGTCGGCTTAGTGTATTTTACGATGCTCGTGCCGAAGAGCGACAGCAGTATTATCCTAGGGACGACCCCAACGAAAGTGCAGATGATGAACGACGGCAGCGGGAGTTTCGTTATCCCCGCGGCTATCGAGAAGACCTTGAAAGGTATTATCGGGACCAGCCTTCCTATCAGCACGCTCCATATGCCGTATTTCTTCGCGAAATCCTCAGCCTTGCAGATATGATGCGGTTTTATGAGGATATACCTGCCGTATTTCGCTATGACAGGCGCTCCGGCGTACCTGCCGATCATGTATCCGACGGCGGCGCCGAGGGTCGCGCCGATCGAACCGAATACCGTGATCGAGACGATAGGTATACCGAGGGCTCCCGCGCCGATTATTATGACCTCGGAAGGTATCGGGACAATGCTGGACTCGAGGAACATCGCGATGAAGACGCCGAGGTCGCCGAGTTTACTTACCAATCCGGTAATGTGGGGCTGAAGGTTAGGGTCAAGCATAGGGGTATTTTAACGTCTTTGGGGGGATTTGTCCATCTATCTGAGCGGAGGCGGCGTAAGGTCGACTATCTCCTTCACCTTCATGGCTATAAGGTACTTCGGCTTCGGGAGCCGGGCTTCGGGATGGCTATCGTGCCCGTGCTCGCCTTTCAGGTTCTTGATGAGCCGGTGGGTTATCCTGGCTGTTATCTTATCCTCCCACGCCTTTATTATATGGGGCTCCAACAGGTCTTCGGTGATCAGCTTCGCGGTGCCTTTAAGGCAATACCCCCTGAAGCGGTGCTCATCAACAACGCTTACGCTTATAGCGGGGTTCTTCTCGAGATTATCATGCGTCTGCCCCTTATAGAGGTCCAGCAGGTATACGGTGCCGTCGTCCTCAATGTTGACGATGCCCTTGCAGGAAGTATGCGGCAGGCCGTCCGCGCCTATCGTTGATACGACGGTGAAATGCTGCGAATGGAGGAACCTTGCTATCTCATCGGGGATCTTTTCCATTATATCCTCCTAAAGGGACTTCTTTATGCCGTTCCGCCTGTAATAATCGTCTATCGCGGCGCGCAGGCCGTCATGCCCGAGGACGGAGCAATGGACCTTATGTCCGGGCAGGCCGCCCAACTCCTCAACGATCTCCTTTGCGGTTATCTTATAGGCCTCTTCGAGGGTCCTGCCTTTCACCATCTCGGATAACATCGATGTGCTTGCGATCGCGCTCGCGCATCCGTAGGTCTTCCACCTGCAATCGGTGATCACGCCCTTGGCCTTATCGACCTTTATCGCGACTATCATCTCGTCGCCGCATTTGATGTTGCCGACGATGCCCCTGCCGTCCGCATTATATGCCGCTTCGTCCGCGAGCACATTGCGCGGGTTCATGAAATGGTCCTTCACCTTATCGGAATAGACCCACTCAGGCTTTTTTTCCATGGGCACCTCTTCCGACGGTAGACATGTTCCTTGTCTTGTCTATGACGAACGCGAGCTTCTCGACGGTATAGTCCATCTCCTCTTCAGTATTGTCGCGGCCAATGCTTATCCTTATCGAACCGTGCGCCCGCTCCTCCGAAACACCGGTAGCTATCAGGACGTGCGACGGGTCGAGCGATCCGGAAGCGCATGCAGAGCCGGTGGAAACCGCGACGCCCTCGAGGTCGAGATACAACAGTATCGCCTCGCCTTCGGCGGCATCGAACGATACGTTCAGTGTGCCCGGCAGGGAGTCCGACGGATGGCCGTTGAATTCGATATCCTTTATGTTCTTTTCTATTCCTGCCTTCAGCCGCGATTTGAGCGAGAGCAGTTTCTCGCTTTCGCCGTCCATCTCCTTCACGCGCATCTCGACGGCCTTCCCGAAACCGACGATGCCCACGGTATTCTCCGTCCCGGCGCGCCGGCCCCTCTCCTGGTGGCCGCCGCGTATGAACGGGCAGAACGGCACGCCCGGCGACACATAAAGCGCGCCGACGCCCTTCGGACCGTATATCTTATGCGCTGACAACGAGAGATAATCAACGGCAAGGTCCTTAACGTCAACGGGGATCTTGCCTACCGCCTGTATCGCGTCCGTGTGGAACATCGCCCCGTGCTTATGCGCGATGCCGCCTATCTTTTTTATATCCTGTATCGTGCCTATCTCGTTGTTCGCCATCATGACCGAGACGAGGGCCGTGTTTTCGGATATGAGCCCTTCGTATTTCGCGATATCTATCTTGCCGTATTTGTCTACGGGCAGGTAGGCCACCTCCATGCCCCTCTCGCCGAGGCAGCCCGCGGCTTCGAGTATACACGGGTGTTCTATCTGCGAGGTTATGACCTGGCGCCTTTTAGTATGGGGGGCTTCGCAGCGCTTCGCCGTGCATGACAGGAGGTTAAAAACGGTATTGTTCGCCTCGGAGCCGCTTCCGACGAATACGATATCCTCCGGCTTCCCGCCTATGAACGACGAGATCTTCTCCCTCGCGTCGTCTATGAGCCGGTGCGCCTGCCTGCCGAAGCTGTGCATGCTCGACGGGTTGCCGAACACTTCCATCGCTTCGGTCATGGCCCTTTTCACTTCCGGATGCAATGGCGTTGTCGCGTTATGATCCAGATATACTTTGCGTTTCAAAACAACTTCTCCTTAGGAGATTACTCCTGGAATAACCAAGTAGAAAGATACCTTTCTCCCGTATCGGGAAGTATGACTACTATCGTCTTGCCCGCGGATCCGGGACGTTTCGCCACTTCGATCGCGGCCCACACCGCCGCGCCGCACGAGATGCCCGCGAGGATGCCCTCTTCTTTTGCAAGGCGCCGCGATACGGCGCCGGCGTCTTCCGAAGCGACCTGTATTATCTCATCAATTATGCTGCTGTTCAATATCTGAGGCACGAATCCGGCGCCGATGCCCTGTATCTTATGCGGCCCCGGCTTCCCGCCCGATAACACCGGGCTGTCCTTAGGCTCGACCGCTATGACCTTCACTTTAGGGTTGCGCTTCTTCAACACTTCCCCGACACCGGTCAACGTGCCGCCCGTCCCGACGCCCGCTATAAAGACATCCACCTTTCCGCCGGTGTCTTTCCATATCTCCTCGGCGGTCGTCTTCCTGTGTATCTCGGGGTTCGCGGGGTTGCTGAACTGTTGGGGCATGAAGCTGCCCGGCGTCGCCTTCACGAGCTCCTCGGCTTTTTCTATCGCGCCCTTCATGCCTTTCGGCCCCTCGGTCAGGACGAGTTCCGCGCCGAATATCTTAAGGAGCTGCCTCCTCTCGACGCTCATCGTCTCAGGCATCGTCAGTATAAGCCGGTAACCCTTCGCCGCCGCGACGAACGCGAGCGCGACGCCCGTGTTGCCGCTTGTAGGCTCGATTATGACCGTGCCCTTCTTTATCTTGCCGGCCTTCTCCGCGGCCTCTATCATCGCGAGGCCTATCCTGTCCTTTATGCTGGAAAGCGGGTTGAACGACTCGACTTTTGCCAATACGGTCGCGTTCAGCCCCTTGGCCAGGCGGTTTATCCTGACCAGCGGCGTGTTGCCTATGGTCTTGGTTATATCGTCAAACACCCTGGTGGCCATCTTATCGTCTCCTTATATTGGTCATGACTTTTCTAGCGCCTGTTTTATATCGTCAATTATATCATCAATGTGCTCGATGCCGATAGACAATCTTATGAAGTCCGGCGTTACTCCCGTCGCCAGCTGTTCCTGCGGAGAGAGCTGCTGGTGCGTCGTTGTCGCCGGGTGTATCGCGAGGCTCTTCGCGTCGCCGACGTTCGCAAGATGCGATATGAGCTCGAGCGAATTAATGAACTTGCTTCCCGCTTCAAGGCCTCCTTTTATCCCGAAGCCTAATATGGCTCCGGCGCCTTTAGGCAGGTACTTTTTTACCCTGTCCCTTTCCGGGCTGTCCTTGAGTCCCGGGTAATTGACCCAGCTTACTTTCGGGTGCTTCGAGAGGAATTCCGCGGCTGCAAGCGCGTTCTCGGAATGCCTCGGCATCCTCAGGTGCAAGGTCTCGAGCCCCTGCAGGAACAGGAACGAATTGAACGGCGATACCGTCGGGCCAAGGTCACGCAGGAGCGTGACCCTTGCCTTTATGATATAGGCTACATTGCCGAGCGGCTTAAGCGCTTCGACAAAATTGATCCCGTGGTAGCTGGGTTCCGGTTCCGCGATAAGCGGGAACTTCCCGTTAGTCCAGTCGAATTTCCCGGAATCGACGATAAGCCCGCCCAACGAGGTCCCGTGGCCGCCGATGAACTTCGTCGCCGAATACACGACGATATCGACTCCGTGGTCGATGGGCCTCAACAAGTACGGCGATACTGTGTTATCGAGCACGAACGGTATGCCGTTCCTGTGCGCGACCTTCGCAATGCCTTCGAGGTCCGCGACGTCAAGCTTCGGATTGCCTATAGACTCGGCGTAAACGGCCTTCGTCTTCGGGGTTATCGCCTTCTGCAGGGCATCCAGGTCGTTGGACTTGACGAACTTGACCTTTATGCCGAAACGGTCGAACGTGTAATGCAGGAGGTTGTAGGTCCCGCCGTAAAGGTTGTCCGCGGAGACGATCTCATCACCCTCCCTGGCTATGTTCAATAAGGCGAGCGATATGGCCGCCTGCCCGCTTGCCGTCGCCAGCGCGCCCACTCCGCCGTCGAGCAGGGCTATCCTCTTCTCGAGAACATCGGTCGTCGGGTTCATCAACCTCGTATAGATGTTGCCGAACTCGCGCAGGCCGAAAAGGTTCGCCGCGTGGTCGGTGTTCTTGAACTGGTACGAGGTCGTCTGGTAGATCGGCACCGCCCTCGATCCCGTCGCGGGATCGGGCTCCTGCCCGCCGTGCAACGCGAGCGTCTCCGTCCTAAGCTTTTGGTCTATTTTGCTCATTATCTTCTCCTGTTAAAATGCGTATTGCGCGCTCAGCACTATGCCGTCGCCCAATCCGACCTTGCTTGTCGATTCGTGGTCCCCTGAATTCACATAAGCCGCGACAAGCGACAGGTTCTTGTTGACGAACCAGGCCGCGTGCGCGTCCCAATAATTTGAGTTCTTAAAGTCCTTGAACTTGGCGCCTTGCTTGAATTCGAACCCTATCGCCAGGTTCTCCAGCGGCAATACGTCGACGTTGGCAAAGAGCGTCTCGTCCCTGTCCTTGTCGAATCCGAGCGCTCCGGTGACCCATCCCTTGGTAGAAAGGACGCCGCCCGACAGCAGGATAGGCTTCGGAGTCTGCGTTACCAGCTTCGTCGCGACCGCGTAGATGTCAAAGTCGCTGTCATCTATGCCGGCCCCGACGTTCGAGGAGTGTTTCCATACGGTGCCGACAGATACCGCAGGGACGAACTTAAGGTCGTTAAAGTTCTCCTCGAGCAGCAGCAACTTGCTTCCGATGTTGTTCTTGTGGATGTTCTTCCCGTTCGGCGATATTATCTCGTGGCCGTACGAGACTTCCAGCCTCTTATTAAAGAGCGACTCCGCCACCCCGATGCTCGTCCAATCGATCTTGACGTCATTCAAATTGACGTACCAGGCGCCGAACTGGGGTTTTGAATATACTTTCGACTCGATCTTGGTACCCGCCGTATAGGCTAACGGATTGAAGGCGATGCCTCCTACGCCTTCCAGGTTGTTGAGCGGCACTCCCGCCCTTGCATTGAATACGAGGAACACGCTGATTATCAGGACTAATACCGATACTATCGCTATTTTCATGGACAACCTCTTGTCTGCGCTCCTTAACTCCAGATGTCTGGTCGTCCAGGTGCTATTTTAATTTTTATATATCCGGTGGTCCGGCAAGATCTGATACAATGTTCCCTAACCGAAAACTAGATGCCACCTCCTTCCTCGACTGTCCAAACGTCGTCGAAACGCTTTTTTTCGGATACGTCAACCTGCACTATCCTGGAATTATGCACGGTTATGTTCACAGTGCCGTATTTAAGATCGTGTACCGCGCCGCTAAGCTCCTTGATTATCGCGTCGTTAATTATGCTCTTTTTTCGGGTGGTCTTTTCCATTGCTATATGCTCCGTGATTTTTATATGTAATACATAGAAGCGCCCGAAACCGCGCCCTTTGATTTGTCCAGTTGCCTCTCCGCCATTTCTTCCAGTGTTATTCCGGCGAGTATGCCTTCTATCTTACTTCCTATCTCCTGCCAGACATCGCGCGAGGCGCACATTCGGGCTCTTTTACAGACAGCGGGGTTTCCGACGCATTCGACCGGGCAAAGCGAGCCCTCCAGCGTCGTCACTATCTGCTTAAGCGTTATCTTTGACGGCGGCTTCGCAAGCGAATAGCCTCCGTGCGCTCCCCTGCCGGCCGATATAAGCCCTGCGGACTTGAGCGGCGGCACAAGGTGCCACAGGTACTTCTCCGAGATCGCCTGCCGTTTCGATATATCCTTCAGGGTAACGTGCTTTTTCCCGTAATGGATCGCCAGGTCTGTCATGAGACGCAACCCGTACCTGCCTTTAGTCGATATCCTCATATTGTTCCCTTCTCCTCCATTAATCTCTACTATTTCTACTATATTGGTAGAGTATATATTACAAAAAAGTACTTGTCAAGAAAAAAAAGAGAAAAAAATAGGGACGGTTCTTGAGCCAATCGGAGAAGTGTCCCTGTTATAGCTCCTCTGGATGGTGCTTAACGACCTTCGCCTCGACCATATATATCACGTCTTCGGCGATATTCGTGGCATGGTCGCAGATGCGCTCGAGGTGGCGGGCAATAAGAAGCAGCGGGACAGCCCTTGTCGCGGTGCTCGCGTCTTTTGAAATATAATCGTTGACCAACTCATCCTGCACGAAATTCCTCAATTTATCCGCCTCGGCGTCGGAAAGGACCACTTTTTTCGCGAGAGCTATGTCCCTGTTCACGAATGCATCTATAGATTCTTTTACCATCGTCTGCGCTATAACGCATAATTTGGGGATATCGACCAGCGGCTTAAGCAGCGGCTTGTCCACGATCTCAAGCACCCTCTGCGCGATATCCACGGCAAGGTCGGCTATCCTTTCAAGCTCGTTGTTCAGTTTCATCGCGGTAGTCAAAAACCTCAGGTCTATGGCCGTCGGCTGGTGCAGGGCCATAAGAGTAAGGCACTTCTCTTCTATTTCGAGCTCAAGGCCGTCTATCTTCCTGTCGGAATCGATCACGTTGGCGGCCATCTCCCTGCTCTGCTCCTTCAGGGCTTTTACCGAATCGACTATCGCCTCCTCCGTGAGGCTTCCCATCCTCAATATCTCGGAATTCAAACCCTTAAGTTCCTCGTCGAAATGCCTTTCCATTATTTTTCCTCCTTAGATAACGCTTTTATGAGGCCGATGACCTCCAGTTTTATCGAATCCCGGGTCTTCCTGAAATATCCGATATCCTTCCCTTTCGGGTCTTCTATCTGCCACTCGATATGCTTCTTCGCCGGCACGAACGGGCATACGTCCCCGCAGCCTATCGTCACGACGTAATCAAACTCCTTTACCGGCAGGCCGGGAAAACCCTTGGACGACTGGGCCGATATATCGACGCCGGCTTCCGCCATAACCTTTACCGCGTCCGGGTTGACGGTGCCTGAGGGTTTCGAACCGGCGCTGTATGCCTCGACCTCTTTCCTGCCGAGATGCCGCGCCCATCCCTCCGCCATCTGGCTGCGGCAGGAATTTTCCACGCAAACAAACAGTACCTTCTTTATCAACCGAACCTCCCCGTGATGTAATCCTCCGTCCTCT
>JBAYMW010000012.1:0-22487 GCA_041663405.1 Candidatus Omnitrophota bacterium | reverse complement strand
GCGCTCCGGACGCGCCTGGGTTCGGACAATACCGATATCTCTATCTTTATATCCTTTAGCTCCTCCGGGCCCACCGGCGTAAACCTGGGATCGGCGGTCGAGGACTCAATAGCCATATCCCTGACCGTAAGGTAAAGCGGCTGCTGCCCGATTATATTTCCTATGCATCCCCTTAACTCACCGTTCTTATGTATAGTGACAAAAGCGCCCTCCTGCTTTGCCAGGGCGGGATCATCTGTCTTGAACTCCGGCGCCTTGCCGCCCTTCACGCAGGATTCTATTGTCTTGCGTGCGATACCCAGCAGTTCTTTCTTTTGCGCAGAAGTCAGCATATCAGTCTCCTCGGCTTTATAAATGACGATGCTCCCGTATCCGACGACCCTGCTCTTATCTCCGGCCGTATCCCCGGAATTCGCGTATTTCAGGACGCTGATATTTTCGGCGCCCAATTCTTTTCCGGCCAACATCGCCACTATGACCGGCGCGGAACCGCAGAGCTCGCACTCCCTTTCTCCGATCTTCCCGGCAAGCCTTCCCGGGTCATAATTCATGATCTCGGAAATGGTCGCTTGGTCCTTCACGACGGCATCATCATACTTATAATAATGCGAAAGGTCCGTGCTTGCTACGATAAGCACCCTTTTGCCGGATGCCTTTATGACCTTTACGAGGCCCCTGGTGAGGCCGATGCAGGTGTTATAATCCGGCCTGCCTATGACCACCGGTACGAGCTTGAAATCCTTGAGAGACCTCTGGAGGAACGGTATCTGTACCTCGAGGGAATGTTCCTCTTCAAAAGCCTGCGGTTTCGACACGACCGTGACCTTTTCCGCCCTCATCAGCTTCTTCACGAAATCCACGTCAATCGGCACAGCGCCCAACGGGGTCTCATAACTGTCCTTTTCGAGGACCGCCGCTCCGTCGAATATGAGCCTGTGGCTGGGGGCTATAATTACCACCGTGTCATATTTCCGTCCGAAGACCGCCTTGTATCCGTATGCGGCTATAGGACCCGAATATTCATATCCTGCGTGGGGGGAGATCAGCGCTACTATCTCACCGTCTATTTGCCGGGGTTTTGCGTCTTCGAGGTATTTGTCGACCTGCCGGGCGAGGATGACCGATTCGGCGGGATAGAATGAGCCTGCGACTACGGGCTTCTGGATGCTCTCTGCGGACCCGTTGGAGGTAAAAAGCATAAGCGCGATGCAAATCGCCGGATACCGGCTTAACGGCCTGGACAAGTGGGGAGACTTCCTTTTATGAAATGGTGGAGCTGGGGGGGATCGAACCCCCGACCTCTTGAGTGCGATTCAAGCGCTCTCCCAACTGAGCTACAGCCCCTCGCTAAATCATTCCGGAACGGGGCGGCCCCATGGGCCGGCCCCCAACAACAAGGCGGTAATTATATCAAATATTCTTCCTAATGTACATGCCCTTCTACGGCCTTTCGACAACGAACAGGGTATACCGGTGGCTGCCTATAAGCCTCGTCGCTTCCGCCGCCGTGAGGCTGCCGACCGCCTCGCCATTTATGACGACGACCTTATCCCCGGGCCTTAAACCTGCCTCCTGCGCGGGATATACCGGCTTGCACGAATTGCAATCCTTCGCGTAGAATCCGTTGACTACCATATAGTCATCCACAGAAAAACCGAAATCCTTATAATCGTATTTTCTCTTGATCAGCTCCCTGTTCATCACGTTGAAACCGAAGTTGATGCGTTTGGCGGCGGGCTGTACGGCCTGCTCCTGCGCGGGAGCGGGTTCCGGCTCAATGTTCTCCGCGGCTTCCTGCTCGCGTTCCTGTTCGAGCTTCGCCTGCTCTATCGCCTCGAATTTCTTTTTCTTAGCAGATTCCAGGGAGATCTTTGCGGGTTTATATTCCGTGTTTATGCTCAACGCCTTATTATACTCTCCGATAGCAGCGTCATAATTCTTGCTTTCGTAGTATTTGTCGCCTATAGCGACGCAGGCTTCCTCAGGAAGCAGTTTCTTGACTTCCTTCACGTCGGCCTTCTTTATGGACGCCTTCCCGAGCGGAAGTTTTATGTTATAGTATTCGCCGGTCTCGCTCTCTATGTTTCCCTGGATCTTCCTGCCGCTGTTAAGCACGAGGACGTCGCAGTAGACCGTCCCTATGGCAGGAGCAGCCGGAGCCTCGACAGCAGCGCTGTCGGGAGGCTCGGGGGCCGCCGCAGGCTTGTCAGGGGAATCGGTCTTCTTGACCCCTCCCCACCAATCGTTCACTTTTGATTTCCAGCCCGGGTCTTTCTTTTCCGCCGGATGCTTTGCGAGGACGCTGTTCATTTTCGAGACCATCCCGTCCGCGTTCACGTATCCCACAATGCCGTCCAGCTTTTCCCCTCCCGCATCCAGGAATAATATCGTCGGATATCCGGAGACCCCGTACTTGGAAACGAGGTCGGAATATTTATCGCCGTTGACCTTTACGCATACGAACTTTTTGGCGAGATTGGCTACCTCGGGATCAGCATAGGTATCCCTGTCGAGTTTCTTGCACCATCCGCACCAATCGGTATAAAAATCCACCATGACCGGCTTATTCTTCGCCTTGGCTTCCTTCAGCCCGCTGTTGAGGTTGCCTGCCCACGTTATCGCGGCATACGAGGAAGATGCCGTCAACGAAATGGACAGGAACACCGCGATGAATACTAAAATACGGAGTCCCCTCATTGCTTTTCCCCCTTATAGCCTTCTTTAGTGAGCTCGCCGTCAGCCCCGATCTCTACGGCCTCATCGATCTTAACTTTGAAAATAACTATCTTCTTCGGGAATGCCGCCTCAAAACTGCTGTGCCGCTCGCCCTTCTTCACTCCTTCGACTATACGCTTTGTCGATAGATTGATCTCCTTCTCGAGGAACTCCCGGGAAGCCTTATCGTACTCCTCTCCCTGCGAGAGTATCTGGACAGCGCCGTTCACCTGGTATCCCGTGAGGCTCCTCTCGTCGATTATGGATATAGATGCCCTCGGGTTAATGGTAAGGTTCTGCGAAGTCCTCCCAATGACATAGTCTACGAGGTATATATGCCCGCTGTCTGCCTTCAGGAAGAACTTCGGCGCCACGTTCGGCCTTCCGTCACGGTCGCAGGTCGCCATCGCGACAAAACCCATTTTCGCTATAAGTTCATTAATTTTTTTTGCTATCATCTTCAAGCGCCTTGATGCTCTCCTGCGCGTCCTTGGTTATCTCCTTGGACTCGGAATTGTCGTACTCAACGGCTTTCTTATATGCTTCTATGGCATCCTGCTTCATCTTGAGCTCCTCGCACACCAGCCCTTTATTTATATACGCTTTCGCGAAATCCGGCTTGAGCTCTATCACCTTGTTCAGGTCCGGTAGCGCCTTGTCATACTGCCCCTTATAGATGAAGGCCATACCCCTGTTGAAATAGAGGACCGGCGAGCCGGGATCGGCATCAATCGCCGTATTAAAATCCGCTACGGCTTTATTGAATTGACCCTTGTATTCATATAGTACGCCCCTGTTCTGGTACGCCTCTGTAAATTTAGGGTCGACAGATATAGCTTCCGAATAGTTCGATATGGCCTTATCCAGGTTCCCTTGGGACATATAGGCGATGCCTTTGCTTACAAACGCATACGCATAATTCGGGTTTTGCTTTATCGCCTTATTATAGGATGCGATGGCTTCGTCCCATTTCTTCTCGGTAGCAAGCTGTTTTCCCTGGAAGACCAGCAGCGCCGTCTCTTTCTTTATCCGGCCCTTCTCGACCTCGTCTATTGCCCGCAATTCCAGCTTCGCATACTGGTATACCGAATAATCCGCCAACGACTTTTCGAACTCAGCCCTTGCTTCGGCCAGGTTGCCCTGCGACGCGAGCTCGACTCCCTTAAAATATGCGTCTCCGGGCTTATCTGCGGCAGCACAAACCGATCCCGCCGATACCGCGATGGCGGCAAGCAACGACACGATCCCTCTCCTTTTCATGGCATCTGCTCCGTTATGAATAATACGAGTGCCTCACTTTGTGGAATCGCTTATCCAGCTTAAATAACCTTTGCTGCCGGAATTGACGGGTATCGCGATTATCTCCGGGCATTCATAGGAGTGCATGCGCCTGACCGATCTTTCAAGCGCTCCGAAAAGCCCCCGCTTCGTCTTAGCTATGAGCAGGCATTCCCCGGAATCCTCAACCTTGCCCTTCCATCTGTAAACGGACCTTACCTGGCGTATGATGCTCACGCAGGCGGCCAGTTCAGCCTTAACAAGGCTGCGGGCGATCTTGGCGGCTTCCGCTTCGGACCCCGTCGTTATGAATACGGCGATATATTTCAACCGGCGCTTACCTGCGGAGATAGATCTTGTAATCCTTCTCGCCTTCGAGTATCACATGCCCTTCCCTGGCAAGCCATCCGAGGCTCATCAGGATAACGTCCTTCGGCTTATCGACCCCGCCGCACAACTGCGCCAGCGTCACTTCACCGTGCTCATCGAGAAAATGCCATATCTCGCCGGCCGTAATTCCGATCTCTGTTATCATCTGCTAACCCCCTTTTGTGGTAAATTGGACTGTTTCTTGTTATAGCTTCCGCACCTCGGACAGGTGGAGATCTGCGAATTCTTGCTGTCTATATAATATTGAGTGCAGATCGAGCATTGCCAGACGCTCCTCTCGGACAATGAACGGTTCGGCAGGTTCTTTGTCCTGTCGAACATGAACCAATATACGATAAAACCGACGGCGGTAAAAGTGATGTACAGCGCTACTGCCCATGAGAGCTCTATCCTTATCATCGGCCGGCCGCCTTCTCGAGCTTAAGCCTGAGTTTTAACGAACCCCACTGCTTTTCATGGTCGTCGCCTGCCCCGTAAGGGGCGAACTGCCATCCCTTAAGGTACCTCATCGCCACTATGTCCACCGTAGGGTGCCCGGAGGACGATATGCGCTCGACCGATTCAACTTTCCCTTCATCGGATACCAGGAATTTAAGCCCTACCTCGAACGAATCCCCGAGACCCTGCAGGTCCACCCCGAGGCTTTCATCCCATCTTAAATATGACGGGAGCTCGGGCTTATAGACCACTTCCCTGAAGCGCGCAGGGCCTTCGATCTCCGAAGGATAGGTCTTGTAATTGACCATGACCTTATCGAACGGTTTTTCAGGTATCTTCTTCTCTCCGGCCGCCGGCTCCGGGGCCTTGTTCCGTATCTCCTTGAGCAGGTCGATCTCCGACGCGGGGGCCATCTTGCTGTTGCCTGCCGCTTTATATCCGCCTGCCGCCTGCAGGGATACTTCGGTCATCTTCCTCAATCTCGCGCTCTCGGAGGACCTGTCGGCCGCGGCGGAGGATATCATCGGCTTGTCTTCAAGTATCGAACCGACAAAGGATATCCTCGAATACCCCTCCGGCCGCTGCGCCCCGGAGGCCCCGACAAAGATCCTGAACGAAAACAACATCATGACATGCCAAAGAACGGATATCGTTATAGCGATCATTATGATATAACGCGCCGTCAGTTTGCCTGCGTCGTAGCTATATTGACCTGGCGTATTCCTGATCTCCTGCATATATCCCATACCTCAACGACGCGTTCGAGTGACGTGCCTTTGTCCGCCTTTATCAGGACGGAATCCTTTTTATCCATCGAAGAGAGCCTTTCGGAAAGCTCTGCAGTAGACACCGCATCCTTGCCGAAGTAAAGCACCCTCTCCCGGGTCACTGTAATGACTGATGACTTGCCCTTGACTGTCTCGGATGTAACCGCTTTCGGAAGGTCGACGCCTATGCCGGCCTGCGTCTGCACCGAGCTGTTCCAGGTCAACATGAGGAATATCATCAGGAGCAGGACACACCCGGCCACCGGCGCCACATCGAGATAGCGCCCCTCCATGAGCTTATGACGCGATGACCCGAACCTCATCTATTCTTCCTTCTTTTCAGAAAGTATATTGACCAGGTCCGTGGCGCTGATTTCCATGTCCCTTATTATCGAATTCACTTTATTTACGAAATAATTATACGCCGTAAGGGATGGAATAGCAACTATTAAACCCGCCGCAGTCGCGATCAGGGCCTGCCATATCCCTCCCGCGAGGTCCGAAGGCGTCGACGGCAGCAGCGCGGCGGACCTCTCCTGCACCTTTTGGAATATCTCGACCATTCCGAGCACCGTTCCGAGCAGCCCGAGCAGCGGGCATATCTGGGCCAATGTCGCCAGTATCCCTATGTTCTTCTCTATCCTGGGGATCTCATGCAGCGCTGCGTCCTGTATGGCTTCCTTGATCTCGCCCTTCTGCCTGTCATATTTCAGTATTCCCGCCTTGAGCACTCTCGGAAGCGGCCCGGGCGATTTGTCGCACATCTCTATCGCCTCATCGGCGCGGTTCCTTTTGAGCGCGAACGATATCTCCCCGATGAATTTTCTCGTGTTCATCTTTATCCCGCGCAGATACATGATCCGCTCCGCAATGACCGCAAAAGCGGCCACAGAGCATAACAGGATCGGTATCATCATCGGCCCGCCCTTGATCATCCATTCCATGTCAGTTTACCTCCAGAATATTCCCGGGAACGTTTGCTTTTATCCAATCGAGCCTTTCCTTGGCATACTTCGCCTCTTCATACTTGCCCGCCGCAAGTTCTTCGTATATCTTGGCCGCGTCTTTCCAGCGCTGCCTGCTTTCAAACAAAGTCGCCGCGCGAAGCTGCGCGCGTCCCGACCATTTCTTGACCTCGGGATACAAGTATTTTACCTTGAGGAATTCCGGGATCGCCTGCTCCGCATCCCCCGACTCCTCATAACACTCGCCTATCAGGTATTGGGTCTCCGCGTTGAAATTGCTCTGCGTCTCCGTAATGGCGACCCTGTATTTATCCACCGCGGCATTATAGAGGCCCCTATCCTTCAGGATATCCCCTATCCTCCTGCTGGCCACTTTCTCGAATTGGGTGCCGGGATACTTTTCAATTATCGTCTTCAGCTCCCTGGTCGCGTCATCGGCCCTTCCGCTCTCAGCAAGTATATCGCCGATCCTCATCGTGCTTTCGACCGCGGATTTCGAGTTCGGATACGTCTCGATCACATATTCGAATTTCTTTATGGCGCCCTCCAAATCCCCGACCTTGTATATTGAAAAAGCAAGCCAGTATTCGGCCTCATCCGCTATCTTGCTGCCCGCTCCCTTTTCCGCTATGGATTCGAAATAGGGCTTCGATTTCCCGTACTGGCCGTCATTATAGTAGTACTGCCCGAGCCAGAGCCTTACGTCGTCGGATATGTCCGAATTCGGGTATTTGGCTATATAGCCGTCAAACTTAGCGATCGCCGATTTCTCATTGCCCATCTGGAATTCGCACCACCCCGTTTCATAAAGGCTCAGGCGCGCGTATTCGGAGGACGGATAATCCTTGATTATCCTGTTAAAGGCCGCGGCGGCCTCCTTATATCTCGCGAGGTTGAACAGGCAGTTGCCCGCCCTGAAATATACCTCCGGCAAACCGTCGCTTTTCGGGTGCGATGATATGAACTTCTGGAACGAATCCAGCGCAAGCGCATAATCGCCGTTGCTGAAATACGATATTCCGAGCCTCTGCAGCGCGTCTTCCTTAAGCCTGGAATTCGGGAAGTTCCCTATAAGGCTCTGGAACGCCAGGACGGCGCCCTCAAAATTGCCGGCCGCGAACATCGTCATCCCTATCTGGTACTGGGCATAATCGCATATCACGGAATCCCTGTATTCCTTGAGTACCATATCGTACGACTCTTTGGCGTTCTCGTAATCTTTCATCTCAAGGTAAATGTCGCCTATTACGGACGCGGAGCTCGCTTTCATGTTCCTGTCCTGCGACTTCTTCATGCATTCGCGAAAACTCGAGATCGACCGTTCGAGGTCGTGCTTCCTCAGCTGGGTCCATCCTATATTATAATAAAACTGGTCGGTGAGCTCCGATCCGGGGAACTTCTTTATTGCTTCCTCATACAGGTCCTTTGCCTCATCGTATTTTCCGAGATTATACAGGCAATCGCCCTTCCACAGGTAGGCGTCATCCAGGAAATATGAGTTCCTGTATTTCAGGATTATCTCGTCATAACTTACGGCAGCCTGGGGGTAATCCTTCAGGTATGAATAGCACTGGCCTATACCGAATATGACCGAATCGGCGAGGGCGCTGTCCGGATAATCTTTCCGGAACCCGAGGAACCCGTCAAGGGCCTTTTTGAGGTCCCCCGATTTCAGGTCGGACCACGCCATGCCGTAGCGCGCGTAAACCGTCCACGACGCCTTCGGGTTAAGCTCCAGGGCCCTGGCGTAATCGTTGGAAGCGTCCGTGTAATTCTTTATCTGGTAATCCGCCTCGCCGAGGAGGAAATACGCGTCCGGTATCTTTTTTGAGACCGTGTATTCCTTGAGGAACTTAGTTATCATCGACTTCGCGTCGAGCGGTTTTCCGGACATGAACAGCGCGTCCGCGATCTTGTATTTAGCGTCCGCCGCGAGGTTATCGCCGGGATATTTATCGATGAACTCCTCGAAAGAGCTTATTGCGCTGTCGTATTCCTTCAGGTAGAAATAGCACCAACCCTTTGAAAAAGCCGAATACTTCGCATGATTTGAACCGGGATAGGCGCCGATTATGTCGCCGTACCGGTTGAGCGCCTGCTTGTAATCCTTCCCGTTGAAATACGCCTCGGCAGACCAGTATATCGCTTCCTCGTAAAGCCGGTTCGCGGACGATGACGATAAGACGATATCGAATTCGTTTATTGCCTGGGCGTATTTTCCCAACGCTATGTAGGAACGCCCGAGCAGCAGGTGCGCTTCATCGCGAAGGGTGCTTTGCGGGTAATTGAGGAGGAACCTCTCCAACTGTTCCTGCGAGATATCGTAGAACTCGTCCTCGAAAGCCTTCTTAGCCAGGACGAAATCATCATTTGCCGGATCGGAGAGCCGCGCCTCCGCGGCATGGCTGAAGGCAGCCTGGCCGAAGCAGGACGTAACTATAAGCAACATAAGGAAATAGAGTAATGGCCTTCTTGTCATGGCAGCCCTAATATATCATGAAGATACTTTTTCTTCAACCGAGAACTTACCGCAATACCTTTTTCAGGTATGCGCCCGTGTAAGACCTCTTATCTTTGGCTATCTGCTCCGGAGTGCCCGAGGCCACCAGTTCTCCGCCGCCTTCCCCGCCTTCCGGCCCAAGGTCTATTATGTAATCCGCCGTCTTGATTACGTCGAGATTATGTTCTATCACAAGGACGGTATTGCCCTGGTCGACCAGCGCGTGCAGGACTTTAAGCAGTTTATCAACATCCGCAAAATGCAATCCGGTCGTGGGCTCATCAAGTATATAGAGGGTCCTGCCCGTTGAGCGCTTGGACAACTCCGTGGCGAGCTTCACCCTCTGGGCTTCTCCTCCCGAAAGGGTCGTCGCCGATTGCCCCAGTTCCACGTATCCGAGGCCTACATCGTTCAGCACCTTCAGCTTCTCCCTTATGCGGGGCATATTCTCGAACAACACCAGCGCGTCCTCTACGGTCATCGACAGCACGTCGCTGATCGAATTGCCCTTATATTTGACTTCGAGAGTCTGTTCGCTGAACCTGGCGCCCTTACAGACCTCGCAGGTAACGTACACATCCGGGAGGAAATGCATCTCAACCTTGATCACCCCGTCGCCCTGGCATGCCTCGCACCTTCCCCCTTTAACGTTAAAGCTGAACCTCCCCGGCTTGAATCCCCTGAGCTTGGACTCCTGGAGCTGGCTGAAGAGCTCTCGTATCGGCGTGAACATGCCCGTATACGTGGCGGGATTCGAACGCGGCGTCCTGCCTATCGGCGACTGGTCTATCACGATCACCTTATCTACATTTTCGGTGCCGGATATCGAGCGGAATTTCCCGGGCTTCTCCTTCGCCTTATAGAATTTCTGGGCGAGGGCCCTGTAAAGGATCTCGTCAACAAGGGTGGATTTTCCGGAACCCGAGACTCCCGTGACGCACGCGAATACGCCGAGAGGTATCTTAATATCTATATCCTTCAGGTTATGCTCTTTCGCCCCCTTTATCTCCAGGCTCTTCCTGCCCTCGAGCGCCCTCCTTCCGGCGGAGGCCTCGATCTTTACCTCTCCCCTCAGGTACTTCGCAGTCAGCGAATCCCGGCACTTCAGGAATTCGCTTATTTTTCCCGCGCATACTATCCTGCCGCCGTGTTTTCCCGCGCCGGGGCCGAGGTCGACGATATAGTCCGCGCTCCTGATAGTGGCCTCGTCATGTTCGACGACTATCAGCGTATTGCCGATGTCGCGGAGCCTCTTCAGGCTATCGAGCAATTTGTCATTATCCCTCTGGTGCAACCCTATGGAAGGCTCGTCGAGGACATAAACGACCCCGACCAGCCCTGAACCTATCTGCGTCGCGAGCCTGATACGCTGCGATTCCCCGCCCGAGAGCGTAGCGCTCGCCCTGTCGAGGGTTAAGTAATCGAGCCCGACATCGGCCATGAATTTCAGCCGCGCCAATATCTCCTTCAATGATTGCCTTGCGATGGCCGCGTCCTTCCCGCCCAGGCCCAGATCGCCGAAATAACCAAGCGCTTGCTTTACGGAAAGCGACGTCACTTTGTCTATGGACTTGCCTCCTATCGTGAACGCAAGCGACTCGGGCTTAAGCCTGGCGCCGCCGCATTTAGGGCAAGGCAGTACCGACATATATTTATTTATCTCTTCCTTAAGATACTCGGATTCCGTCTCCCTGAACAGCCTCTCGAGCTGGTTTATGACGCCCTCGTACCTGCGGCCCCAGACCTGCAGGTCGGAACCGTACATGACTATCTTTTGCGTCTCCCTGCCAAGCTTGTTGAACGGGGTCTCCACATCAAAATGATAATGGCCCGCGACCTCTTTCAACATTCCCCTATAGTACAAGAGAAAGCCTCGCCCGCCGCGCTTCCACGGCTCTACCGCTTCTATCAAAGGCTTCGACCTGTCGGGCATGACGAGGTCGGGGTCTATCTCAAGCTTCGTGCCCAGGCCGTTGCAATCCTGGCATGCCCCGTATGGTGAATTGAAGGAAAAGGAACGCGGCGACGGCTCCTGGTAGCTGATCCCGCAATCGACGCATGCGTACAACTCGCTGAACAGGCGGTCCTTCTCCCCGTCATTTACTATGGCTACGCCCGCGCCGGCCTTGAGCGCGGTCTCGACGGAGTCCGTCAGCCTCCGTTTTATGTCCGGCCTCATCTTAAGCCTGTCGACGACTATCTCTATCGAATGCTTCCTGTCCTTCTCCAGCTTTATATCTTTATCCAGCTCGAAGATCTTCCCGTCAACGCGGACGCGCGTAAATCCGTCCTTACGGATATCCCCGAAAAGCTCGCGGTATTCGCCCTTCCTGCCGCTCACTTTAGGGCCGAGTATCATGATATCCTTATCCGCGGGCAGTTTCATGACTTGTTCCACGATCTCCTGCGGCGACTGTTTCGTTATCTTCCTTCCGCACTTATAGCAATGCGGGGCGCCTATCCTCGCGAAGAGCACCCGCAGGTAATCGTATATTTCGGTGGTCGTGCCGACCGTCGACCGCGGGTTCGAGCCTGCGGTCTTCTGCTCGATAGAGATGGCGGGGGACATGCCCTCAATGCTGTCGCAATCGGGCTTCTGGAGCTGCTCGAGGAATTGGCGGGCGTAGGCGGACAGGCTGTCTATGTACCTGCGCTGGCCTTCGGCGTATATGGTATCGAATGCCAATGAGGACTTGCCGGAGCCGGACAGGCCCGTAAACACTATGAATTTTTCGCGCGGCAGCTTCAGGTCTATGCCCTTCAGGTTATGGACCCTTGCGCCCCGTATATTTATATATTTTATATTATCCATGTTTTTGGGGAGACCCGGAAAGCAAGGCGGAGCAGTTTCGCTGCTCCGCCGGTGCATAAACACATTAAATAATAATGGTGATGCTTACTTGCCGCCTCTCTTCATCTTTGCCTTCGACACGTCGCCCTGCTTGTCGATGAAGTAAAGGTAGCCTTTCTCTCTCTTGACGCCGAGTTTGGTGACCTTCTTGGGCTTGCCGCCTTTGCTTCCGCCCCTCGCCATCTTCGCCATCGAGATGTCACCCTGTTTGTCGAGATAGTACAGATAACCTTTCTCTCTCTTGATACCGGCCTTAGCTACTTTCTGAGCCAATTGTATTCACCTCCCTTCTTCTATCTCATGTACCTATCTTGACCTTCCCCATTATCCCGTCCAATGTTGCGATAGCCGAAAGAATTGCCATATAGCTGGTCTTGGGATTTCCCGGGGACGGTACATTTTCCGTCCTGGCGGTAAGTTTTCCGAAATCGCCTTCCGCTTCGACCTCGTGCACGTTCCTCTTTGCGCCGGGGGAAGCTATTATCCTTACCTTCGTATTCCCCGGCCCTATGCCGCAGAGGCTCAACGTCGCGGCAACATTTATATTCGCGGGAAAACCCTCCATCGCCTTCATCGCGTCGCCTTCAAAAAGGACCTTGTCTTTCCTGATCTTCCCGAGGTCTATCTTATTCTTCACGACATACGGCGCGCCCCTGAACCCTTCTGGCGGCTTAGTCGTCGTCAACGTCACCTTCCTGATCTTCGAGCGCTTCGCGCCCTTAAGGCCGTCGAGCCCGCATATCGCCCCGCTCGGGAGATATATCTTCGCCCTGCTCTTTCCTGCGCTGGCAAAGATGCCTTTATAGCACTTCAGCAGGCCTCCCGTGCTCATTATCATTACATCCTTACCTGAACGGACTGCCTTTCTCGCGATATCTCCTGAGACGCTCGCGGAGGCCGCCTCGATCACCAATCCGGATGCTTTTATGAGTTTATTGATATCTGTTATCCGCGGCCTTGACTTCAATGATCCCGCGAGGCGTAATGCGTTTTGGAGGTCCTTATCAGAAAGAGCGACCAGTTCAGCTTTACCCTTCAGGTTCCTGTCGATATGGCCGGCGATCCTTGAACCTATCGTGCCGCATCCTATTATGCCTATCCGGATCATGACGGCCTCAGTAACCTATTGTTGCCGACATCGGCTTTTCGCCCGATACCGCCAGCATCCTGTCGAGGGCCTTCTTCGCCCTGCTGCATACGTCGTCCGGTACATCTATCCTGTATACCATATTTTCAAGCGAATGCGCAAGCCATCCGAGCGTCGTAAGCTTCATGCTCGGGCATATCAGATGCGGCGTCGCGAGGAAAAACTCCTTATCGGGATTCTCCCTCTTCAATTTATAAAGCATTCCCGACTCGGTCCCTATTATGAACCTCTTTGACTTCGACTGTTTGATGTACTTGAACATTCCGCCCGTAGAACATATATGGTCGGCAAGCGCGAGGACTTCAGGTTCGCACTCGGGATGAGCTATGAACTCCACGTCGGGGTACGTCTTCCTTACCTCGAGGATATCTTCTTCCTGCACCCTTATATGGGTCGGGCAGAAACCCTTCCATAATATTATCTGTTTATCCGGGACCTGGGTCTGGACGTACCTTCCGAGGTTCCTGTCCGGCACGAAGATGACCTTCTTGTGCTCATTGAGGGATCTGACTATCTCTACAGCGTTTGAGGAGGTGCAGCATATGTCGCTTTCCGCCTTGACCTTTGCCGAGGAATTTACATAGCATACGACCGCCGCGTCGGGGTATTCCGCTTTCATAGCGCGCAATTTATCCGCGGTGATCATATCCGCCATTGGGCATCCCGCTTCGACTACCGGCAGCAGTACCGTCTTATCGGGGTTCAATATGGCCGCCGTTTCCGCCATGAATGTGACGCCGCAGAAGATTATGACCTTCGCGTCCGTGCGCACCGCGGCCTGGCTCAGCGCGAGCGAATCTCCGGTTATGTCCGCTAGCTCCTGCACCTCGTCGCGCTGGTAATTATGCGCGATGATCACGGCGTTCCTGTCCTTCTTAAGCTTCAGTATCTTCTTTTTAAGCTGTTCGTTATAGCTCGCGTCTGTGCTTTCAGGCTGTTTAACCACGGCTGTTCTTTTTCATCCTGTTCTTTCCGTCGACGAAGACGACCTTCGGCTTTATCCTCTTAGCCTCAGCCGTATCCACGAGGCAGTAAGATATGATTATCACTATGTCGCCCCTATGCGCCCATCTCGCGGCGGCCCCGTTCATGCAGACCGTGCCGCTTCCGGGCCTTCCCGCTATGGCATATGTCTCCACGCGGGAACCGTTATTCAGGTTCACTATCTGGACGCGTTCTCCCGGCAATATATCGGCGGAGCCCAGCAGCTTTCCGTCTATGGTGATCGAGCCGGTATATTTCAGGTTGGCTTCGGTGACTGTAGCGCCGTGTATCTTGGATTTAAGGATCGTCCTGAGCATCTATGTCCTCACTATGATGTTATCTATCAGACGGGTCTTCCCGAACCATGCGGCCACCGCTATGAGGGTTTCGCCTTTTATAGTTCTCATATCCTTCAGGTCTTTCGTATCGACAACGGATATGTAATCTATCTTCGCGGCGACGGGCCTGATCTTACTGCGTATGCCGGATATTATCCTGCCGGCATCCCTATTGCCTGATTTTATCAGAACTCCCGCCTCTTGTAAAGCGCGATATATCGTCGGGGCGGCGCTCCTATCGTCGGCGGACAAGTATTTATTGCGGGATGACATGGCCAGCCCGTCCTTTTCCCTGACGGTAGGCATCATGATCATGTCCGTATCCATATCGAGGTCTTCGGCCATCCGTTTCAGTACTATCGCCTGCTGCGCGTCCTTCTGTCCGAGGTACATCCTGTCCGGCCTGACGATATTAAGCAGTTTCGTAACGACGGTCGTCACACCCTCGAAATGCGCCGGACGCGACCGCCCGCATAGGTTCTCCGTAAGGCCGCGCACCCGCACATACGTCGAGTATCCGCCGGGATACATAGAGCCTGCGGCAGGATAAAATATATACGATACGCCCGCTTTCCTGCATAACGCAGCGTCCCTCTTTATATCGCGGGGATATCTCCGGTAATCCTCTTTCGGCCCGAACTGGGTCGGGTTGACGAATATGCTCACTACCGATATATCTGTATCCCTGCGCGCCCTCCTCACGAGCGAAAGGTGCCCTTCATGGAGATAACCCATCGTCGGGACGAAGCCGACCGTCAGCCCCTTCCTGCGTCGCGCATCCAACTCCTTTTTCATGAGCCCTATCGAACGTATTATCCTCATTTTCCAGCCGTGGCAAGTCCCTTCATTATCTCTAATGCTGTCTTCTTCAGTATGGGATGGAACGCCCCGGGCGCGATCTCTGCCAGGGGTTCTATCATGAAACGGCGCTCATGGAGGAGCAGGTGCGGGATCGTAAGATCGGCGTCGTCGATGACCATATCGCCGTATAACAGGATATCCAGGTCTATCTCCCTGGGCCCCCATCTTACATCCGATGGAGTCCTGCCGGCCTGCCGTTCTATTTGTTTGAGGTGTTTCAGGAGATCGTGAGGGCTGAGCGAAGTCCTTATCTCGGCCGCGCCGTCGAGATACTTGCCCTGGCTGGGAGGGCCGCCGGCAGGTTCCGTCTCATACAACGACGACACCTTCACGACTTCAACGACGCCGGCAGATCTCAGCAACTCAACCGCCTTAAGGATGTTACCGCGCCTGTCGCCCAGGTTAGACCCAAGCGCGATGAATGCGTTTATAGGGATTTCTTTATTCTCCGGATGGCTTCCTTTATCCTGTCCTTTTCAACGGTAACCGCCATGCGAATATACCCTTCCCCGTTCTTTCCGAGGCCTACGCCCGGGGTCGCAACAATATCCGCCTTCTCCAGAAGGGCCTTTGCCATTCCGGATGAATCGTAACCGCGAAGCGTCTTTGCCCAGATATAGAACGTCGCCTTCGGCTTCGACACTTTCCAGCCGAGCGAATTGAGCCCGTCTACGAGCGCGTTCCTGCGTTCCCGGTAAATTGAGTTGGCCTTCCTGACGGCGTCCTGGGGGCCCTCCAGCGCCGCTATACCGGCTATCTGTATCGCCTGGAATATGCCGGAATCCATGTTCGACTTGACCTTCGCGAGCCCTTCGATCGCCTTCCTGTTCCCGCAGGCCCAGCCTATCCTCCAGCCGGTCATATTATAGGTCTTTGAAAGGGAATGGAACTCTATAACTGAATCCTTAGCGCCGTGCATCTCGAGTATACTCATGGGTTTGTACCCGTCATAGCATACCTCGGAATACGCCGCGTCGCTGCATATCAGCAGGTTGTTCTTATCGGCGATATCCAGCACCTTCCCGTAGAATTCGCGGTCCGCAACGGCTCCCGTCGGGTTATTCGGGTAATTGACGAAGATCGTCTTTGCCTTGCCCAATACCGCCCTCTCTATCTTCGATAGGTCGGGCAGGAAGTCGTTCTCTTGCAGTAAAGGCATTATGTACGGAATGCCTCCCGCAAATGTAGTGCCTATCTTATATGGCGGATAGCACGGGTCCGGCACGAGCACGTAATCACCCGGATTTACGAAAGCCAGCGGGAAATGCGCGATGCCTTCCTTCGACCCGATAAGGGGCAGGATCTCCGTTTCAGGGTCAAGCGTGACCCTGAAACGCTTCTTGTACCACTTCGCTATAGCCTGCCTAAACTGCGGCATACCCGCGTCAAGCGCATAATGATGGTTCGAGGGGTCCTTAGCGGCCTTGTTCAGCGCGTCTATTATATGCTTCGGCGTCGGAAGGTCGGGGTCGCCGATGCCCAGGTCTATGATATCGCGGCCTTCCGACCTGGCCTTCCTCTTTGCCTTATCTATCTCGGCAAAAAGGTACGGAGGCAGGCTCCTCAGCCTTTCCGAGAATTCAAAGTCTGTCATTTTACGGCTCCAAGGACATCCTGCATGTCGTATATTTTCGGTTTCTTTCCCGCGACGAACTTTGCCGCGGCTATCGCCCCCTTGGCGAATATATCCCTTGTCTTTGCGCTGTGCGAAAGCTCTATGATATCATACAACCCCTCAAAGGTGACCTTATGGTCCCCGACTATCTCGCCCTCGCGTATGGATTTGATGTCTTCAACCTCCCTCATCGAGGATTCCTTTATTATCTGCGCGAGCTTCTTCGCGGTCCCCGACGGGGAGTCCTTCTTGTGTATATGGTGCGCCTCGACCATCCTGACGGTATAGTCCCCTGACAGTTTCTCGGCCGCGTCCTTTACGAGCCTGAAGAGAAGGTTCACCCCTATCGACATGTTCGGCGAAAGGACGACCGGTATCTTCCCGGCCGCTTCCTTTATCCTGTCCATCTGCGGCTCGGAGAAACCCGTGGTACCTATCACGATCGCCTTCTTATTTCTAACTGCCGCGTCAAGGTGCTCCATGGTGGCTTCCGGGACGGTAAAATCTATGATGACGTCCGATTGCGCAACGTCATCGCAGTTATCCGATACCTCTCCGCCGCCAAGCTTCGAGCCGACCGACGGGTGTCCCTTGGCTTCCAGCCCAAGCACCACCTTGACGTCCCTGTCCTTCTCGGCGATGTTAAATATGCGCGTGCCCATCTTTCCCGCGCATCCGCATATAGCAATTTTAACCATTTTTCGAGGACCTTTGTTTAGAGCCCGTACTTCTTGACCGCCTCGGCCAGCTTTGCCAGGTTCTCTTCGGACATATGGCATAGCGGCAGGCGTAACTCAGGTTCAAGCATCCCGACGAGTTCCATCGCGGTCTTGACCGGTATCGGGTTAGTTTCTATGAACATCGCCCTTACAAGCGGCAGCAGCTTATAGTGCAGCTCCTGCGCCCTCTTTATATCTCCCTTCCTGAACGCCGCTACAAGGTCCGCAACGTCTCGCGGAACGATATTTGCGACTACCGATATCACGCCTACGCCTCCTACGGCCATTATGGGCAGCGTCAGGGCGTCATCGCCCGATATTATCTCGAAACCAGGGCCGCACAACAGCTTTATCCTCGATATCTGTTCGAGGTTCCCGCTCGATTCCTTTACGCCGACAATGTTCTTTATCTGCGCGAGCTTCTGGAACGTCTCCGGCTCAATGTTCACCGCAGTCCGGGACTGTATATTATAGGGGATGATCGGTATCTTCACCGAATCCGCGATTGCCTTATAATGCATATAAAGGCCCCTTTGTGTCGGCTTATTGTAATAAGGCGACAGCAGGAGCGCAGCGTCGGCGCCCGCCTTTTCGGCAACCGCGTCATATCAATCGCCTCGGCGGTCGAGTTCGATCCGGTGCCGGCGATTATCTTGATCCTCTTCTTCGCGGCCTCTATGACGACCTCGATGACACTGTTATGCTCCTCATGGGTCAGCGTCGCAGACTCGCCCGTGGTCCCGCACGGCACTATACCGGACGTGCCGTTCTTGACATGAAATTCGACCAGCTCCCTTAATTTAGACTCATCCACCTTGCCGTTCTTGAACGGTGTGACCAGCGCAACTATCGAGCCTTCAAACATGCCGGTTCCCTCCTGTTATTTATGGTACTTCCCGCAGAATACAGTCTTTGCGCCGCCCTCAAGATATACACCCGTAAAGCTGCCGCCTTCCTTCCTGAAATATATCTTCAGCCTGTCACCGCTCTTTGTCATGCACGTAACTGGGCTCTTGAACCCTTTTACGGCGGCTGCCATGAGCGCGGACGCGGTCACCCCGGTCCCGCAGGCGAGCGTCTCGCCTTCCACGCCCCTTTCATACGTCCTGACCTTGAGCGCACTTCCGGCAAGCTCAACGAAATCGGCGTTAGTGCCCTTAGGCGCAAAAGCGCTGTGGTAGCGGACCTCCTTGCCGAGCCTCCTGATATCCTGGTCCTCGACACTGTCCACGAATATGACCGCATGCGGAACGCCTGTATTGACGAAATTAACATTGTAGGCACCGTCGCTCAGGACAAGGTTTATATCGAGCCTCTGGTCCTTAGGATCGGACATCCTGAGCTTTATATTCTTTCCGGAGATACCGGCCTCGATCACGCCGGCAAGGGTCTCAAACTTCATCCGGTTCCCGGCTATCCCCTTCTCCTTCGCAAATACCGCGGCGCACCTTGCGCCGTTACCGCACATCTCGGCCTCGCTCCCGTCGGAGTTAATTATCCTCATCCTGAAATCGGCCCTTCGGGATTTCTCTATGACGAGCAGCCCGTCGCCTCCGACGCCGTAATTCCTGCAGCATATCCTCTTGGCGAGATCCCGCAGGCCTGCGCCGGGTACGGCCTTCCTGCGATTGTCTATCACGACAAAATCGTTGCCGCTCGCGACCATCTTAACGAATGTGATCTCCTTCATCTTAATTCCTTAGGGACGGCCTCGCCTTTTACGAGGTCGTCATACTTCTCCCTCTCCCTGACTACGTAAAATCTTCCGTGGATCACCATTACCTCGGCCGAACGCGGCCTTGAATTGTAATTGCTCGACATAGTGAATCCGTACGCGCCCGCACCCATGACAGCCAGCAGTTCGCCCGAACGGAACTCCGGGAGTTTCCTGTCCCGCGCGAGGAAATCCCCGGTTTCGCATATCGGCCCTACTACATCGGCGAGCACCTTCCGGCGCACGGGCTTCCTTATGACCGGAAGTATCTCATGGTACGCGTCGTAAAGCGACGGCCTTATCAGGTCGTTCATCGCGGCGTCCACGATCACGAAATTCTTCGACCGCGTCTTCTTCACGTAAGTGACCTTCGCGACCAGTATCCCGCTGTTCCCGACTATAAACCTGCCCGGTTCGAGTATGAGCCGCACATCAAGCTTGCGTATCAGCGGTATGACCGCCTTCGCGAAACGCTCGGCGCTCTGCGGATGCTCTCTCTTGTATATTATCCCGAGGCCTCCGCCGATATTGAGCCAGTCGACCCTCGCCCCGCCCTTACGTATCTTCGCTATAAGGCCTCCGACCTTTACTATCGCCTTGCGGAACGGCCCTGACTCCGTTATCTGGGAACCTATGTGGACATGGATCCCGCGCAGCCTGACATGCGGATATTTCCCGGAGCCGCCGAAGGTCTCCTCAACGGTCTTGAAATCCAGCCCGAACTTGTTCTCCGCCTTACCCGTAGTGATGAACTTATGGGTATGGGGATCGACATCGGGGTTCGCCCTCAGGGTGCAATCGACGGTTCGGCCCAGCTTGCCCGAGACCTTGTCGATAAGCGCGAGCTCCGGCAGCGATTCCACGTTAAAGAAAAGGATGCCCGCTTTTATCGCGTTCTCGATCTCGCGCTCGGTCTTTCCGACGCTCGCGTAGACGATCTTCTTAGGGTCACAGCCTACCTTCAATGCCTTGTATAATTCACCGCCCGATACCACGTCAAGCCCTGAACCCGCCTTAACGAGCGCGGTAAGCACCGCCAAGCTCGAATTAGACTTCATCGAGAAACAGATGAGCGGGTTTATCTCGGAAAAAGCTTCCCTTATCTTCCTATAATGGTCCAACAGCGTCCTGTGGCTGTAAAGGTAGAACGGCGTCCCAACGGCCGCGGCAATACCGCCTATACCGACGTCTTCGCAGAACAGTTCATCGCCCTTATACTTAAACTCGTGCATTACCTGCCTCTCTTCCTTGACCTCACCGATGTGCGCGGATCCATAAGTTTGAATACGTCCCTGTCGAACTTTGTTGAAAACTTCCTGAGCTCGAAGAGCGTCAAGCCCGATATCCTCTCCTTTTTTTCCAGCGTGTACGTAACAAGCTTTCCGACCGCTGAATGCGCCTCCCTTGAATCGAGGCCCTTAGACACAAGGTATTCCGCAAGATCGGTCGCATATAGGGACTCGTCCAGCAAAGCCCTTCCTATATTCTCCTTATTTACCTTTATTCCCTTAAGCATCCTTCCCGTTATCGACAAGACCTTTGATATCTTCTCTACCGAATCGAATAACGGCTGTTTATCCCACTGCATGTCCCTGTTGTATGTCAGCGGAAGCCCCTTCATCATAGTCAGGACCGATAAAAGGTTTCCGTATATCCGGCCGGTCATGCCTCTCACGAGTTCGAGGAAATCCGGGTTTACCTTCTGCGGCATTATGCTTGATCCCGTACAAAATTGCTGGTCGATCTCAATGAACCCGAATTCCGGCGTCGCCCACATTATAAGGTCCGACGCAAGCCTCGACAGGTGCATCGATATAGAGGAAGAGGCTTCAAGCATCTCAACCACGAAATCCCTGTCGGACACGGCATCGATAGTGTTATCGCATATAGCGGAAAACCCCAGCTCCTTCGCGACATGCTTCCTGTCAATCTTAAGCGAGGTACCCGCGAGCGCACATGCGCCCAACGGCAGGCTGTCCGCGACGTGATACGCGTAATGCAGTTTCGCCTTGTCCCTTTCGAGCATCTCGATATATGCCCATGCGTGGTCAGCCAGCAATACGGGCTGGGCGTGCTGCGTATGGGTCAGGCCCGGTATTATAATGTCCTTGTTCTTTCTCGCGAACGCTAAAAGCGCATTCTGGACGCCTGCGACGAGGTTGAACATATCCTGCGCTTTATCCTTGCAGTACATCCTCGTATCTAGCGCCACCTGGTCATTCCTCGACCTGGCAGTATGCAGCTTCATGGCAGCTTTGCCGATCCTCTTTTCCAGCGCGTTCTGTATATTCGTATGGATATCCTCGGCGGTGAAATCATACATGAACTTACCCGAATCGATCTCCTTCATGATCGAATTGAGGCCCTTTACGATGCAGGACGAATCCTTTTTCGGGATTATCCCGCACTTTCCGAGCATCATCGCGTGGGCTATCGAGCCGAGGACATCATATTTCGCAAGCCTGTAATCGAAATACATGCTGCACGAGAACTCCTCGAATTCAGGGTCCTGCGATTTCCTGAATCTCCCGCCCCACAGTTTCTTTTTCATTTGTGCAACCCCTTATATGATCCCTTATACGGGAGCCCCCATATCTGGATGAAACCCTTTGCCAGCGACTGGTCGAACTTGTCGCCTTCCTCGTACGTGGCCAGCTCCTTCTTATATAGCGAGTTCGGGGACTTCCTGCCCACTACGATGCAATGGCCCTTATGCAGCTTCACCCTGACGGTCCCGCTGACACTCTTCTGCGTATCATCCACGAACTTATCGAGCGCTTCCCTAAGCGGCGTATACCAGAGCCCGTAATAAGTAAGTTCGGAATATTTCTGCGATACCTGCTCCTTGAAATGCAGGGTCTCCCTGTCAAGGACCAGGCTCTCCAGCGCCTTATGGGCGTTATACAGCGTCCACGCCGCGGGCGCCTCGTATATCTCCCTCGACTTTATGCCTACGAGCCTGTTCTCTACCATATCGGTCCTGCCGACCCCCGCCTCGCCCGCTATCTTCGAAAGCTTGAGTATAAGCGATACGCCGTCCATCTTCTTCCCGTTCAATTTGACCGGGATCCCCTTATGGAATTCAATCTCTACGTAGACAGGCTCCGCCTTAGCCTTATTCACTCCCTTTGTAAGCTGATACGTATCTTCACCAGGCTCAAAATAAGGATCTTCCAGTTTCCCGCTCTCAATCGATATTCCCCAT
>JBAYMW010000011.1:0-23666 GCA_041663405.1 Candidatus Omnitrophota bacterium | reverse complement strand
GAGCGCCCGCCCGATATCGTTTAGTCCGGGCCCGGCACGGACCGCCGCATCGGAGGCCGGTGTTTTCCACGGGTTCCCCATGATTATGTAAATAAAGAAAGAAAGTATCGCCGCCGTTACGACAGCCGATACGAGGACCTGCCTGTTCGCCTGCCTTATCGAGCGGTCCTTTATATTGGCCGTCAGCATTATCGCAAAGAGGAAGAGGGTGACTATCGCGCCGACATAGATGATCACCTGGGCGATCGCCAGGAATTCCGCGTTCAGGAACAGGTAGACCCCCGCGACGCAGAAGAGGCAAAGCGCGAGCGAGACCGCGCAGTGGAAAATATTGCGCATGGCCACTACGCCGAACGCGAAGACGCAGGCGAGCCCCGCCACCACGTAGAACGACGCCTGCACGACGAAGTCCTGCGGCAGCCCGTAATTGTTCACAATGTCACTTAACTGTCGGATGAGCCCATTCATCATATTTACCCGCGTTTAGTAAGTCTATGTGCAATTTGCCGTGTTCGTAAACCGCGATCTCGTAGATCTTGCCCATATAGATAGCCTGCGTCGGGCATACCTGTTCGCAGAGCCCGCAGAAGCAGCAGAGCTCCATGTTATATTTGAAATGTCCGAAATCCTTCTTCTTGTCTGCGCCTTCCTTTGTGGCGAGGTCGAGGCATAATGTCGGGCATATCTTAACGCACTGGCCGCACTTGATGCACTTCGCCGTATGCAGGTCTACGAGCCCCCTGAACCTTTCCGTCA
Organism: Candidatus Omnitrophota bacterium; assembly: GCA_041663405.1. Lineage (GTDB taxonomy): Bacteria > Omnitrophota > Gorgyraeia > Pluralincolimonadales > Pluralincolimonadaceae > UBA6215. Next base: position 22,910 of record JBAYMW010000011.1, on the reverse strand, counting down.
TCGGCATCTTCTGCGTAGGGTATTGCAGCGTCACAGGCTTCACGAATAAATTCTTCAGCGTCACGAACAGGGCTTTTATCATCTCAGCAGCACCCATCCCGCTACGGCAAGGTTTGCGAACGCCAAAGGCGTGAGCACCTTCCATGCGAAACCCATCAGCTGGTCGACGCGCAGCCTCGGGAGCGTCCACCTTATCCACATGAGCAGGGTCACGATGCCGTATGTCTTGATCAGGAACCATATGACCGGCGGCAGGAACGGCCCGTTCCATCCGCCGAGGAATAATGCCGCCGCCAGGGCCGATATTATGAACATGTTGGTATATTCTCCGAGGAAGAACATCGCGAACTTCATCCCGGAATATTCCGTGTGGAAACCCGCCACGAGCTCCGACTCCGCCTCTGGTATATCGAACGGCGTCCTGTTGACCTCGGCGGTCCCTGCGATCAGGAATATGAGGAACGCGACCGCCATATTCGGATGGAAGACGAACCACATATCCTTCTGCGCCTCGACTATCTTTTGCATCGAGAGCGTGCCGGCGAACATGACGGCCGTTACCAGTGCCAGTATGAGCGGTATCTCATAGCTGATTATCTGCGCGGCCGACCTCATCCCGCCAAGCAGCGAATATTTATTGTTCGAGCCCCATCCGGCCATGAATATGCCCAGCACGCATATCGAGGTGAGGGCCATTATATAGAGCGCGCCTATGTTGAGGTCGCGCCCTGCCAGCGCGAATACCATGACCGAAGGCACGACGGCGAAGAACGGCGCGAACCACCAGGCGAGCATGTCCACCCCCGCGGGGGTTATGTTCTCCTTGAGCAAAAGTTTTATGACGTCCGCGACAGACTGCAAAGCCCCGTGCCAGCCGACTCGCATAGGCCCGTAGCGCGTCTGGATATGCGCCGAGACCTTACGCTCCCACCAGATGAGGAACATCGCCGATACGGCTATGAAGACGAGGGCCGCGACGCCTACGATGATCATTATTATGAATGTCAGGATAGAGATCGTCATCTGTCTATCTCCCCCATGACGACATCAAGGCTGCCGAGAACGCATACGGCATCCGCCACCTTCAGGCCGTTTATCAGTTCCGGCAGGACCGCTATGTTAGAGAAGGAGGGGGAACGTATCTTCATCCTGTACGGTATGGGGGAACCGTCGCTGACTATGTAAAACCCGAGCTCGCCGCGCGGGTTCTCGCTCCTCATATATGCCTGCCCAGGCGCCGGCCTGAATATCTTGCCGGCTTTGACCGTGGGGTCACCTTCGGGAAGCCCGAGGACCGCCTGTTCCGCGATACGAAGGCTCTCGCGCATCTCGTCCATCCTTACTTTATACCTGTCCCAGGCATCCCCGTTCTTTCCGGTTGGGATATTAAAATCAAATTTGTCGTAAACGAGGTACGGCTCATCCTTGCGCAGGTCCCATTTGACTCCGGAGGCGCGCAGGTTCGGGCCCGTGACGCTGTAGCTGACCGCTTTTTCGGCGGTTAACACACCGATGCCCTTGGTCCTCGCCGTGAATATCCGGTTCTTGCTGAACATCGCTTCGAGGTCGTCTATCTTCGGGCGCATGTAGCTTATTATCTTCTTTATCTTGTCGTCGGCGCCATTGGGCAAGTCGCGCGATACGCCGCCGATCCTCATATAATTGTATGTGAGCCTCTGGCCGCAGATATCATCGAAGAGTTCGACTATCTTTTCGCGTTCGCGCATGCCGTAGAAGAGAGGCGTCGCGAAAGCCCCGAGGTCCTGCGTGAACGTCGTTATGCCGAAGAGGTGGCTCGCTATCCTTCCGAGCTCGGCCATTATGACCCTGATGTACTTGGCCCTGTCGTTGGCCTCGATACCCATCAGTTTCTCCGCGGCGAGCACGTAGGCAAGGTTGTTGTTCATCGACGCGAGGTAATCGAGCCTGTCGGTGAACGGTATGAACTGCGTATATGTGCGTTTCTCCGCGATCTTCTCGATGCTGCGGTGAAGGTATCCGATATGGACGATGCTGTCGACGACCGTCTCGCCGCTGAGCTTGAGCTCCAGGCGCAGGACCCCGTGGGTAGAGGGGTGCTGCGGCCCCATGTTTACCCAGAACTCCTCTGTGGCTATGTCTTCCTTAACGGGTGTGTAGTCCATTCGTCCGGATTCAGTATCCTTTTAAGGTTAGGGTGGTTCAGGAAGATCACGCCGAAGAGGTCGAAGACCTCGCGCTCGAGCCAGTCCGCCGACTTCCAGGACCTTGCCAGGCTCTCAACGGAAAGGTCTCCCGAAAGCCGCACCTTCAGGGTTACGGCAGCGTGCTCCTTCAATGAATAGAAGCTGTATACCAGTTCGATGTGGTCCTTGTTGTCCACGGCTGTTATGCAATGCAGGTTGTCGAAGCCCCGGCCCAGCAGCCGCTGCGCAGCCTCAATAAGGCCGTCCTTCGGGACTTCCAGGACTTCACCGTTTGGCATGCTTCTCCTTCATTATCTTTTCCTGGAGCTTCATTATACCGAAGAGCAGGTTTTCGGGCCGTGGAGGGCAGCCGGGTATATGCACGTCTACGGGTATACCGAGAGCTTCGGTCCCTTTCACGACGGAATATGTGTCATTGTAAAAGATGCCGCCCGATATCGCGCAATTGCCCATCGCTATGACGTATTTGGGTTCGGGCATCTGGGCGTAGAGGCGCTTCATGCAGTCGCCCATCTTGACGCAGACGGTGCCGGCGACTATCATCACGTCGCATTGCCTCGGGCTGGCGCGAAAGACGCCGGCCCCAAAGCGGTCTATATCGAACCTTGAGGCGCCCGCGCCGATCATCTCGATCGCGCAGCAGGCCAGGCCGAATGTCATGGGCCAGAGGGAGGAGGCCTTGCTCCATTTCAGCACGGTCTCGCTTGTCGTGAGGACCAGGTTGCCGCCGGGGAACTTTTCTATGAGGCCCGAAGCGGGTATCTTCTCTATTACTGCCATTCGAGGGCCCCTTTCTTCCACGCGTATACCAGGCCGGCCACCAGGACCGCGATGAAGACCATCATCTCGACGAAAGCTACGATGCCGGACTCGCGGAATATGACCGCCCACGGCACGAGGAAGAGTATTTCCACGTCGAAGACGACGAAGATAAGCGCGATGATGTAATAGCGCACATTGAATTGTATCCAGGAGTTGCCCCTGACCGTCTCGCCGCACTCGTAGCAGGAGTTTTTTGCCGGGTTCGGGTCGCGCGGGCGCAGGAACCACGATACTATGAAGGCTCCGGCAACGAAAGCGATGCCGAAGATAAGGAAGAGGCCGACATATCCGTAATCTGCGATCATATCCTAAAGCGGCTCCTATGGACTGAACAGCTGGTCATTATACTGGCTGGCTCTTATGATTATACAAAATATCCTGCCTTTATGTCAAAGGTATAAATGGCAAATAAAAATACTTGACAAAAAACAGGCTTATGCTATAATTACCTCCGTAGTAAATAAGATTAGAAATCGTATACCGCATCGGTTGATGATAACTAACCTTTGCGGTTTTTTTACGGCTAAGTCGTTATTTACTATAATTCAAGAGGAAAGGAGGTAAAGTAAGTAATGGCTAAGGGAAAGGTAAAGTGGTTCAGCGATCAGAAAGGTTATGGATTCATTACTCCTGAGAACGGCAAGGATGTGTTTGTTCATCACAGCGCGATTCAGGGTGAAGGCTATAAATCTTTAACCGAGGGACAGGAAGTCCAGTTCGACATCGAAAAAGGTCCCAAGGGTGAGCAGGCTACAAACGTAGTAAAGCTCTAATAAGGACGCTAACACGATCGAATAGGGGACACTCTACAAAAGTAGGGTGTCCCCTTTATATGAGGCCATGGCAGAATTCAAGGTAAAGAAGAAGACCCTCGTTTACGACGGCAGGATAGTCCGGCTCGTCGTCAGCGACGGCGTCATAAGGGGCCGTAAGGCGAGGTGGGAAGTCGTCCACCATATCGGCTCGGTTGGCATCATCCCGATGCTCACAAAGGACAGGATAGTCCTCGTAGAGCAGTACCGTTACGCGGTCAACGAGAGGCTGTTGGAGATACCCGCCGGGACGCTCAATAAGGGCGAAGCGCCTCTCGCGGCCGCGAAGAGGGAGATACGGGAGGAGATAGGCTACGCCGCCGGGAAGTTAGAGAAACTGGATATTTTTTATCCGTCTCCCGGGGTAACGGATGAATTTGTGGTGCTATACAAGGCAACGGGCCTTAGGCCTTCGAGGCTTGAGGCCGACTTCGATGAAGATATCAAGGTAAGGACGGTCAGGCTGTCCGATGCCTTGAAGTACGTAAAGCAGGGCAGGATAAAGGACGCCAAGACGATCATAGCCCTGCTGCTCATAGCGGGAAAGAGATGAAAGAACATCTCGACATAATAGGCATACTGGAAAAGATAACAGAGAAGGACCCGAGGTATAAGGCCGATGCCTACCTGTTCGTGCTGGGCGGCCTGAACCATACCGTCTCGAGGTTCAAGAAGCCGCGCCATGTGAACGGGAAGGAGCTTTCCGAAGGCCTGCGTGACTACGCGATCGACCAGTTCGGCCCGCTCGCGCGCACGGTCCTGGAGAGCTGGGGGGTCAAGAAGACCGAAGACTTCGGGAACATAGTCTTTAACCTCATAAAGGCCAAGCTCCTCTCGAAGACGGAGGAGGATTCCATCGAAGATTTCAAGGCCGTCTTCGAATTCAAGAAGGCCCTCGACAACACGGTAAAATACGTCCTGTAAAAAGCGGCCTGATTTTTTTAAAAATATACTTGACAACATAACAGTTATCATATAAACTGTTATTATAATAACAAATACCGGAGAATACCATGACTAAAGTTACCGACCTTGACAGGCTCAATAATACCGGCGTACGGCGGCTCATTAACGTCTCCGAAGCTATCATTAAGACCGCCGACAGGTTTTTCGCGAAATTCGGCGTGACGACAGCCCAGTACGACATCCTTGCCATCCTGAAATATTCGGAGAAGAAGCTGACCCAAAGCGATCTCGGGATAAACAGGGTCGTCTCGAGGTCCAATATAACCGGGATCCTCGACCGGCTCGAGAGGGTCGGCATGGCGAAGAGGGAGGGCAGCGCCGATGACCGCCGGGTAAAATACATATCGATAACGAAGAAGGGCCTCGACCTCATAGAAAAGGTCGAAAGCAAGTACTTCGATAACGTGAAAAAGCTTGTCTGGTTCCTGGACGAAAAGGACAAGAAGGAGCTCGTGGAGATCCTTGACAGGCTCGAGAGGGGCCTTAAGAGGGGCGAAAATGACCTGTAACGAAACGCTTCTGACGGAAGACGGCGTCGAGATCGCATACGAGCATTTCAAGAACGGCTTCGATTCGGTCGTTATAGTCTGCCCCGGGTTCTTTAACAGCAAGGCGAACAGCGCGATCAGGAAGGCGATAGGCCTGGTCTCCGGCGCCCACGACGTGATTATATTCGACTTCCGCGGGCACGGCAAGAGCGGGGGCAAGTTCACATGGACGGCGAAGGAATCGTCAGACCTCGAGGCAGTGATCGACCATGCCGTAAAGAGCGGCTATAAAAAAATAGGGCTTACGGGGTTCTCCCTCGGGGCGGCCATAGCGATAATAGTGGCGGCGAAAAGGCCGGAGATAAAGAGCATGGTCCTCGTAAGCGCCCCTTACAGCTTCTGGGACATTAATTACCATTTCTGGGAACCCGAGATGTTCTCGGACCTTAAAGCGATGATCGATTGCAGGTTCGAGGGCAAAGGGGTCAAGATGGACCACATCTTCATGGATAAGGAGAGGCCCATCGACAGGATCGCGGCGGTAAAGGGCAGCGCGATACTGTTCATACACGGCGCGAAAGACTGGGTGATCAAGGATTACCATTCGAAGAAGCTGTTCAATTCCGCGACGGTATACGAGAAGAAGCTCGAGATATTCAGCGACGGGCTGCATGCGGAACGCCTTATCGAGCAGTACCCGGACAGGATGAAGGAACTTATATCGGGATGGTTCAGGGAGACCCTGTGAAAGGAGGACGTAAATGAAGTGGCTGCTTGTTTCTGCGACGCAATTGCTGGCCGCTATAGCGATGTACCTGATAGGTACGGTATTTTTCGGGATCGCGCTTATTCCCGGTATCGCGATATTCTTCAATGCGCTCGCTCATTCCGAGGGTATGCCCGTCCTAGCGAAATATGCCTTGCTGGGGATCTCCCTGGCCGGCGGTTATTTCCTTTTCGGCCTCACGCTTATCCTGTTGGTCGGGATCGTCCGGACTGTGCTCCGCATACGCCTGAAAGAAGGCGACCATCCGATATTTTCCGCGGAGACCTTCAAGTGGGCCTTCATAAGCGCGCTGTACCTGCTCGTCAATTTCACGTTCATAGATTTTATACTCCTCACGCCGTTCGCGAACATCTTCCTGCGGTTATTGGGCGTAAAACTCGGCAAAAATGTACAAATTAATTCGAAATATATCTTTGACGCGACCCTTCTCGAGATCGGGGACAATACGGTCATCGGCGGGGGCGCTATCATCATCGGGCACATAGTGGAGCGCGGTACCCTGAAATTGAGGAAGGTCAAGATCGGCAGGAATGTCACGATAGGTTCGCATTCAACGATAATGCCCGGATGCGAGATAGGCGATAACGCCATCATAGGGGCGAGCGCCGTCCTGCGCAAAGGCACGAAGGTCGAACCGCGCGACATATATTACGGCATACCGGCCGAATCGATAAGGAACAGGCACAAAGAAGGAAAAGAAGATGTCCAGGCCTGATTTCAACAACCTTTCCATACATGAAATAATGGAATCGATAAACAAGAGGTGGTTCTCGAAGGCCGCCCTGCAGATAAAGACGAAGGACGGGTGGAACACGCTGTCTTACGTCCCGCTCGGCGAGAGGGCGGTAGACGTCTCGTCGACATTACTGAAACTCGGCATACAGAAGGGCGACCGCGCGGCGATACTCTCGGAATCCCGCCCGGAATGGGGCATAGCCCTTTTCGGCATAATATCATGCGGCGGTATCGTGGTGCCGATAGACGTAAAGCTCAGCGAGAAAGAGATAGAGTTCATCCTGAACGACAGCGGCGCGAAATTCATATTTGTCTCTGAGAAGCACCTGCCCGCGATGGATAATATCAGGCCGAAACTCGCCAGCCTGAAACATGTATTCCTGCTCGATGATTCCCCGCGCAACGATATCATAAAGATCAAAGACCTCAAGATAAAAGATGGTGACAGGAAATACCTGCCGCTTGAAACCGAGGATACCGCGGTAATCGTCTATACGTCCGGCACGACAGGAGTCGCGAAAGGTGTGGAGCTTACCTACAAGAACCTGATGTTCCAGGCAAAAGAGCTCAACAGGCTTGTCAACTACACCGAGGGGGACAATTTCCTGTCGATGCTGCCGCTGAACCATATGCTCGAGATGACCGGCGGGCTGCTCTCGCCGCTTTATGTCGGCGCGACAATAACCTATTGCGACAGCTTGAAGCCGGCCAACATCATCGCGCTCATGAACGAGACGCGCACGACGGTCATGATAACGGTGCCGCTCATTCTTAAGATATTCCACGACGGCATAATGAAGAAGGCGCAGTCGCTGCCGTTTGTTCAAAAGCATTTTTTCTTCGCGTGCCTGCACTTATGCAGGTTCATGCTGAAGTTGAATATGAAGCCCGGCAAGGCCATATTCAGCAAGATACACGGCCAGTTTGGCAGGCACCTGCGGTGTTTCGTCTCGGGCGGGGCGCCGCTCGACCAGGCGGTCGAGATGGATTTTAACGCGATGGGGTTCACCATACTTCAGGGATACGGCCTGACCGAGACATCGCCGGTCATCGCCGTCAACACATTCAAGGAACTCAAGTACGGCTCCGTCGGCAAGCCTATTCCAGGAGTCGAGGTGAAGCTGATGAAGCCCGACGGGACCCTCGGCGAAGAGGGCGAGATCGTCACGCGCGGCGACCATGTGATGAAGGGCTACTATAAGAATGCCGAAAAGACCGCCGAGATCATAAAAGACGGTTGGCTGCATACGGGTGATATCGGAAAGTTCGACAAGGACGGATTTTTATACATCACCGGCCGCATCAGGAACCTGATAGTCCTTGGCGGCGGCAAGAAGGTATTCCCCGAGGAGATAGAAGAGGTCATGTCCGCGAGCCCGTATATTAAAGAGATATGTGTTCTAGGGAAGATAGCGGCCGAAGGGCTTAAGGCCGGGACCGAAGAAGTATTTGCCGTGATCGTGCCGAATCTCGAGCGCTTTGAAGGCGCCGAGAAGAAGGATAAGGAGCTCATCAGGAAGAAGATCGAGGCGGAAGTAAACCGTCTCAGCGGCAACCTCGCGGAATACAAGAAGATATCGGGGCTCATGCTCTATTTTGACGAGTTGCCGAAGACATCGACGAGGAAAATAAAGAGGAATGCGGTAAAGGAGTTGTTAAGCGATGCATCTGCCGCTATATAACATATTCAGCGCGATAGCGTATGCCGCGGGATTTTATGTCTATTATCTCGAGATAAAGCGCAAGCAGATACCTGCGGAGCCGCTGCTTAAAGTTATGTTCGGCGCCCTATTGGGCGGATTGATAGGCAGCAAGTTAGGCTCGGTACTGTTCGTTTATTGGGGATATTTTTCGCAACACATGTCGCACATATTTGTGCCGCAGATAGGAGGCAAGACGCTCGTCGGAGGTCTTATCGGCGGTTATTTGGGAGTGCTGGTAGCGAAAAAGATAATTAAATTCAACCGCTCGACAGGCGACCTGTTTGCCCCGGCTTTGGCCATAGGTATCGCGATAGGAAGGATAGGGTGTTTTTTTAACGGGTGTTGTTACGGTATAAACGGTATTCCGACGCAATTGATAGAATCGGCATTCTGCTTCGGATTGTTCGTTTTTCTATGGTCAACCAGGAAGAAGGTAAAAAGGGAAGGTGACCTATTTATGACCTTCCTGCTTGCGTATACCTTCTTCCGGTTCTGGATAGAGTTTTTCCGCGCCGATGCGGTCGGTGGATTTATGGGCCTCGACTCGGCGCAGATAATATCCGCGGCGGTGTTTGTTTGGGCGGCTATCCTATCAATCAGGAGGTAAGCGATGCGGAAAGTTGTTGGTATATTTTTACGTATCTTAACCATCACGGTCATAATCGGTTTTGTACTGATCGGAGCATGTAATATGTATTTTAACCGCATGTTTGGCTATTAATCAGAGGAGGGAGCATGCAAAAGAAAATATATAACACAACAAGCGAGAAGAGGGGTGATTTCATAATCGGTTTTGTTTTGGGCCTGGTCATAAATTCGGCCGGCATAGGTGCAAATATCTTCATGCTCGGATTTTTAAACAGTTATTTTGCCACCTCAAATATCGGCATTTTATTCATGCCCATGATAATAGTTGTTATATTTATGGGAGTCTTGAGTTATTTTATCGGGAGAAGAAGGAAATATACGGGAAGCGGAATATTAGTCGGCACTTTGATCATGATAGTCGTGTTTTTATTGCTGATCGGGTCTTGCTTGCTCCTGATCAAAGCAATAACAGGACAATAAGACATGACGACAAGCGGAACGGGACGGATATTCTTCATATTATGCTGGGTTATATTGCTGGTTACGGCAATAGCCGCCCAGGTACTCTTTGCCGGGAAGGCAAAGAAGAAAGCCGGCGTTGAGAACAATATATTCGTCATCGCGGCTTTCGCAGTGGCGCTGGGCTGGTTCTTTGTCAGGGACAGCATCGGGACATACAGCGGAAGCGTTATCGGAGAGGCGATCGGCGCCGTTATTATGGTCGTAGGGGTCGCCGGATACCTGTGGGCCTTGTTCGTGCTGCGGCGCAACTGGTCGATATCGGCGGAGATAAAGGAGGGGCATACGCTTGTCACTAACGGCCCCTACAGGTTCGTTCGGCATCCGATGTATTATTTTATGATGCTTGTGTTGATAGGCTCGGGATTGCTGATATCTAACTATATGATATTGATATTTTCACCGATCGTGGGAATCGCGTATTATTTCAGGGCAAAAGTGGAAGAACGGATGCTGAAAGAAGAGTTCGCGGGATACGGAGAATACGCGAAAAGGACAAAGATGCTGATACCGGGGATATTTTAAAAAGGAGGGGGTATGAAAAGCAAGACTTTTCTCTTAACGGTTGCTTTAACATTGTCCGTTGCGTTTCTGTTTGGAATATTCGGTATCCTGGCGGGTTGGTCAGTATTGGCATCGTGGGCCTGCACACTTGTTTTGTTCATCGAGACCGTCACATATTTTGCGTCACGTAAGGCATTTAAAAGCATAATAGCGTGGATAATCGCTATTATCGTGATCGCAGCATTGTCTATTGCCGGAGGATGCGGGCTGACTTTCCTGGGTATAAGCTTAGGAGGGGGGTTCATGAGATGAGCGCCCTAATGTTACCCCTGATAATTTTGGGAGGCATCATTGCCGGGACCCTTCTTATAGCCTTATTCTCTATTGCCAATAAGAAAGCCCAAAGCGTCAGTCTGGTAAAGTTGCTTCTTTTTTTAGTTTTTGCAGTTTTAGTGTTATTTGGAGCATGTGTCTTGGTGGTTGGAAATTCAATAGGGCATTAACAAGAATAATGAAGGAACAGAGGAGGACACTTTGAATATGGAAAACCTGATATTACCGGTAATGGTCATAGTAAGCATCATTATCGGGTTCCTGGCTGCCCGTTCTTACTACAACAAGCACAAGGAAGCCCAAGGCAAGCCGATAATATTCGTGATTTTTGTTCTTACGGTCGTTTTGGCATTTTTTGGATCATGCGGTATAGCGGTTTTATATAACATAAGTCATTAATAAAATTATGAATATACCACTTGGATCAAGACAGGCAGAAAGAGACTACGTATTCCTCGAGCTGACTCGGAGCATTTGCCCGGTATGTAAGAGAACCGTCGATGCGCAGGTCAGGGTCAGGGGACAGAAAGTCTATATGTTCAAGCGCTGCGCTGAGCACGGCGAGTTCGAAGGGCTCATATCCTCCGATGTGGACATGTACAGGCACAGCCTTGCCTTTAACAAGCCGGGCAGGATGCCGCTTGAATTCGGCACGGAAGTAAAACACGGCTGCCCGGAAGATTGCGGGCTCTGCCCCGACCACCAGCAGCATACATGTGTCGCTCTTCTGGAGATAGCTGACGGCTGCAACCTCTGCTGTCCATCCTGCTTCGCGAAATCCACGGGGCATAAATACCTCGACCTCAAGACCATAGATTTTATGCTCGACAGCTACGTGAGGTGCGAGGGCAGCCCTGAGGTCCTCCAGATAAGCGGAGGGGAGCCGACGCTTCATCCCGACATCTTCAAGATAATAGACCTCGCGCGCTCGAAGAAGATACGCCACCTCATGATAAACACTAACGGCATAAGGCTGGCGGAAGATGAGGAGCTGGCAAGGCGGCTCGCCGGCTGCAATATCGAGCTCTACCTGCAGTTCGACGGCTTCAGGCCTGAGATATATGAAAAACTGCGCGGAAGCAGAGAAGTATTCAAGCTGAAACAGCAGGCACTCGAGAGGATTGCCAGGTACAATATCCCGACTACGCTTGTCGCGACGCTTGAGAAGGGATTGAACGAGGACCAGATAGGCGAGGTCATAGATTTCGGGCTCAAGAACAAATTCGTAAAAGGCGTGACATTCCAGCCGATGATATATGTCAATGACAAGGTGAAATTTGACCCGATGGACAGACTGACTCTCCCGGATGTCGTGAAGGAGATAGAAAAACAGACCAGGTCGCTTTTTAAGGTCTCGGATTTTATACCGCTGCCGTGCCCTTATCCGACTTGCTGCAGCCTGACATATGCGTTCATGAAGGATGGCAAGCCAATCCCGATAACCAGGAAGGTGGATATAGAGAAGTACCTGGATTATTTCAGCAATACGCTTATAACGACGCCGGCACCGGTGCTCAGGAAAGCTATCGAGGGGCTATGGTCGGCCTCGGCGACCTTGACCTCGGCAAGCATCCTCAAAGATTTCGTGTGCGTATGCGGGATCCCTTTCAATAAAAATGTCCTGGACCAGCTGAAGGATAACGTCTTCAGGATAGTCGTCAAGCCGTTCATGGACGCCTATACGTTCGATGTCAAGAGGGCGATGAAATGCTGCATACACGTCATCCAGCCGGACGGCAAGATGATACCGTTCTGCGTATATAATAATATTTACAGGGGCAGGCAGAGATGAGCGGTATAATAAGGAACATATTGGAGTTCTTCCTGGTTCTTGCGGCGTTGTTCATCACAGTGACGTTCATCTCCCGTATCGTAATGAGAAAATTCCCGGTGAACAAACTGTTTTCCGCGATGGAAAGCAAAGGAGAGATAACCAGCAACTTCATATCGTCGGTCATAGGCGCGCTTACGCCTTTCTGCGTCTGCACCACTATACCCGTATTTACAGGGATGGTCCAGCTCGGACTCAGGGCGGGCCCGGCGATAGCGTTCCTCTTCTCGTCGCCGCTGTTGAATATTTCTGCGGTAGCGTTGATATTTTTCCTGTTTGGCTGGAAATTCGCAGTATATTTTACTACGGCTATACTGGCTGCCGCGACATTGGGCGGTATATTAGTGCCGAAATTGCATATGGAAGGCGGCATAAACATCAAGGAGGACAAAGGGCTTCCCGGGACAGGGGCCGGCACATTAAAAGAAGCCGCCGGATTCTCAATGACCCTGTTCAGGAAACTCCTGCTGCCGTTGGCGTTCGGGGCGATCATTGCCGGGTTCGTGCATAATTATATCCCTGTCGGCCTTATCGAGCGTTTTAACGGCATACCGCTGTATCTGGCCATCCCGCTTATGGCGGTGATAGGTTTTCCGCTCTACTCGAATATCCTGGTGCTGGCGCCGGTCTGTTTCTCGCTGGCGGATAAGGGCATGAACAGCGCGGCGGTCATGACATTGATGATGTCGGGTGCCGGGATAAGTTTTCCGACGGCCATAGTGTTGAGCAAGATACTCAAGCCGCGGCTTTATGTTTATTATCTCGGATATACTTTCATCGCATACTGCGTAATAGGATTTGGCTTCATCCTTTTGAGGTAGACATGGCAAATTGGATAGATAGATTTTTCGGGCCGAAATATGTGAAGCCGAAGGGGATACTGCTTTACGGCAGCGTTCAAGCGGTCATCCAGACGCATAAGATGCTCGAGGAGAAGGGATTCGAGGTCAGGCTCGTAGCGCCGCCGCCTGAGTTCAGGATTGGGTGCGACCTCGCCGTCGAGTTCGACCTGCTCGAGCAGGAAGCCGTAGAGGCGACGATAAAGCAACAGCCGGTCGCGCAGACTTACAGGATCGTATCGGCGAAAGAGATGCTCCCCGACATATTAAAGCGCTCGACTTTCGTCGAGATAGACGGATACATAATGTGCAAGGCGGGGAATATGAAGATAACGGTTGAAAAGGGCAGCCATAAGATAGTGAACATCTCCGGAGGGGGGTGCCCCGATATTCCGTATGTTGCCGAGAAACTTTACGGCCGGAAGATCGAAGAGGCCGACGACCCGATAAGACTGGGCAACAGCCTTTGCTCATATATGCTCCAAATATCGTTTGATTCGTTAAAGAGAGAGGTGAATATATAGATGCTGGTCCTTGTAGGCACGGTGCCGAATAAATCCGGACTTCATATTGGGAAGGCCTCGGCCGGTCCCGACGGGCTTAAGATAGGCGGCGCCGTATTCCCCGTGGAAAGGGGGACGGCCGCGATGGCTGCGTCGGCGGCGATGATATGCGGATTTTACGGATTTGAAGCGCCGCTGTGCATCTTTGGCGCGGACACCGGCGACGGCGTGGGTACTAACATGATGTTCCACGAAGTGTTTGAGAACCTGGATAAATACGACCCTGATATCGTGACGCTGCATTACATGTTCCCGAAGGTCGGATACGGCGGCCCGCTGATGGCCAAGGTCTACTCGCTAAAAAAGAAACCGCAGCTTATCGCGGACGCGGGCGGCATGTACCTGATGAAGGCGACAAAACTGGCCGATAAGTTCGATGTCTTTACGCCGGACCAGGGAGAGCTGTATTTCCTGGCGGATGAGATGGCGCCGCATCCGCTTTATGTCAGGGAGGAAGTAGTGAACAGGAAGCCTTCCGTGGATTCACTTGCGGTTTCGGCTTACAAAGGGCATAATACGGCAAAGGTAACGGTGATAAAAGGCGCGACGGATTATGTCTACGACAACGGCGTCAAGACGGGCGAAGTCTCGATGCCGAATATTCCCGCGATGGAGGCGATAGGGGGGACCGGGGATACGATAACCGGGATGCTCTCCGCGCTAAGGTTTAAAAAGGACCCTTCCGCCGATACAAAAGCCCTTATATTGAACAGGATAATAGGGAAAGCGATAAGATGTTCGCCGGCGACGCAGATATCCGAGTTCATAAAGGCGATACCTGCCGCATTGGAGGAATATGAAAAAGAATATCGCTAGGCACTGGCCTTATATTTTGACTGGGCCCGTGTTGGCCGTGCTTCTTATAACTTTCTGGTATTTCAACCAGAATTACCTGGGCGACAAGAAGAACGCAGTCGTCCTGCTGCTCGAGAACCCTATACTGACATTCGGGTTTATAATGCTTGGCGCTTATATCAGCGCCCATATTTTCGGAGAGTTCAGCATAAAGATCCCCGTCACATATGAGCCGATGCTCTACGCCCTTGCCGGCGGTGTTATAATGGGCATAGGCGCGACCATAGCGGCGATGTCGGTGTATTCGATAGTCCTTTTCAACCTGGCGGGCATCTTCAACCTGACTGCGTTCATGGTAACGAAAGGCTGGATCTATGCGGTATTCATGATAGCCGGAGGGTTTTTCGGCTCGAAATTATTCCGCCTCCTGACGCTGAAGACGGGCCGCTCGCAAAAAGAGTTCTACATCCCGCAGGAGTTGATGGAAGGAAAAACACAGAAGGTCGTTTTCTACGCCGCAATAGGGATCTTCGCGGCATTCGTGGCGATGATCGTATTATTCTCAAAGCTCGATGTTGCAGGTAAGGCGGGCTTCGCGTTCGCGGTATTCTTCCTCGCCGTGTTCGGGGTTGTCGTTGAACGCGGAACGATATGCATGTCGAGCATGCTTAAGGAATGGTTCCTGTCGAGTTCGTCTTATGTGTGGAGGAGCATATTATTTACGGTCATGTGCCTCGCGCTGCTCTACCAGGCGGGGCTTAAGTACTCCCTGTTCGGCCCGATCGAGATGGAAAAGTACGTTTCGAACGCAGGGCTGTTGATGCTCGGCTCATTCATGATGGGGTTTGGGTTCATATTCGCGGACGGATGCTTTATCGGAAGCCTATGGAAGGCGGGGCAGGGGAATATCGTGAACATCGCGGGGATATTAGGGATGCTCTTCGGCATAGGGGTTTCGCAATTCATTGTCATGGCCGCTAGGCTCACCGGTGCTGCGGGCGGCTCGATACCGAACCGTGTTGATTCCGTGGTCCCGGCAGCGGTCTTCCTGGCGGTACTATGGGGAGCAGGCCTTTTGCTTTTATTGGTCTTTAAACCGAAACACTACAGGTATTAGGACGGAACGTTCATTAATGGTTAAAACTTGCGGAATATGTGTCGGGGCGTCAAACCTGACGTCGGTCGAGATATATAAGGACAGCGAAGGCCTGCATGTCGGCAGGGTCATAAGCATGCCGCATGAGGGCAACATCTTCGGGTCCCTCGAGCAGGCCCTCCGGAGGCTGCAGGATGAAGGATACCGGAACATCGCCGTGACCGGCAGGAAGGTCGGGCCCTCGATATCATTGCCGAGGATCTCCGAGCCAGAGGCGGTCGAGGAGGCGCTGAAGTTCCTGAATGCCGGCAGGAAAAAATATGACGCCGTCGTCAGCGTCGGCGCGGAGCTCTTCGTCGCCTATGTCCTCGACAAAGAAGGCAACATCTCCGGCATAAGGACGCTCAATAAGTGCGCGTCGGGGACCGGGGAGTTCTTCATGCAGCAGCTCAGGAGGATGAACATATCCCTCGACGAAGCGGTGAAGCTCGCGTCCTCCGAAAAGACCTACAGGCTCTCGAGCAGGTGTTCGGTATTCTGCAAGAGCGACTGCACCCATGCCCTCAATAAGGGCCAGGACATAAGCGAGATACTCGCGGGACTCTGCGAGATGATGTCGAGGAAGGTCATGGAGCTGCTCGTGAACCTGCCGAGGGAGAACGTGATGCTTATCGGCGGCGTCGCGCTGAACCCGCGTGTCGTGAACTTCCTGAAGAAGGATATCCGCTCGATCCATGTGCCGAAGGAGGCCGCGTATTTCGAGGCCCTCGGGGCGGCCCTCTGGACGATGGAGCACAATGTCGATACGGCAAATACGAAGCTGCTAAACGATAAACGCCATTCCTCGAGATACACCAGCCTGCCGCCGCTCAAGTCCGCGCTGCCGCTCGTCGAATTCAAGGGCGCCTGGGAGAAGAAGGAGTATTCCGACGGGGACGCCTGCATCATAGGCCTCGACGTCGGCTCGACGACCACGAAGGCCGTGATATTGAGGGAGCGCGACGATGCCGTGCTGGATTCAATATACCTGAGGACGAACGGCAATCCGGTCGAGGCCTCCCGTAATTGTTATAAGGCCCTTGAAAAGAACCTGAAGAAAAATATCGTTATAACAGGGATCGGCGTGACCGGTTCCGGCAGGCAGATCGCGGCCCTGCACGCGATGACCGACGGCGTCATAAACGAGATAATTGCCCACGCCCGCGCGGCGGCATATTTTGACGAAGAGGTCGACACGATATTCGAGATAGGCGGGCAGGACGCGAAATACACGCATATCGAGAACATGGTCGCCTGCGATTACGCGATGAACGAGGCCTGCTCCGCCGGCACCGGTTCCTTCCTCGAGGAATCGTGCAAGGAGACGCTCGGCGTCGAACTGGCCGCGATAGAGCCGCAGGCGATGAGGGGCGAGAGCCCGCCGAATTTCAACGACCAGTGCGCGGCTTTTATCAGCAGCGATATAAAGACCGCTTCCTACGAAGGGCTCAAGAAGGAAGATATCGTCGCCGGCCTCGTATACTCGATATGCATGAATTATATCAACAGGGTCAAGGGCAACAGGATCGTCGGGGATAAGGTGTTGATGCAGGGAGGCGTGTGCTATAACAAGGCGGTCCCCGTAGCGATGGCGTCGCTACTCGGGAAAAAGATCGTGGTCCCTCCGGAACCGGGGCTCATGGGGGCTTTCGGGGTCGCGCTCGAAATAAAGGACAAGCTGAAACATGGCCTGCTAAAGAGAAAAGAGTTCAAGCTTTCCGAGCTCATCGGAAGGGAAGTCAAATATCGCGACGCGTTCAAGTGTAAGGGCGGCGCGGAAAAATGCGACCGCGGCTGCAGCATCCTTCGCATCGAAATAGAGGGAAAGATATACCTGTTCGGCGGTTCCTGCAACAGGTATTACAATTTGAACCATTCGGTTGCCGTGGATGAGGCAAAGCTGAACCTGGTAAAGATCAGGCAGGACGAACTCTTCTCCCCAGCGGGAGCGCCTTCGCTCCCCCGCCGCGGAGCGAAGACCGTCGGAATAAGCAAATCGTTCCTTACCCACACATTCTTCCCGTTGTATCATAATTTCTTTTCCGCCCTGGGAATGGAAGTCGTGGTATCGGACGCGATATCGGACTATGGCGTCCAGCATAAGAGGGCCGCTTTCTGCTATCCGGCCGAGATAGCCCACGGCCTTTTCCATAACCTCATCGAGAAGGATACGGATTACATATTCCTTCCGCAGGTACTCGAGGTCAGGTCCAAGAAGGCCTCCAAGTCGCGGAAAGAGCAGCAATCCACCTGCGTGATCCTCCAGAGCGAGCCGTATTACCTGCGCGACACGTTCAAGAAGTCAGGCAAGGGCAAGCTCCTTATACCGATCATAGATTTCTCGAAGGGGTTAAAGGGCGCGCAGGCGACATTCATGGAGATGGCCGTGGAGATGGGTTACGGCCGCCGGGATGCGATAAAGGCCTATACGGAAGCCTGCGGCAAGCAGGAAGATTTTACGGATAAGATGAAGCAATACGGGAAGAGATGCCTCGAGGAACTCAAGAAGGACCCCGAGAGGATAGCGGTCGTCCTGCTTGGCAGGCCGTACAACAGTTTTGCCGCGGAAGCCAATATGGCGATACCGGATAAGTTCTCCTCGCGCGGAGTGACGATAATACCGTTCGATTGCCTGCCGTATGAGGGCGAATCCGACGACAGGAATATGTATTGGGCGAGCGGACAGATGATCCTTAAGGCCGCGCGGTTCGTCAGGAAGCATCCCCAGCTATATGCGGCATTCGTGACGAATTTCAGCTGCGGCCCCGATTCGTTCATAGTCGGGCACGTGAGGGAGATGATGGACAAGAAGCCGATGCTCATCCTCGAGATAGACAGCCATACCGCGGACGCGGGCATAAACACGAGGATAGAGGCGTTCCTGGATATCGTGGAGAGGTCGAGGCGGATGGGCGAGCATCCCCATAAGGCCCTCGACTCGTTCATCCCGGCCCGCTGCATAAGCCACAATAAGAGGCTATGGATCATATCGTCCGACAGGGAGAGGCTCAAGATAAATGATAAGAAGGTTAAACTTCTTATACCGCCGATGGGCAAGATGGGGCCGGAGATACTTGCGGCCGTCTTCGAGACCGCAGGAATAACCACGATACCCCTTGAGCCTTCCGACGGGATATCGTTGAAACACGGCAGGTCCAACACGACCTGTAAGGAATGCCTGCCGCTCATCCTCAGCGCCGGAAGCCTAATGAAATACCTGGAGCGGGAGAGGGGCGATGAGGTGCTAGTCTTCTTCATGCCGTCCACGGGAGGCAATTGCAGGTTCGGGCAATATAACGCGTTCTTCAACGGCCTTATAAGGAAGAAGAAGATAAGGAACCTCGCGGTCTACTCGATGGATACCCAGAACAGCTATCTCGGCATGGGAAACACCTTCAATATCCTGGTCCTGAAATCCGCGCTGATCTATGACGCGATGTATGACATTAAGAACGCGCTCAAGGCACTGGCTAAAGACCGCCAGGAGGCGATGAAGATATTCGACCAGCAGTGGCAGCGCATACTGGCCTGTATAGGGAACAAGGGCGCGGGCCTTTACGGCGTTTTGGAAGATTCTATGGATGTGTTAAGCAGGATACCGCTTAAACGCCCGCTGTCGGAGGCGAATACGGTGGCGATAATGGGCGAGATATACGTGAGGCGGGACGATTATTGCTGTAACCCGCTGATAGACAGGCTCGCGCAAAAGGAGATCGTCGCAAAGACGGCGCCGATGCTCGAATGGTTCTACTATGTCGATTATCTCGTGAAGAACAAACTTGTCGGTTCCGACCTCGGGGTATCGGGGAGGGTCGAATTCTTCATAAAGACCTTCCTGCAGAGCAGCTACGAGAGGAAGATAAAGGGAATACTGTCCCGGTCAGGCCTCTACAGCAACGAGGAGATAAACATAAAGAAGATAATGGACACCGGAAAGAAATTCTTCGATGAGCAGCTGACCGGCGAGTCGATAGTCGTGGTCGGCGCGGCGATGAACGAGATAGCGGAACATGTCTCCGGCGTGATAAACGTCGGCCCGTTCGCGTGCCTGCCCACGAGGATAATAGAGTCGATATTGAACGGGAATATGAACCTAAGCGCGAAGAAGAAATTGTTCGGCAGGGAATTCCCGGAGCTTAAGGGGGTGGAGGAGTTTCCTTTCCTGTCGGTCGAAATAGACGGCACGCCGTTCCCGCCCTTGATAGAAGCGAAGATAGAGGCATTTTGCCTGCAGAGCAAGAGGCTGCACGGGAAGATGAGGGCTGCTAAACAACGTCCGGAAGCGGGGAAGCGGCAGCTACCTTAACCGGCGCCACAGCCGGTAGAGTTCCTCAAAACCGCACTCATCCATTTTTTTGCCGCGTTTCTTGAGGGCGCGTTCGATATTGCCGAACCGTTTCGCGAATTTCTTGGTCGCGTTATGCAGGGACTCCTCGGCGTCGATGTCGTTGAACCGGGAGAGTATAACGATAACAAATAACAGGTCGCCGATCTCCTCGGCGAGGCGGCGCTTGTTGCCGCTCCTCAGCTCCGCCTTTACTTCCTCGAGCTCCTCGTCGATCTTGCTTACAACGAAACTGACGTCCGGCCAGTTGAATCCCTGCGTCGCCGCGCGTTTCGAGATCTTCTGCGCTTTTATGAGGGCGGGCAGCGTCTTCGGGACGCCGTCGAGTATGCTCTTGCGGTCCTTATAGTTCTTCTCCTGCTCCTTGCGCGACTGCCAGTGTTTATACGCGTCGTCAGGGTTTTTAGCTTTATGCTTGCCAAAAACATGCGGATGGCGGTGAAGCATCTTCAGGGCGGACGCGCGGATCACGTCGCCCAGGTCGAACGCGCCGCGCTCTTTCGCGATCTGTGCCTGGAAGATCACCTGGAAAAGGAAATCCCCGAGTTCGTCCTTCAGCTTCTCCGGGTCTTTCGAGTCGATCGCATCGCAGAGTTCGTACGCTTCCTCAATAATATGTTTCTTGAGGGAGGAATGAGTCTGCACCCTGTCCCACGGACAGCCGTCTTTCGCGCGCAGGCGCGCCATTATCTTGACTAGTTTTTTCATATTAAGGTATACTGATTATAACATGAAACGCAAAATACTTATAGCGCTCGCTTCGCTCGCAACGCTTTCTGTGCTCGCTGCGCCTGCCTGCGAGGCCATTACGGTAAGGGACGATCCCGCCGGCGCCGCTGCGTACAACCAGATGGCCGTGGACGCTTACAAGAACGGCTCGTATAAGGCCGCGATATCATATCTCGAGCAGGCGTTGAAACTGGACAGGGGGAATAAGACCGTCGAGAATAACCTCGCGTCCGCTTACGCGAGCCAGTCCGAGGTCGAATACGAAATGCGCAACCTCGACAAGGCCGGGCAGTACGCGCAAAAGGCCCTGGGCTATGACGGGAATAACACGACCGCGCTTTTCGTGCTCGCTGAAGTGAAATACAACTCCCAGGAACTCGAGGAGGCGAAAGCGCTTTGGCAGAAGATCCTCGATATACAGCCGGATTTTAAATACGCAGAGGATATAAAGAAGAGGATAGGCAAGGCCGAGACCGAGAACAAGGTTGAAAAAGAATACCGCGCGTCCGGGATGGACCAGTTCGACATAAGGTACGCCAAAGAGGGCGCGAGGACAAGCTACAACGTGCGGTATTACCTGCAGGAAGCGTACCGCATACTCGGCCAGGAGTTCGGCCTGCGGCCGCAATATAAGATAACGGTGATCCTTTACGACCGGGAGGATTTCGAGGCGGTCCGCGACTGGAAGAAGGGCGCGAGCGGGATCTACGACGGGAAGATACGGCTGCCGTTCGTAGGCTCGGACCTCTCGCCGGAGGACCTGCGCGGCGTGGTCTGGCACGAATATACGCACCTGCTGGTCAATGACATCTCCATGGGCAAGGCCCCCAGCTGGCTGCACGAGGGGCTCGCGTATTACGAAGGTTATAAATACGCGAAAAAGGACATGACGATCCTGAAGAATGCCGTGAAGAACGGCCTGCTGCTGCGTTTCAGCGAGCTCGATACGGTGCTCGACTCGGCGAACGACGAGATACAGTACCACCTTGCCGCGCAGGAGTCGTATTCGCTCGCTAAATACCTGATGAAAAGGTACAATAAGTACACGATCAAAGAGGTCCTGAAATTGCTGGGTACCGGAATGGCCTTTGAGGACGCCGCGAAGAAGAAATTTTATATCAGCACCAAAGAACTCGAAAAACGGTGGTTGAAAGAATTGAAGGCGGGAGACCTTTACTGACATGGCAGAAGAGAAAAAATTCAAATCCGGTTTTGTCGCGATAGTCGGCAGGCCGAATGTAGGTAAATCGACGGTATTGAACCGTCTCGTCGGGGAGAAGGTCGCGATAGTCACCGCGAAACCCGAGACTACGCGCAATAAGATACAGGGCATACTGACGAATAAGGACGCGCAGGTGGTCTTCGTCGATACGCCCGGAATACATAAGCCGAAGAACCTGCTCGGGAAATACATAACGAAGGCAGCGAAGGACTCGCTGCTGGAGGTGGACCTTATCATATTCATAATAGACATGACAAAGGGCATAACCGACGAGGACAAGCTTATATTCAGGATGGTAAAGGAGGCCGGAAAGCCGGCGATACTTTTGATCAATAAGGTCGACCTCATGAGTAAATCGCTGGCGCTGCCGCTGATAGAGGAGTCATTGAAGCTCTATGATTTCAAGGAGATAATCCCGACTTCAGCGACGATGGGCGATAACATGGATGCCGTGCTGGCAAAGGTTATAGAGCACCTGCCGTCCGGGCCGAAACTTTTTTCCGATGACCAATTGACCGACAAGAGCGAGAGGTTTATGGCGGGCGAGATAGTCCGCGAAAAGGCGCTCGAACTTACGCATGAAGAGGTCCCACATTCCATCGCGGTGCTGATCGAGGAATTCGCTGACAGGCCGAAGAAGGTGACATACATCAGGGCGACGATATACGTCGAGCGCCAGTCGCAGAAGAAGATTATTGTGGGCCACCGCGGGCAGATGCTTAAGTATATCGGGGAGGCTGCGAGAAACGACATACAGAAGCTGCTCGGCAGGCATGTATATATCGAGCTGTGGGTGAAGGTCCATGAGAACTGGCGCAAGGACATACAGGCCCTGAAGATGCTCGGGTATGTTTAATTTGATGGAAATGAAACGATATATTACACCGGTTGCCCTGTTCGCGGTCCTGATAGTTACTTTCCTGTCTTTCTATCCGTGCTTATGTAACGGTTTTACTTTATGGGATGATAATAGTTTTGTAACAGAGAACAGCCTCATAAAGGACTTGT